>JBPCTR010000298.1:0-21165 GCA_051011575.1 Acidimicrobiales bacterium | reverse complement strand
GCGCATGGCAACACGCCCCGAGAGCCGTCGGGTCCGGGTCAACGATCCCGAGGGGGAGTACCGCGTTCTGCTCCCTGGGGAACCGGGCTACGAAGACGCCGATCTCGAGATCGAACACGGCTGGGTGCGACTCTGAATCCATTGGAGTGGTCCACCCTCCACCATTGGACGGGAGCTGATCCCCCGAAATCAACGATCTCTATTTGCCGGTCGTCTGTCATTGATTTCCGATCCGTTACAACCACGAAAGATCGCTCATCGTCGGCATGGGTCATCCGAACTATTCAGTACAGGCGCAGGCGGACCGGCGGAAACGCTGGAAAGCGGGTATTGCGCTTGGGCGGGAAAGTAGCGGGAACGCTACGGCGACATAGCGAGATCGAATGGCTCTGGCGGGAGTCGGCGGAAGATCTCGAGGGACACGGAACGACTTGGCGGAAGCTCCGGAGTCCTGGCGGAAGTTGCTTCGGCGGAAACGCTTGGGGCGGTGCGAGACTCTGTGCTCGGTGGTACCGGCGTCTCGTATCGCCCCGATCGACCCCTCCTCGCCTAGCGAGCTGCGTGCCTCGCCCCTAGGTTGCCGTGCGTGAAACGTGCTGAAAAAGCCGACCGCATCGGCGAACTCCTCGATGACCTGTATCCGAATCCTCCCGTACCTCTGGACCACTTCGACCCCTACACCCTCGTCGTCGCCGTCGCGCTGTCCGCGCAGACCACCGACAAGAAGGTGAACGAAGTGACGCCAGCGCTCTTTCGCGCGGCCGGCACACCCGAAGAAATGGCGGCACTCTCGCCCGACGAGATCCTCGGATACATAAAGGAGATCGGCCTCGCCCCGACGAAAGCGCGCAACCTGTCGACGATGGCGCACCAGATCATCGACGCCGGTGGCGAGATCATCCCCGACTGGGACTTCCTCGAATCACTTGCCGGCGTCGGCCACAAGACGGCGAGTGTTGTGATGGCCGGATCCTTCGGCGTTCCGGCCTTTCCCGTCGACACACACATTCATCGGCTGGCAGCTCGATGGGGACTCTCGAACGGCACGACGGTCGAACGAACGGAGAAGGATCTGAAGGCCGTGTTTCCGGAAGACACGTGGAATCGTCGGCATCTTCAGATCATCTTTTTCGGTCGGGAGTACTGCCCCGCCCGTCACCACGACCTCACCGCGTGCCCGATCTGTGCGTGGGCTGCAACCAAGAAGCGGATCGCCGAGGAGGCCCGCCGCTGAGGTGGTCAGGCGAGGGTCGATCCGCCCCACACCTCTTCGTGTTCGGTGCGGTCGATCTTGGACTCCGGCAGCCACTGCTCGACGACGGCAATGAATCGCGCCGACGGTGAGAGCAGACGAATACGCAGGTCGGTGTCACCGTGGGGCGTCGGTTCGTTGTCAAGTATCTCGACGTCGCAGAACTCGAGACCGAGCTTGAGACGAGCCCGGCACCCGATCGGAAATCGGTGTTGGCCTGGGATCATGATCGACGCACCATCGACGGACACGTTGTTCGTGACGACGTACTCGCGATGGGTGGAGACCCGACCGAACCGGTGTTTTGTGGCCCACACGAGTTCGCCGTTGGCCTGTACGTCGGCACGATGGAAGAAACGGCGGTTCATGGGTTTGGGGTCGGCAGCAATCGCCGAGATGTGAGACGGCAGCTCTCTAGGCCGCCTGGCTTCCCTCGTCGGCGTCAGGGTGCTGCGAGATCGCGTTGGGGAGATATACGGCGATGTCCGACTGAAGACGCAAAGCGGCGCTCAGACCAAACCGCGGAGCGACGACGCGAACGAGCATGCCGGCTTGGCGGACTTCGTGTGCGACATCAGCGAAGGCGTTGTCGCCCGACACGATGCACAGTTCGGTGAATCGCTCCGCTGCATGCGTGGAGTCGACCTGTTCGATGAGCGCCATGTCGGCCCCATCTGCACCGATGCGGGTCACCAACTGGGCTGTTGGAAACGCGGCACGTGCCGAGAACGCCAGTCGAGGGTTGCAGCCGACGACGAGTTGGTCGGTCGGGCGTCGGGCCTGGGCGATTTGGAGGATCAGGTCCGATTGCTCTCGTAGGACTCCCTCGGCAGTTCGAGCATGTGCCCCGAACAGGAGATTCTCGATGTCGACGAGGACCAGCTTTCGAGAAAGGTGCGCGCGATGCTCATTCACGCCTGAATGATCGACCCTCACAGGACGGCGCTTGAGCCTCAGATCACCACGCTGGACAACCCGTACCCGTCAGCTCGGTGGGGTGAGCTCAACGGATATTCGAGTTGTTGTTCTGGGCGACGCCGGCGAAGATCCTCCGCGATCATCTGCCACCGGATGGCATGACCGCCGATTCGCTCCGCGAGCGCGTCGATCTCCGTGCCGAGCTGTTCAGCAAGACCAACGGCGAGATCTCCCGGCATCGTCGAGACGCCACCGCTGTTCGGCCGACCGGTAGGCAGCTCGACGTTCTTCGTGCCGGCACCGATGAACTGGAGGATGTCGGTCAGCAGCTCGGTCGGCCGATGGTGCAGATCGTCGAAATACCCGACGTAGAGGGCTCCGGGTCCGACGATGGCGGACCATCGTTCGATGATGTCGGTGTACCGCACGTGTGGGTGGCGGCCGCGAAGCACCATGTCGGGGGTGCGGCCAGCATTGCGAGTCGCCATCATCGTGGCCGACCACTCCCGTTCGATCGGGTTTCGCAACAGATAGATCGCACGCACGTCGGGACAGGCCTCTCGTACCCGCGCGAGGTCGGTGCCGTCGAGTACGGCGTAGTCCGGCGTGATCTCGCCGCAAGGACCTGCGATGTCGTCGAAGAGCGAGTGATACCACTCGATCGAGGGCTCCTCGAAGAAGTATCTCGACGCCCAGCGTCGCCGGAGCGTCTCGTCCTCATCGTTGGACTCGCGCTCGGCACGGCGGATTCGTTCGTTCTTGAGCTGCCGGCGCCATCGCTTGTCGACCTTTCGATCGCCGCGCAGGTACGAATACCACCCCTCGGGATGCCTGAGCTTCTCATCGAAGACATGGAGTTCCTTGACCGGCGGAACCCAGACATCGGTGCGGTCCTCGAGCGCACGATGGAGCCACGTCGTTCCCGCTTTCTGCGCCCCGATTCCGAGGAACGTCGGACCGGTCACGACACCGACCTGTTCAATACCGCCGCGGAGTTTGCGGCGTGACGGTGGAGCTCGGTCCACACCTCGGCGATCGCTTCGACGAGCAGATGGTCGGTGACACGCACCGGGTCGACGTTGGTCGCGCCGAGATCGGGGTCGAGCTCGTTCGGCTCCGGGTGTAGTCCCAGGCCCCAACGCTCGTTGAGCGTGGTTGCGATGGACGAGATTGCAACCCGGTCGGCGAAAGGTACGAAATGGACGTGCTCGGGGGCGGGGAGCGACGAGAGCAGGGCGCGGTGGTACGTGAGCCACATGCGTGCTCCCAGGTCGCGGAGCCGCCAGAAGTCGCGATGTACTTCGCCTCGGCCCTTGTTCACGACCATCTGTCGCGAATGACGCATGTGCAACGACCGGATCGTTTCAGCCGGGTTTCTGAACACGACGAGGACTCGTGCATCAGGTAGGGCATGCCTCCACAGTGGAAGGAACAGACAGACCCTCGGATCCTTGAATCCCCAAGGCTCGCCGAGCGCGTTTCGGCGACGGACCAGGTCCCCGATGGCTTGCCATTGAGCGTCCGGAACGAATGGGTCGAGCGGTTCGGTCGCCTTCCAGTCGACGCCGTTGACGTCGAGCAGTGCCTGATGGATCTCGATCACCTCGTTGTCCTCGAAGTGTCCGTGTGGGTTGGACGGCTCCGACCCGAGCAGGTCGTGGCCGAGAAAGAGCCCGGCCCGATTGAGCGTCTGCGCGACGGCGGAGGTCCCGCTCCGGTGAAAACCGGCGATGATCAGCGCGGTCATGGGCGGTCGGGCGCGGTGCCGGCGAGAGGTCGAATAGCCACGATTCCGCCAACCGGCGGACGCCCCGGTCGGGGATGAAGGCCCCACACGTGCTCGAACAGGTACGACTGGCCGAGAGACGCGTGAACCTCGGCCATGATCGACGCCATCGTGATGTCACCCGAACGGGTTGTTGCGTCGCTGTCGAGAATCATCACGATGAGTCCGGTGGCATCGAGGCACCCGATCAGTCGATCGACGGCGACCGAGCGCGATCCGGCGACGTGAACCAGCACGATGTCGTATGCGGCACCGCGGAGATCGGATGAGGCGTCCACCATCTCGACCGGGTGGGGGTCGACGAGGGCCCTCGTCCATTCGTTGGGCGCGTTGATCTCGGCGAGTCGAACCGGGCGTTGCCCGCCGCCAGCGTGTTCGATCTCGCGTTCGAGAATCGGTACCAGGCCTTCGCGCAGAAGGCTCTCGAACAGCTTGGGACTTGCGCGCGCGAGGGTTTCGAGTTCGCCGTCGTCGGGAAGATCGTCGAGCATCATCTCGTCGGGAAGGTGCAGCTCACGGGCAATGGTTCGGGCGGCGTTGTTGACCACGAGCCGATCGGCAGGTGTGAGTACCGGAAGCACGACACGCAGTGCGACGAGATCGTCTTCGGAGCACGCGCGGAGATCGACCACCATCGGTGTCGCCGTGTCGGGGTCGAGGAACTGCCAGGGAAAAGACAGGGGGTCGGCGACCACGACGAGATCCGACTCGAAGAGCGTCGCAACCGTTGCTGGGCCAGGCAGGTCGTCGGCGACTCCGGCACCACCGAGACGGCCGGTGTACCGCGCGACACCGGTCATTCCGGCCCTGCGCCCCACTTGGTGCGGAGCCTCTTGTAGCCCTCCATTCGCCGGAGAACCGGGGCCAGCGGGGACGAGTCGAGACGGCCGAGCGTCCACTGGAAGTCTTGGGCCATGAGGTTTCGTTCGTGTTGGATCGTGTCCCGCTCGCGGGCGGTGTCCTTCACCTGTTGCTCGAGGTCGCGGACACGGGCTTGGAGGTGCGCGCTCTCGTATCGAAGAAAGTCGAGTTCTGCTCGCTCGTCGTCGGAGATCGGTTCGGCGACGACCAGTCCGGTCGGGTCGATCTCGATGGGATTCGGTTCGGATTCGTCACCCTCGCCAGGTTCGGTCGAGGAGTCCGCGGCTTCGCTGTTCATTACCGGGCTCAGGCTAGTTCGGCCATCTTCGCGATGAACTCACCGAACTCGGCCCGTTCTCGTTCCAACGTGTGGCGCGCGGTCGCGGCGTGACCGCCGGCGCGGAGTCGGTCGCCGAGCTCTGGATCGTCGGCTAGGCGCTTGAGAGCTCGAACGTGAGACGAAGGATCTTCGAATTCGGTGCGAAGGCAGTTCTCCTCGTCGATCAGGTAGGCCCGATTGCCGCCGACGAAGGGACTCACGACGATGAGGTTGGCGGCCATCGCCTCGAGGCCCGGAAGGTAGAAGCCCTCCTCCGGGCCGGGTGAACACAGCCAGACGTCGGAGCGGTGATAGAGCTCGCGGATCTCGATCCACGTCGCCGGGGAGCGGATCGCATCGAAACTGAATCGCGAATCGTCCTGAAGCGCGTCAGCCACCTCATCGCCGATCGTCGACTTCCACGTGGTGTATCCGACGCGGAGCGGGCCCTCGGGGTCCCGAGTCGACGGAGTCGAGAAGAACGGCCAGTCGTGGCCCTCGACGATGGTGGTCGAGGGGAACCTCGTGTTGACGACCGGGGTCACGGCTTCGGCGACCTCGTGGGTCACATGAATCCGGGTGAGGGGCCGGTGGAGGAGGAGGTAGGGAAACCCGAGGTGCCAGTGGGGATTGGCGTGGCGCGTGTTCTGGACGAGGTGGATCACTCGCTGTCGGTTGGACCCGTCCGGCAGGGCTTCTTCGATGTCGGGGTGCTGCGAGGGCTCGGAGAACAGAACCCACGCTGACTCCGGAAGTTCGAGATCTTTGAGGAGTCGGAACTCGATGCGCGGGTCGTCGTGCGCCCGTCGGTAGGCGGCATGATCGCGGATGGGTGCTTCCGGACCCGGAAGTGGCGGCCCCCACGCAATCGCCCGGTCGAAACCGATCTGGAGCGTGTGGTGGAGGTAGTCGAAGATCTTGATGACGCCGCCGACGGGGCCCCAGAGCGGAAACACCACGTGGAACTCGTCGCCGATTCGTCTGGTCACGTCGTCGACCCCATCAGCCCGAGCGCTGTCACCGCGCTCTCGACCGCTCTGCGAGGTGCAAGACGTTCGACGGAGAGTTCGCGCGCACCCGTCCGCTTCCGATCGAGTACGTCGGGGTCCGCGGCCTCGGCCATTGCTCGTGCCCAGGCGTCGCCGTCGCCCGGAGCCACGACCCAGCCGGCATCGTGTTCGCGAATCATGTCGCTGACCTCGCTGTCGGCGCCGTGAATCACCGGCACACCAAAGCGAAGCGCAACCGTCGTGCGCGTGATCATTGCCAGCGATCGCTCGGCCGACGGGCTGAACTCGTCGACGATCACGTGCATCGACTGGACCCATCGGCCGAAGTCCGCCCACCCGAGGGGACCGTCATGCTGAGTGACGCCTGCGGGCAGGTCGGGCACCTCCGCAGTGGCAGAATCGGCACCACCCCAGTGCCTCGGAGCGAGTACGTGTACCTCGAAGCCGGCATCGAGCGGAGCGGAGATCGCGGGCGCCTGGTCATCGAGCACGCTCCACGCCTGGGTGTAGCCCGCCATCCCCACCCGAACCTGGCCGCCGGCCCGGGGAGTGCACTCGACACCGATACCCGGCGGAAGGGGAATGGGCATCTCGACGATGCTCACGTGTTCAGCCGGATCACCGTCGACGAGTCGGCGGAGGCCGTGGTCGTTGATGCGAATCCTCTCGACGCTCGGACGGAGGAGCCAGCCGAGCGCGTAGCCGTACTTGCGGCGACCGTTCACGAGTACATGATCGGAAAGAGCGAGCGCCCGTTCCTTGCGTCGGGCATCGTCGACCCAGTCGCGATCGTGGCGACCGCTGGCCAGAAGTTCGAGGATCTTCGGGGCGAACATGTCGAACACGTAGGTGGTGCCATCGTTCGGACGCAGGTGCGGCGCCATGTTCGCGTTCGTGAACACGACATGGTCGTAGCCACGAGCCTCGATGAACTCGGCGAGGCCATTCGGGTCGAGAACGGTCACGCCCGGTGGAGGGCTCGGCGGAACCGGTCGGGTCCACACCTGATCGAGGACCGTGGACGGCACCGTGACGTCGACGTCGATCCCATGACCCCGAAATCCTTCGGCGAGGCCGGCGGCGCGGATGCCCGGCGCGGCGACCGGGACACCGAAACCGGGGATCACGTCATTGGAGACGACCAGCATCGACACGCCCGCAGGATACTTGCGTCGATCACTCGCTCGGTTGGACCGGACTCCACGAGCTGTGTGCGAAACTGACCGGCGTGACGCAAGCCCCGCCGAACGTGCTGCTCGTCATCGCCGATACGGTACGGGCCGACCACCTCGACCTGTACGGCTATGGACGGGTAACGAGCCGCCACCTGTCCCGCCGGGTTGCGTCGCCGGGTTGGACCGTGTTCGACCGGTGCTATTCAACGGCCGGCTGGACCCTGCCTGCCTGCGCCTCGATCATCACCGGTCAGAACCCCGATCGCCACGGGCTCGTCGACCACACCCGCCGATTCACCTCGCAAAAACTGGCCGGCGCGCTCCGACCGACCCACCGCACCGTCGGGATCGGGAACAACGGGAACCTGGTGAGCGACGACATCGATGTTGCGACACTTGATTCGCTCGGCCTGAAGCGCCGGCCAAAGAAGTGGAATCACTTCGGATGGAACGAAGGCTTCGACCGGTACGAGTGGTTTCCACACGATCAGCACTGGAAGGCGATCAACAAGGCCTGTCGCCTTCTCGATCGGTGGCGCGATGACGCGCAGCCGTGGTTCATGATGCTTCACACGAACCTCGCTCACGACTACAACCTCGACCGGCCGTACTATCGAGTCGCCGAGCGGGTGTTGGGCAAGCCGCTCGACCCGCGGGTGGTCGAGTTCGCCGACGGACCTGATGTGTGGAACGAGCTGGCGGGAGAGGTACCAGATCTGCGCGACCAGATCGTGGCCAAGTACGACAGTGGCCTTCGCCGACTCGACCGCACGCTCGACGACGTCATCGCCCGCGTCGATCATGACAAGACGATCGTCGTCGTCGTGAGCGATCACGGCGAAGGTTTCGATCCCGACCTCGGTCGCGTGCACCACTGCGGTCGACTCCATGAGGACCTGCTCCATGTACCGCTCCTGGTGCACACGCCTCCTTCGGTCGCCTCGCCCGATTCGATACCGCGCCGCGTGCGTCATGCCCGCAGTGTGACCGACATCGTGCCTACGATCCTGAGGATGACCGGCGTCTCATCGTCGGTCACGTTCGATGGAAGCGACCTGTTCGGGCCGGAACGTCATCGGTCGATACGGGCGACGGAGTCGGCCTACCTCTACCGCCCCGGCGAGACCCCGATCCGCAGGCACTCATCCGACCGAGGGCCGGTGAGCGTCGAGACGGTGATCAACCACCCACTCAAGGCCACGCAGTGGTTGTGGGAACCCGAGGGTGCCACGACGGGCCAGGTCAACCTGTACTACGACCCGATGGAGACGGGTACGGTTCGCCCAGCGCGGACAGAACGGCAACCCGTTCGTGCCGTGACCGTCGTCGTCGACTTCGACGAGTACGCCCACAACCTCGCTGCCAGCCCCGATGTTCGCTCCGGTGCGATCGAACTCGACGTCATCGACAATCGGGACAACCGTTCGGGCTCCGGTATTGGTGGGTTGTACGCCTCGGCCACGCCCGACGACCACGACGGTCCGATCGTCTACGTCCACCCCGACGTCTATCTTCCCGACGGCTGGCTCGATCGCATGCACGAGGGATTGCAGGATCTGACCGACCGGGATCCGGAATGGGCCGTGGCGGGCATCGCCGGCCGCACGAGGGGTTCGATCGACCGGGGCGAGACCGGTCGCGGTCATTGGTCGGATCCGCATGGCTATCGCCGGTTCGGCGAGCTCCCGCACCTGGTTGATGTGGTCGACGAGCTCGTGATCATCGTGCGCGATCGGTCGATCGGATTCGACTCGGATCACCCCGGGTTCCACTGCTACGGCACCGACATCTGCGCGACCGCCCACCAGGCCGGGCGAACCGTGTGGGTAATCGACGACTTCGCCTGGCACAAGATGCGCAAGTCGAATGGCGACCTCATCACCCACCGTGAGACGAGCGGCAAGATCACGAACCGCGACGCGGTCGGGTTCAGCGACGAGTTCACACTGAGCGCCGCGTGGGTTCGGGACAAGTGGCACGGTCGTCAACCGCTCCAAGGAATGACCGAGTACTGGCGCGACTTCTACGGCGAAGGGTGAAAGTCACTCTCCGGTAGCTCGCGGCGGAACCACGCGAGCGCTGCGAACAGTGCAGCCACCGCCGCGAGCACCGCGACCATGGGACCGCCCGAAACATCGGCCAACGAGCAGACGGCGGCGGCCACGCCAACGCCGATGATGATCAGAGCGATTCGAGCGATGAGCGGTGACCGACCGGGCTCGCTCTGGGCTCGTAGCGCTTCGAGCATGGCGCCCAGACCGATGGCGAGGATGCCGAGGCCAAACGAGATCGAGGCGACGGTGAATCGGTCGAGCATGTCGATCGGATCGTCCTCGAGCAATGGGATCAGACGCTCGTCTACTCCGAAGAGCCACCCCTGCCATGCGGCGACCCCACCCGCTGCCGAGCCGATCAGCATTCTCCACATTCTCGATCCGAACAGGCTGAGGGCGATGAAGCCGCCACCCACGAATGCCAACGCCAGAATCGCCAGCCGCGAGTTCTCGATCGGATTTTCGAGGATTGCGGCGGCCGTGCTGACGACCCAACCACCGGCGATCAAACGGATCGGCACGGCCGAGTCCTGCTTGATGAACTGTGGCTGAAGGGTGTTGGTCATTCGCTCGCAGATCGGGGACAAGACCGCCTTGTCCCGAGCGACACTATCGAACGGGTTCCGAAACAGGCCGGAGTGCGGGTTACGACTCCGTGTCGCCTCGACGGGCGACAATAGCGTCGGTGATTCGCTCGTAGGTCTCCACCGGCTGCGCGCCCGGCACCGGAAACGCCCCTTCGAACACGACGGTCGGCACCGCGGTGACACCTGACTCGATGGCCGAGTTGTGCTCGTCGATCACCTGGCGGGTCGCGTCCGTCGCCTGCTCAGCGGCAAGCCGTTCGAACTCGGCACGGTCGGCCCCGACCTCTTCGGCGAGGTCGAGCAGGGTCTGGCTGTCGGCGATGTTGCGGTTCTCCGAGAAGTACGCCCGCAGTAGTCGGTGGTGAAAGGCCTTCGACAGCTCGGGCCATCGGCCGGACAGGATCTTGTGGGCCACCTGCGCCGGAATGCTCGACTCGGGTTGTGATTCGTCGGACGCCCAGACCTGAAACTCGGCGCGCGGCTCGGCCTCGGCCGGGCGCAGCCAACTCTTCGTGTATTCGACGAATCGATCGTGATCGCCGCTCTTCGTTTCCGTTCGGAGGAGGAATGATCTCCACTCGATGTCCACCTGGTCGCCGCGCCGCTCCTCGAGCTCGTCGAGACGCACGGTCCCGACATAACACCAGGGTCAAAGGAAGTCGGACCAGACGGTGAGTTGTACGGGCGCCATGGGCAGACCCTAACGCTCGGCCGATCGAGGGCGGGAGTAGTTGGATGTGCCGGGGCCGCGGAGCTCCTCGGCTGCGGCTTGCAGCAGTCCATAACTCGCGTTGTACAGCATCGAGCCGAGCGAGATCCGCCGCACACCCAGTTCTGCCAGTTCGGGGATGGGCGGGGCGCTCGCCAGAGCGAGGACGTTGAGGGGTCGGTCCACCTCCTGCACGAGCTGGGCGATGTCGGCGGGTTTCGTCGGACCGGGTGTGTACAGAACTTCGGCACCGGCGTCCCGGTAGGCGAGAAGACGTTCGATTGCCCCGTCGAGATCTTCGCTTCCGTACAACAATTGCTCTGCTCGTGCGGTCAGCACGAGGCCATGTTCGGCGCAGGAATCCGCAGCCACGGCGACCGCCTCGGCCGCACGCTCGATCGGATCGATCGTCGACGTTGTCGGGTCGTAGTCCTCGATCGAACAGCCGCTCGCACCCGCATCAGCGAGCATGCGAACGGTCTGGGCGATACCCCCTGGGTCGAGCGGAAAGAGCCGTTCGCTGTCGACATTGAGCGGGGTCGTCATCACGCTCGTGAGTTCCTCGACGTGTCCAACGAGTTCGTCTCGGGTGACCAGCTGATCGTCCTTGCCGATCGAACGCCCGAAACCGGCGCTCGAGGATGCGAGCGCGGGAAATCCGGCCGCTTCGAGGATCCGAGCTGACCCCCGATCCCATGGGTTGGGCATCACGAACGTGCCTTCCTGGTGGAGGGAACGAAAGCGGTCGGCGAGCGCACTCATCGGGTCATCGTACCGACGGGACGCGTCGTGGATCAGGGCCCGCCGTCGGGCTCAGCCGACGCACAGGTGGTCGGTGCGACCATTCAGCCAGATGCGTAGCTCGTACGAGGCGGCGAGTGGGCTGTCGACGTCGACGAAGGTGCTCACGTTCTGGCCGGGTGTGGCGAGCCAACCGCCGTTCCGTCGGACCACGTGGACCCCGCCCTCGTCGATCCAACGAAGGACGTTGTCGTTGCCGATTCGCTCGACCGTGCACCCCTGCGCAGGTGGAGCAGTCGTGGTGCTCGTCGTGCTGGTGGTGCTCGTCGTGCTGGTGGTGCTCGTCGTGCTGGTGGTGCTCGTCGTAGTCGTCGTCGTGGGTGGTGACGTCTCGGTGCACGGATACGACGATTGCCCGCCGTTCCAGACGCGCAGCTCGTACTCGGCGCCGGCCGGACTGGGGTCGTCGACGAAGCTCGATGTGTTGCCGCCGGGTGTGGCCAGCCACGCTCCGTTTCGGCGGATGACGTGAGTGCCGCCCTCGTCGATCCACGACAGCGTCGCGCTCGTTCCGGCGACGCTGACGAAGCACGCCTGCCCGGGTGGAGAAACGGTTGTCGTGGTGGTGGTCGAGGGCAGTGGGGCGCCGTCGCCACCGAAAAACGGATCCTGGGCCAACGCAGCAAAAGACGCCGTCGCGCTCGTGCTCGTATTGAGTCGCCAGTCGCAGTTCGTGGCCCCGTTCGGATCCTCGAGATTGAAGTACGAGGCGAGCGTGAACTGACCATGGTCGCTGTTCTGGAGCAGCGACCTCGCATCGTCGATCCACTCGGCCTTACGGCCCGGGGTTGCCGGATCCTCCGCCGAGCCGATCTCGGTCAGCATCAGCTCGATTCCGGAATGAGTCGATCCCCAGACTCGGAATGGCTCGACGATCTCGTCGAGCGTCATCCATCGGGTGAAGATCCCAGGACGGCAGTGGTGCCAGTTGTAGGCGTCGATGGCGGCCGCATCGACATAGTCGTCGCCGGGATACCACTTCTGGGCGAACCTGCGATCGGAGGGTGGAACGTGGAACGAGTAGTCGGTCATGATCCACACCCGCCCGAGCGGCTGCAGTCCCTGTTCGTCCATCACGGTCATGAAGCGTTGCCAGGCGGCGATGAACTCGATGTCGACGCCGTGAGCCAGATTGGAAGAAGCCTCCGGCTCGTGATGAAGCGTCAGGTAGATCTGGTCTGCGTGGGGCGCCAAAGCCGCCGCCCACTGCACCATGTCGTCGTGGAGGGGATCGCCGGGCTGAGCAGCAGCGATGTCGGCCCAGGGGATCTTGAAGCTCCCGACCTTCGGTTTGATCGACAAAACCATGCGGCGCCCATCGAGGAGGTCGAGGTCGTCGGTCGACGGGAATGCGTCACCCCACAGCTTGAACACGCGCACGGCATCGAGCTGGCGTCCGATGTCGCTCTCGAGACCGTCGATGAGCTGGGGATCGTCGCCCTGCACCGCTGCGCCGAGTTGCATGGTCGGGCCGAGACTGTGGGCGCTCTCTTCGGGCATCGAGAGGGCGAGAAGGGTCAGGACGAGCGCAATGCCGGCCGTGCAACCCAGGTATCTAAACCCACTCCGCCCCATGTTTTTACCGTACCCCGCCAATTAAAGTCACGCTAGGTGATGCAATCGAGAAGTACCACCCCCCAGAGTGATTTTGCGCTGCTGCGTGTTCCGCCGTTCAGGCGAAACGAAGGTCGACACAGCGGTCGTCGAGCCGCCCCTGCGACCATCGCGGCCACACGCCACCAACCGCTCGGATCGTTCGCTCGGTCCAGGCGACTGCGCTGGCTTCGGCGATTCGGTGAACCGTCTGGCGAATCGCCGTGCCCGAGACCTCGTAACCCGCCCAAACACCGGGATAGTCGCTTGTCGATGAGACCTCGGTTGCAACGAGCGAGCCCGCACCTCCGAGGTGGTGCACGCGATTGCGGTGTGTGTGCCCGCTGGTGAGAAATACCGGTGGGTCGAGACGATCGAGTTCGGTGACGACCGGCCGGGCGTCGAACGAGGACACACCCGGTGGCCAGAACCAGGGGAGTGGCGTTCGCTGAACGTTGTGGTGTGTGGCGACGAGCACCGGAGTCGGCGAGCTCCGAACCTGCTCGATCACCTCGTCGGCACTCGACCGGAATGAGCCGTGACCTTTCCCGTCGATCGAGGTGTCGGCAACGATCACGCGGATGCCCACGAGGTCACGTACCTGAACCGGAGCGTGCTCGAGGCCCAGCGAGCGGATCGCATCGGTCGGGTCGACGTCGGCTTTCCGCGAATGGTCGTGATTTCCTGGCGTGATAATCACCGGCACGCTGGTGCTGTTCACGACATCGGCCGCCATGTCCCACTCGGCTCGCAGACCAGATTCGGTCAGGTCGCCCTTGACGATGATCAGTTCGGCTCCCCAAGTTTCGGCCTCCGCGAAGGCTGCCCGCAGGCACCGCAACGCGTAGGGGACGTGGTGGTCGTCGCGAAGGCGACGGACCAGGCCGAAGTTGTCGAGTCCGAGGTGCACATCGGACACGGTGGCGATCCGGGTCAGTGACGATCCGATCGAATGGCGGGTGACGATGTCGAGGAAGGTCGCTCCGTCCCGCGTCTCGATCGCCGCGGTCGTGGTCGACGCGGGTGCGAGGCCATCGATCGTGAACACGGCAGCTCCGCCACCCGACAGGAAGCGATGCCTTCGACCCAGAACCTCGACATCGACGTCGGGTCGGTCGGTACGCACGACGACCTGCGCCGTCGTGGCATCGTGCGCGAATACCTCCGTTGGCGTCAGCCGCGAGAACGGGACACGGATTGGCACGATCAGGTGAGTGCGCCCGGCAACTCCACGGCGACGCGCGAGGCGAACTCGGCGTTGACCGCCAGGCGCTCGAGGTGTTGATCGAGCTGCTTCTGCCCTTGCGGGAGCGGTCGACCGGCGAAGAACGCGATCACGTCGTCGGCGAGCGCACGATCGGTGAGCCATCGCACTCCGGTGAGCAGGCGAACGATCGTGTTTGAAGGGAACTGCTCGCTGATGTCGTCCCAGTCGGCGGCGAGACGTTCCCACACGGCCGGGCCATGGGCACGATTCATGAGGGCCTGGGCCAGCACGAACGGAGCGTTCTGTTTGCGGATCGTTCCGGAGAGCGCCATGTCGGTCAGCTCTCCAATCGATTCCGCTGCCGGGAAAATGGGCAGCGCGTACAGATACCGCATCTCGTCCTGCGGACTCTCTGCGATCTGGAATCGATGCCGGAAATCGTCGAACTCCCGTTGGGTTCCGTTGGCGGCGATGACCTTCACGGACGCAGCGAGAAGTTCTGCGTCGGGATCGCCGCTCCCGTGGATTCGGGCGGCGAGTGCGAGCGCCTCGTCGTCGTCGGTGTAGATGCCGGCCGCGCTGAGGAGCGTGCCGCGCAGCTGCCGGAGGCGTGGTGAGTCGTCGGCGCGTACATCCGCGCCGAGCCGATCGCGGATCGGGTCGATGATCTGCGCAATTCGACCTCCGAGTGCCGGAAGTGTGTCGTCGGGAGCGACGTGATGCAGAAAACCGAGAGCGCCGACCACGCGTTGCCACACGGAGACATCGTCGTCGTTGCGATACCCCTCGGCGAGTCTGAGGAATGTGTCGACCGAGATGTCACCGCCAAGGGTCAGCGCCCAGGTGTCGTCGACCACGCCGTAACGCTCCACCGGATCCAGCCCGGCAAATCCGGACTCGGCGAGCGCGGCGAGGCGATCGTCGGGCAGGCGCACGCGGTAGAAGCCGTGGGCGGCATGGTTCAGTGTGAGGACATCGCTGGACTCGAAGGGAGCCTTCCCCGAGCGCTCCGACAGCTCGACCAGTTCGAGCTGTCCGTCCATCCGCCGGGCTTGAACCGGCACGATCCATGTGGCATCGGACCCGGAGCCGCCGTATCTGAAGCGCCGTTGGTGCAGCTCGCCGTCTGCGAGCTCGATCAGCGGATAGCCGCCTTGGAAGATCCACGTCTCCATCGCGGCGCGAACCGGCCTGCCCGCCACCTCCTCGAGCGCGTTCCACAGGTCGTGCGTTTCGGTATTCGCATAGAGGTGGGTCTGGAGGTACTGACGAATGCCGTCACGAAACGTGTCTTCGCCCAGCCACTGTTCGAGCATTCGGACAACCGCTGCGCCCTTCTCATAGGTGAGAACGTCGAACATGCCTTCGGCGTCGTCGGGGCTGACCACGGGGAACTCGATCGGACGGGTCGCATCGAGACTGTCGACGTCGAACGCAGCCGTTCGGCTGGTGCCGAAACTGGTCCACCGCTGCCAGCCCGGGCGAAACGAGTCCGTGGCCTTCATCTCCATGAACGTCGCAAACGCCTCGTTCAACCAGATGCCGTTCCACCAGCTCATCGTGACGAGATCGCCGAACCACATGTGAGCGAGCTCGTGGTTGATCACGTCGGTCACGTTCTCGAGCTCCGGCTGGGTGGCGGTGCTGGGATCGACCAGGAGAAGGATCTCCCGGTACGTGATGCAGCCGAGGTTTTCCATCGCCCCCATCGCGAAGTCGGGGAGGGCAATCATGTCGAGTTTGTCGGTCGGGTACGGGATTCCGTAGTAGTTCTCGAAGTACGCAAGTGCAGCCGTGGCGACCTCGATCGCGAATCCCGTGAGGTGTCCGCGACCCGGCCGGTGCACGATCCGAACGGGCACGTCGCCGGCCATCGCTGGTGGCGTTGCTTCGAGCGGGCCGACGACGAACGCGACGAGGTAGGACGACATCACCATCGTCTGCGCGAACGTGACGGAGTGAAGTCCGTCGTCCCGCGTGGACCGCGACACCTCGGCGCCGTTGCTGACCGCCAGGTGGGCCGGGTCGACGTTGAGGGTGATGTCGAACGTCGCTTTCATGTCGGGTTCGTCGAAGCAGGGGAAGGCACGGCGGGCGTCCGTCGACTGGAACTGGGTGGTGGCGATGACCCGCGTGGTTCCATCGTCGTCCTCGTACGTCGATCGATAGAACCCGCGAAGCTGATCGTTCAGTACTCCGGCGAACTCCGCTTCGAGCCTGATCGGCCCTGTACCTCGAACGTCACCCAGGTCGACGACGAGCTGCTCCGCGTCGGTGTCGACGTGGTGGGTCGCAGGCACTCCGTCGATCGACACCGACCACAGTTCGAGATCGGCGACGTTGCAAATCAGCTGATCGGTGGGCTCGATGACCTCGGCCGTTATGCGGACCGTACCGCCGAACGTGAAGGCGTCGAGGTCGGGGGTGAGCTCGACTCGATAGTTCGAGGGCAGGATCGTGCGGGGGAGGCGATGCGACATGGTGGAATCCTCGGCTCTCAGCCGTTGGGGGTGAGTCGACGCCGATGGTACCTTCGTCTCCCGTGCCCACTCGGACACGGCACGGGGAGACGTGATGAGCGCAGCGAAGGTCGTCGGTGTCGGCAACGCCATCGTCGACGTGATCGGCAAGGTCGACGACGAGTTCATCGACCGTTGGGATCTCAACAAGAGCGCAATGACACTCATCGACGAGCCGCGAGCTGAGCAGCTCACCAGGCTCATGCCCGACGGTCTGAAAGAGTCGGGCGGATCGGCCGCCAACACGATGGTGGGGGTTGCTTCGTTCGGCGTCTCCGCTGCGTATCTCGGCAAGGTCCGCGACGACGCGCTCGGTGACGTCTTCCGACGCGACATCCGCGAATCGGGTGTGGGTTTCGACTGCGAGCCCGCCACCGATGGTCCGGCCACCGCTCGCTGTCTGATCCAGGTAACGCCGGATGGTCAGCGAACGATGAACACGTTCCTCGGCGCGTCGTCGGTGCTCACCGATGCCGATATCGATGAGGAACTCATCGCCGGCGCCGAGGTGTTGTATTGCGAGGGCTACCTGTGGGACCTCGAAGAAGCGAAGCAGGCCATTCGCCACGGCATGGACATCGCCCGCGCAAACGGTGTCACCGCATCGCTCACGCTCTCCGACAGCTTCGCGGTCGATCGCCATCGCGATGAATGGCTCGATCTGATCGCCGATCGGGTCGACCTGTTGTTCGGAAACCTCGATGAGGTGCAGTCACTCTTTGGAACCGACAGCCTCGACGTGGCGAGTTCGAAGCTCCGGGACCTCACCGAGACGTCGTGCATCACGCTCGGCCGCGAGGGTTCGGTCATCATCACCTCCGACGATGTAATCGCGATCCCGGTCGTCGAGGTAGTGAAACGAGTCGATACCACGGGAGCCGGCGACCTCTATGCGGCCGGGGTGCTCGCTGGGCTTGCTCAGGGATTCGATCTTGGGACTTCGGGTCGTATGGGAAGCTGCGCAGCGGCCGAGATCATCACCCACATCGGCGCTCGGCCCATGGTCGACCTCGCCGAATATTGCTCCTTCCGCGACTGACCTCCCGCTCACCCCTGCTCCAGTGCGCGGGGTCAGACCCCGTTCGACGAAATGGGCTCTGACCCCTTTTTGGCGAAAGGTGCCAGAGCAGTGCGCGGGTCAGACCCCGTTCGACGAAATGGGCTCTGACCCCTTTTTGGCGAAAGGTGCCAGAGCAGAGTCACCTGGAGAGTGGTGCATCGGGGGATGTCGGGCGGAAGTCCCGTCGGGCGGAAGTCCCGTCGTGTGGGGAGCGGAGCTGCGCGGAGCGACCGTGAGCGTTTCCGCGGATGTCGGGCGGAAGTCCCGACGTGTGGGAGCGCTGCAGGGTCTGGCCCGCTGACTTCGTGCGAAATGCCGACCAGACCCTTCCTGACACGGCAGCGAATAACGATTATTATCGCGGATGTGGCCGATGATCCAATCGTGAACGACCTCTTGGGTGACCGCTTGGTATCGGCGGCGGCCGAGGTGTTCGCCGAGAGCGGATATCAGGGAGCTCGCGTCGCGGAGATCGCCCGACGCGCCGGCGTGACCACTGGTGCCATTTACAGCAGGTACCGGGGCAAGGCCGAACTGCTCGTTCACGCACTGGGCGAACCGCTCGGAGATCAGATCGATCGCTTGAGCGCGGAGTCGCCCGACGGTTCCACGAGACTGCTGGCATCACTTGCCGACGACATCGTCGAGGACCACGGCTTCGGCGATCGGCTTCTGATCGAGGCGATCCTTTCTGCTCGCCGCGACCCCGGCATCGCCGAAGTCGTCGATCACCGCTTCACCGACGGCGAGCTCCGACTCGCAAAGGTGATCCAACAGGCCAAAGACAGCGGCCTCGTCGACGCCGATCTTCCGACCGAAGGGCTCGCTCAGCTGGCCATGGCGATCGGCCTCGGCATGCAGCTCCGGCGAGTAGCCGGCGCCCCGAAGCCCGACGTCGAAGACTGGCATGCGGTCATCGACATGATGTTCCGAGCCGCCGCACCCCAAACGGAACCGCTCGAATGGACACGAGGGCCAGAATGACCGACACCGACCCGTACGCGATCGACATCAATGATCCCGATCGAATTCTCGAGATCGCGAGGTCGAACGTCGATCCCGACGAGGTCCTACACGCGGTGAAGGACAACGCCGCCGCCCTCTTCACGTGGGACTACGGAAAGGGGCAGCGAGCGGCGCTCGACAAGCTGTACGAGAAGGCAAAACGATCGCAGTGGAATGGAAGCACCGACCTTCCGTGGGAGACCGAGGTCGATCTGGAGAACTTCGAGCCCACGGGCGACCCCCTCGAGCAGGAGTACTTCTTTCACCACGAGAGCTCGCCACTCGCGAAGATGTCGGAGGCCGAGCAGCATCAGGTCGAGCTGGAGTCGTTCAAATGGGCGCTCAGCCAGTTCCAGCACGGCGAGCAGGGTGCCCTGCTGTGCACGGCGAAGATCGTCGAGACCGTCCCGTGGATCGATGCCAAGTATTACGCCGCTACGCAGGTCGTCGACGAAGCGCGCCACGTCGAGGTCTTCTCCCGGTACACGACCGAGAAGCTGGGCGGGACCTACCCGATCAACCCACACCTGCGGCTTCTCCTCGACGACATCATCAACGACAGCCGTTGGGACATGACCTATCTGGGCATGCAGATCATGGTCGAGGGGCTGGCACTCGCCGCGTTCGGCTTCATGTATCAGACAACCGAAGAGCCCCTGCTCAAACAACTCCTCCGCTACGTGATGTCCGACGAGGCGCGCCATGTCGCTTTCGGAGTACTGAGTCTTCAGGAGGTGTACGAGCACATGTCCGCGGCCGAGATCCGCGAACGGCAGGAGTTTGCTTTCGACGCCGCCCTCCGGATGCGCGACCGGCTGATGCGCCAGGAGGTCTGGGAGCGGCTCGGCGTCGATCAGCGCGAAATGGTCACGTTCATGCTCGAGATGCCGTGGGAGATGAAAGCATTTCAGCGGCTCCTGTTCGCGAAGATCGTGCCCAATTGTCGGAAGCTCGGACTCATCGACGCCGGTGATGGATGGCTCCGTGATCGCTTCACCGAGATTGGTGTGATCGAATACGAGCATTACGAGGACACGACAGCGGAATACGACGCCTTCGATCTGAACGCCGAGTCGTTCCCCGCCGCCTGAGAACGTCGTCAACCCCGAGGAGTAGAACAACATGGGCAGTGCGTGTTTCGAGATCATCGAGTCGGACCGGATCGCACACATCGTTCTCAATCGTCCCGATGAACTCAACACGATGACACCCGAGTTCTGGAGCGAGCTCCCCCAGATCGTCGACGAGATCAGCAACCGCGGTGCCGCCCGGGCAATCGTTGTGTCGAGCAGGGGCAAACACTTCTCAGCCGGCATGGATGTCAGCGTGTTCACCGGGGGCGACCTGAGCGACGCCGATGATGTTGAGACCGGTCGGGCTCGCGCCAATTTCCGCTACAACGTGTTGCACCTCCAGGACACGTTCACTGCGTTCGAGCGCGCCCGGATGCCGGTGCTTGCCGCGATGCAGGGTGGCGTGGTCGGCGGAGCCGTCGACATGGTGACTGCCTGCGACATGCGATATGCGACGGCCGATGCCTGGTTTTGCATCCACGAGATCAACATCGGCATGACCGCCGATGTCGGAACGCTGCAGCGCCTCCCGAAGCTGATCCCCGAGGGTGTTGCCCGTGAGCTCGCATACACCGGCGATCGCATGCCGGCTCATCGGGCGAAGGAGGTCGGCCTGGTGAACGAGGTGTACAACGACCAGGCCGCGATGCTGGACGACGTGCTCGAGATCGCGACTCGCATCGCGAGCCGGTCGCCCCTGGCCGTGCACGGCACCAAGGAAATCATCAACTACACCCGCGATCACTCGGTGCGTGACTCGCTCGACTACATGGCGGCCTGGCAGACAGGCATGTTCCAGCCGACCGACATCATGGAGTCGTTCGGCGCCCAGATGGAGAAGCGCGAGCCCGTGTACGACGATCTCCCCGAGATCAAGCGCGGGTTGTAGGTCAGACAGCGTCCGACAAGCTGACCAGCGTGCTCGAAATCCAGCCGCCGGTCATGTTGAACAGGGCGTCGAGGCGGTTGCCGTCGGCGAGGACATCGGCATGGAGTTCGAATGAACCCTCGTACCCGAGATCGATCGCGTAGTGGGCGCTCGTCAGGTCTGAATCGAACACCGTCTCGATCGTCGGCCCGCCGACGATCGTCAACTCGGTGCGGCCGATCCGCGGAGATGCTGCCGGCATGGCATCGAGAACCTCGCGCGGGTCGGGAGGCGCATCGAGGCCTTGTGCCCGAAACATGACCTCCGCGTCGATCGCAGGAATGTCCGCGAGCTCGCCGCTCAAGTAC
>JBPCTR010000297.1:0-7958 GCA_051011575.1 Acidimicrobiales bacterium | reverse complement strand
CCGGGGCGAGGTAAGGGAACTCGTCGTCGAACGGAACGTTGTTCGCATCGACCAGGTCGGTCGTGACCGCTCCGTTGGTCAGCAGACCCAACTCGGCATCGATCACGTCGTCGGCGAGGCCGCGTCCATTCAGGAAGCCGGCCGGGTTGCTCGTGTCGACCGTGAGCACGTCGGGCAGCAGGATCCCGGTGAGCGCTGCGGCCGTGGCCGTGTCGCCACCGTTCAGTGATTCGATCGTTGCCTGCACGTCGTCGCCGAAGTTGGCGAAGTCGTCGGCCGGGTCACTCACGTTGAACTCATCTTTCCGATCGCTCGGAATGAGGACGGTGTTGATCGCAGGTCGACCGATGCGATCGATCTGCACACCGTCGATGCTCGTGGTCGCCCACACCGAGATGTTGTCGACCTCCGACAGCTCCTCGGTCTCCACCTCGAGCACGATGGCACTCACGTTGAGCGGCGCGAAGAAGTCATCGCCGGTGAAGGCGAAGCCGTTCTGGAACCCGGCAAGATCGAAGAAGAAGGGATCCTCGAACACACCTGCCATCGCCTCGCCATCTAGCCCGTCGAGGTCGACCTCTTCGCCGACCCTGCCCTTGCCGTCCTTGTGCCCGTCGACGAGGACCTTGTACTTCTGGCCCTTTTCCTTGGCCTTCTTGAAGTCGATCGTGATCTCGCGATCGGCGACCGCATCTCCGTCTTCGTCGATGTTGAACGTGTACTCGGCATCGGGGTGGAAGGTGGTGCCGCTGATCGCTCCAGCGCCGGGGTTCACCGTCATCACCAGCACGGTGTTGTCGTCGTCATCGGGCGACTGGAACACGTACAGGTCGTTGATGTCGGTCCGACCGTCGGCTGTTACTCCAGGTGCGTCGAGGTGGTCGGCGGCGCTCGCCAGCCCGGCCGAATACACCAGCGAGACGCCGAGCGCACCCACCCCCAGCGTGCGAAGCGCTCCTCGTGTGAATCTGTTTCCCATGTCGCCTACTCCCTTGTGATCGATGTTCAGGCCACAGGGGTTCGGAACGCGAGGCAGTCCGGATTGGACGAGGCGGAAAGTTTTCGGATGTACCGGGCGCTCACGGTGCGGTGCAACACTTGCCGTCTGTGATAGTCAACGTCGTCGTCGTATTCGCGCTGTTTGTGATAATCCTCATCGCGCTCATCTGGAATCGAATCCGCGCCCTCGAGCTGGTCGAGATCCACGGCGAAACTCCCCCACCACACGTTGCCGACATCGAAGCGCTCGGGTTCGATCGACTCGGCGATTACACCGTCGCCGGCCAGCGGGTCACGACTTTCTTGGGACCCGGTGGTGAGAGTTGGGCGATCGCCAACTGGTCCACGAAATCACTGGTTCTCGCGCTCGCTTCGATCGGTCAGGGCAAGAAGCTCGAAACGGTGGCGATCAGTCGAGAGACGCGCGATGCGAATGTCTTCGTCCAATACGGAGCCGCCTCACCGGCCGAGGCCATCGAGTGGCATCGCTCACTCATCAACGCGGCCCGCGAAATCGCGTTTGCACCGGATCGACTCACTCACGACCAGGCGCGCCTCGAGATTCAGAAATCGCATGACGAATTCGACGGATCGATCATCCACGCCGCCCGCATCGCCCTCCGCCTGATCACGCGTCGCCATGTGGGAGTGAAGGGACCGGTCGACTCCACCGCGGCGGAGCTGCGGTCCTTCTTCAGCTCATCGTGAGGCCACCGGAAACCGACAGGGTCTGGCCCGTGGTGAACCCCGCGCCCTCGGACGCGAAGTAGACAACCGCCGGAGCGATCTCGTCCGGCTGACCGAGGCGCTTCATGGCCGTCGCGCCGGCCATGGCAGCAAGGACGCGATCGCTGTCTGCGTTTGCTTCGGCGATCTCGGCGAGCAGTGGCGTCTCGGTCGGGCCCGGGCACACCACGTTGGCCGTGATCCCCTTGCGGGCAACCTCACGTGCCAGCGTCTTCGTGAACGCAATCGTTCCGCCCTTGGCACCGGAGTACACCGCTTCGAGCGACGAGCCGACCCGCCCGGCATCGGAGGCGATGTTGACCACCCGACCCCAGCCCCGATCGATCATCCCCGGCACACACGTGTGGGTGGTACGCAGCATGCCCGTGAAGTTGAGGTCGATGATTCGGGCCCAGAACTCTTCGTCGGTGTCGACAAACTTCATGAATCGGTCCCAACCCGCCGCGTTCACGAGAATGTCGACCGGCGCAAGCTCGTCGGCCGTCTGAAAGCAGCCATCGTGCACGCTGTCGGTGCTCGTGATGTCCATCACCACCGCCAGGCCGTCTCCACCAGCAGCAGAGATCAGGGCGACGGTCTCGGCCGCGCCGGAGGCGTCGATGTCGGCCACCGCCACGCGTTTACCGTCGGCCGCCAAAGCGACGCAGATCGCTCGCCCGATGCCACTCGCCCCTCCGGTTACCAGCGCGACACGCTCGCTCATGCGGCTCGCACCGCTCGGGCGATCTCGCCCCACTTGGCGAGGTGGGTGTCGTCGGTTCTCATCCTGTTCTCCCCCAGGTACATCACGACACGAGCAGCCGTGCCCGAATACCGCTCGATGAGGCGATCGGCCAGATCTTCCCAGCCCGCCACGACGGCGTATTGGTCGAGCATGTCATCGGTGATCAGCTCGGCCATCGCCTCGAATTCGTTCGCTTTCATCTTCTCCCGAATCCGGGCGGTGGTCCCGTCGAATCCGAGGTCGTCGAACTGGAACGCATAGTTGGGCGTGCTGCCGTAGAACGCGATCTGTCGCTTCGCCTGAGCGGTGTACCACTCGCGCTCCTCGACCGAGTCGCCCGGGCACGCGAACACGGGAATGATCAGGTCGATCTCGTCGACGCCGCGGTTTGCCCGGGCCGCACCATCGGCCACGCCGGGCAGCAGTCGCTTCTCGATGTACGCCATCGAGTGCAGTGGATGTACGTGCACGCCGTCGGCGACCTGGCCCGCCACCCGAGTCATGACCGGACCCACCGCCGACATGTCGACTCGCATCGGGTGATCGTGGCGCGGCGGCGCCCAATCGCGTGGCAACAGACTCAGGTCGTAGAACTCGCCGTGATGGACGAGCTTCTCCACACCGTTGAACGCCCGAAAGCACGCCCTGACGGCCTCCACGTAGTCGCGCATCCGGGCGGCCGGTCGTTCGAACTCGGCCGAATACCGACGCCTGATGTGGGCCTCGACCTGACTTCCGAGGCCCAAACGGAATCGGCCGCCCGTGTTCGCCGCGAGCTCGTACGCGGTCGCCGCTGTCACCATCGGACTGCGAGGGAACGCGACCGCGATTCCGGTCGTGAAGAACAGCTCCGGCGCCGCCATCGACGCGGCAGCAATCTGCATCCAGGGGACCTGTGACGTCTCGGTGAACAGCATCCCCGAGAAACCGGCGCCCTCGACCCTCCGCGCGAGATCGGCGGAGTCCGCCCACGGGAGGGAACCGGTCATCAGGTCGATCTCCATCTGCGGGACAGTACCGCTCGACAGGTGAGCCGGGCAGGAGTTGAATCAAACCATGACCCACGACGAGCGAATGTCGTTGTACTCGCGTCGCTCCACCCTGTCGGTTGGGTCGCTGCTATCGATCGCAAGCGCCGGGTCGATCCTGTCGATCTTCTCGGCCGGCTCGATCCTCTCCGCATCGTCCGCGGGATCGATCCTGTCGCTCGGGAGCGCCGGATCGATTCTCTCATTCGCATCCTCGGGTTCGATCCTGTCGATCAGGAGCACCGGCAAGATGCTTCACGTCGACGACATACCGATACGCGAGTGGAGGCGCGGCGGCTCCGATGAACTCGCCGAGCGCCGCGGGCGGGCGCAGAAGATATCCGAGGCCACACCTGAGATCAGCTGATGCCAGAGGGTGACACGATTCTGCGGCTCGCGGCTGCGATCAACCAACGGGTTCAGGGTGAAATCGCGACCAGCTCGATCTTTCGCCACCCCCGACTCGCAACACTGGACCTGACCGGCCGAACGCTCCTGCGCGCCGAGTCGCAGGGCAAACATCTCTTCCTGCATTGGGACCACGGCCGATCGCTGCACATCCATCTCCTCATGCAAGGGCGGGTCACGTTCGGGCATGCCGAGGCCGAAGAGTGGCGGCGCCGCTTCGAGATCACGTTCGAGTCCGGACGCCTGACCGGTGTTGACATTCCCCTCCTCCACCTGATCGCGACCGACCGCGCCAATACGTACACCGACCACCTCGGCCCCGACCTCTGTGGCGCCTTCGACCCCGACGTGGGTACGGCACGCCTGGCAGCCGACAGCGGAACCGGTCTTACGGCAGCTCTGCTCGATCAACGAAACATCGCGGGCTTCGGGAACATCTATGCCGTAGAGGTGCCGTTCCTGTGTGGGGTGTCGCCGTTTCGAGCCGTCGACTCGGTCGAAGGCATCGAACATCTCGTGACGATTGGGGCCGCCCTCATCCGCACCAACGCTCACCTCGGGCCGCAGAACACCACCGGTAAACGGATGCACACCGGCGATGTGTGGATCCTCGACGTCCGTACGAGAAATTGTCCGATCTGCGGAACCCGCGTGGAACGACTCACGAGTCGGGACTCACCATGGCGACGCAGGTCGGCGTGGTGTCCGTCGTGCCAAGCGGAAGAACACACCGGCGTCAACGTCGAACGCATCCGCAAGATGCTGGCTCTTCACCCGGCGCGCCGACTGGTGGACTTCGACGACCACGTTCGTTTCGTCGGCGACCTCGAGTCGATCGTGGCCGCCGGCTAATCCACCACTGAGGCGCCCTCATCGCCTTTCGTTGGTGAGAACACCAAGCGTGTAGGGTCCCGCGATGCCGCAGGCTCCGTCCGACGGGCAATTCACGCGCTCCCTCGGCCTCGCCCACGTCTTTGCGCTGAGCACGGGCGCCATGGTGAGTTCGGGGCTATTTCTCCTGCCCGGCCTTGCGGCGGCGATCGGCGGTCCGTCGGCGATCCTCGCGTATGCCATCGCCGGCGTGATGGCGATTCCGGCAATGCTGTCGGTCGCGGAGCTGAGCACCGCCATGCCGCGCGCCGGTGGTGCCTACTACTTCCTCGAGCGCGCGCTCGGTCCTGCGATCGGCACGGTTGCCGGTATGGGCACCTGGCTCTCGCTCGTGTTGAAGGACGCTTTCGCCCTCATCGGCATGAGCGCCTATCTGAACCTTGTGTTCGACGTTCCGTCGAAACCGCTGGCCGTCGCGCTGATCGCAACCTTCACCGCACTCAACATCGTCGGTTCGAAAACGAGCGCGGTCGTTCAGTTGGGCCTGGTCACGTTCGTGCTGGCGTCGATGGCCATCTTCCTCGTGGCCGGTCTCCCCGACGTGGGGTCGGGCGACGGCACCCTCGACCCGTTCTTCGAGGCGGGCGCCGGCGGAGTCGTCGCCGTCGTCGGCCTCGTCTTCGTCTCCTACGGCGGACTCACCAAGGTCGCCAGCGTGGCCGAGGAGATCGAGGATCCATCCCGAAACATCCCGCTCGGCATGGCTCTGTCGCTGACGGTGAGCACTCTGTTGTACACACTCGCCGTACTCGTGGCCGTGGCGGTCGTTCCCGCCGCCCAGCTCCACGACGACCTCGCTCCCATCCACAGCGCTGCCGAAGCCGTCCTTCCCAGCGCACTCGTGGTCGTCGTCGTTCTCGCCGCACTCGCCGCCTTCTCATCGGCGGTGAACGCTGGGATTCTCGCCGCCGCCCGATACCCGCTGGCGATGAGCCGCGACGGTCTTCTCGGCTCGGTCTTCCAGAAACTCAGCCCACGGAAGACACCGGTCGCCGGAATCCTCGTGACCGGTCTGGGCATGGCACTGGTCGTCGTTGCATTCGACGTCGCAGCGATCGCCAAGCTCGCGAGCGCCTTCGTGCTCCTGACGCTCGGCTTGGTGAACCTGGCAGTGATCGTGCTGCGGGCCTCCCGAATCCAGAGCTATGCACCCGGGTTCCGGGCGCCGCTGTTCCCCTGGCTGCAGCTCGCCGGAATGGCGCTCGCGATCTATCTGATCATCGAACTCGGCGCACTCGCCTTGGCGCTCGTTGCCGGGTCGGTGGCCATCGCCCTCGGTTGGTACTTCTACTACGGCCGATCACGGGCCACGCGAAGTGGCGCGATCTACCACGTGTTCGAACGCTGGGGGCGGGCGGCCGACCGCAGCCTCGACCGTGAGATCAGCCACGCCATGCAGAGCCACGGACTCCGCGCCGACGACGAGTACCCGGGACTGATCGCCCGGGCAGCCGTGGTGAGCCTCCCGGAGGGAACCGATATCGACGAAGCGGCCCGGCGTGCATCCGACGTGTTGAGCCGGCGCATGAACCTCAACGGAGATGCCGTGAGCCAGCAGTTCCTCGACACCGGATCACTCTGGATTCAGCCGAGCGACCGGCACCCGACCGCCACGCCGGTCGCGTTCTTCGATGTCGACGACGAACACCTCGTGATCGCCCGGGCCGCATCCGGCATCCGAATACCTGCGCAATGGGGCGGCAAGGACGAACGCGTGAACGCACTCTTCTTCCTCGCCGGTCGATCGGAGGAGCCCGGTCGAACGCTTCGTATGGCAGGGGAGCTTGCCGCCTACCTCCACACCGACTCGGGGCTCTCGATGGTCGATGCGAGCTACGAGAGTGAGGTCAAGGCGGCCCTGTTACCCGGGCTTGACATCGAGCAGTACTCGCTCATGGTGGAACTACCCGCCGGAGACCTCGTGGGTCATCGAGTTGGCGACCTGCGTACGCCGGCCGGGGTGGACCTCGAGGCTGTTCGCCGTGACGGTCGGGTGATTCGGGCTACGGCCGACCTCGTCCTCGCTGCCGACGACCAACTCACTGTCATCGGTCCGCTCGCCAGTCTCCCATCCGCCGACCAGCTAGCAGACACTCTTATCGCCAACGGGCGTGCCTAACCAGCCGCTACGAGGGCTTACACGAAGGACCCGGGCGGGCCGCAGCCTGCGCACCGAGCTCGTCGGTCGCCGCTCTGACATCGGGCCGCTCGAAGTAAACGAATCCGTTGTCGTACTTCCACATGAGCAACGCGCATGCGGTCGGCTCAGCAATCATCGCGCTGCCGTATTCGACGATCTCCGCCGGCGACATCGACCACTTGTCGTCATATTTCCCCGGGCCGCGCAAACCGCTCGAGCCATCGCCACCCGTGAGCGTTTGGAGGCTGAACACCAGACCGAGGCCGAGGTCTTCGGCACCGGCAACCTCGGCGGCGACATATTCCTCGATCGGCCCCTTGCGAGCGGCGTACTGCGCCCACGCCGTGTCGAGGTGACGCCACTCCCAATTGGCAAGCGGCACGTCGTAGCCTCCGGCGTGGCGGATGAGCTTGGTGGGCTGGACCCGGACGGTCGTGGGCATCGTGGGCCAGTACTGCTTGGCGTACCGAGCCATCTCGTCGATCACCTCGTTGTGAACGATCTCGCCTCCCCACTGACTTCGAGACTTCGGTTCGTCGACGAGGTAGAGAGCGAAGATTGTGCCATCGTCGATCCATGGAGAGAAGTCGAATCCCGCGAACTTGTCGACCTCGGCCTTCCAGAGCTCGAGGTTCAACGTGTCGTCGTCGTTCTGGAATCGACTTTTTCCGGATCCTGTGATCGTGACCGCAACCGACCCGTTCGCAGCCTGAACCTCGTTCAGGATCTCGGTCACGTCATAGGTGTGGAGGCTGATCCAACCGCCTGTCCAGCGATCGCCCATGTCGGACATGTCGAACTCAAAGACGCCGAATGGAAGCGACGCTCGTAGTGCGTCCCCACCGACAGGCGGGGCGGTCGTGGTCGTGGTGGTCGTGGTGGTGGTCGTCGAGGTGGTGGTCGTGGGCGCAGCCGTCGTTGTCGAGGTGGAAGTCGTCGTCGGGGCAGCGGACGTCGTCGTCGCGGCAGACGTCGTCGTCGCAGCGGCCGCCGTCGCTGTCGACGTAGCCGTCGTCGCAGC
>JBPCTR010000296.1:0-15438 GCA_051011575.1 Acidimicrobiales bacterium | reverse complement strand
CTCGAGCGCTGCTTCCAGGTCTTCCAGTGCGACATTGGCTGGTGCCGCCAGGGCAGCCTCGGCGCGGAACATGCTTCCGCCCATCGGCGCCGGTACGACCTCGGTGGTCAGACCTTCGATGCTCACGCCGTGCTGCGCAAGTGCGTGGGAGATGTCGTGCACGATGCCCACGTGGTCCTGGCCGAGGAGCCTCAATGCCAAACGAATCCGACCATCGTCGTCGGTGGTCGAGGTGTCGCCCACCTCCGTCGTGATGTCCAGAAGACCGGTGGCCTCGACCGCTTCGAGGTCCGCGACAACTGCCTGTACGGCCAGGTCGGGAACCGTTGCCAGGACGATTCCGGCAAATTTGCCCGCCAGTTCGGCCATCTGGCTCCGATCCCAGTTACCGCCGTGACGAGCGACGACTTCCGAGAGGGCGTCGACCAGGCCTGCGCGGTCGTCGCCGATCACTGTGATCACCATTTGTGCCATGTCGAAACCCTACCGACGCCGTCAGCACGACCGCTGGTCGGACGTGTCTTCGGGGACTCCCATCTCGGGGTCGGTCCGAGTAGAAGTCGCGACCCTGACTTCAGCGTCCGCTTGTCAGGATCAGCGTGTGTTGCGTAGACGGCTCGTTGGTCCGCTCGCGATCGTGGCGGCCAATCCCGATGCGATCAGCGCCAGACCGAGCAGAAGCAGTCCGTGGGTTCCGGTCGGGCCGGTGACCGCAAGCTGCGCCGGTCGTTCCACCTGGCTGGCCACCGCTGTAGCGACCGTCGTCGTCGTGGCTGTCGCGGGCGTAGCGGTCGTGGGTGCGACCGTCGGAGCGACCGAAGCCGGAGGTATGGATGTGGTCGAGTCGTCGGGGGCGACCGCGGCGACCGTTGTCGCGGGCCCGGCGATGACCTCGGCCGGTGTGAACCCGACGCAGACGACGTTCACGGAGTTCACCGAACCGAAGGCACGATGACGAACGGTGATCGTGGTCGCGGCCTCGATCTCGACACCGGTCACGTGCGTCACGCTGGTCTCGGCATCGCTGGGAACGTCGACCGTGAACGGGCTGGTATATCCGGAGTCGAGCACGAAGTACCACTGCTCTTCGGTCTGGTCGGGTTGATAGTCCGCGGTCGGGTGGTTGTCGTGCGACTTCATCACGACGTCGTATCTGCCGGCCGGCAGTTCTATGGCGAACGGACCGGCCGCGTTGCTTATCCCGTCGTTGATGAGGCGGGTGCCGGTGAATCCGAAGCTGTGAGTGCCACATTCGCCAGGCTGTGCGACCTGGGCACTCGCCTGCGCCGCCAACACGATCACGAGTCCGAGTGCGATCAGCAGTGGTGCGACCGCCTTCGCGATCCTTGCTGCAGGGGTGGGGGTTGCTGCCATGTCCCGTCTCCTTGAAATTGCGTCGCCCTCTCACTGCAACGTACGGAGCTGACGCCCGTTCAGGCAGAGGCCTAGGTCCCTGTTCGCCCAGGCAATTCGACGCGGAAGATGGAGCCATGACACGAGTGAAATGGTTTTCTGAGTTTGGGATCGACGCGGTCGAGGACGTGGGTGGGAAAAACGCCTCGCTGGGCGAGATGTACCGCAAGCTTTCGCGCGTCGGCGTCCAGGTGCCCAACGGCTTTGCGACGACGGCCGACGCGTACCGCGAGTTCATCCGGGAGAACGATCTCCAGGGGGTCATCGACGACGAGCTGTCGCTACTCGACCGCGACGACGTGGACGATCTCCACGAACGCGCCAAACGCATCCGCACCGCAATTCTCGGCGGGCGCCTTCCTGTAGAGCTCCGGGCCGAGGTCGATGCGGCGTACTTGACGCTTTCCGAGGAGGCCGGAGTCGACCTCGTCGATGTTGCGGTTCGATCCAGCGCCACCGCCGAAGACCTCCCCGAGGCGTCTTTCGCGGGACAGCAGGAGACGTACCTCATGGTTCATGGGCTCGCCGACGTTCAGGACGCGATCCTGCGCTGTTTCGCCAGTCTGTACACCACTCGCGCAGTCAGCTATCGCCTCGACATGGGAATTGACGACGAGGCCATCGCCCTGTCCGCGTGTATCCAACGCATGGTGCGCGCCGACCGCGCGAGTAGCGGTGTGATCTTCACACTCGATACGGACTCGGGATTTCGCGACGTCGTGTACGTCACATCGACCTGGGGCCTCGGCGAGAACATCGTCCAGGGCCGGGTGGTTCCCGACAGCTTCGTGGTTCACAAGGAACGACTGCTCGCCGGCTTCTCGCCGCTCGTGTCGCGTCAGCTGGGCGACAAGGAGCAGACGATGAGCTACGACGCCCGGGGCCATCGCATCACCAACGATCCGACACCTCCATCGATTCGCAACCGCTTCTCGATCAGCGACGTGGAGGCCATGCAACTCGCTCGATGGGCAATCGAGATCGAGGACCACTACAGCGCGATTCGTGGCATACCGACGCCGATGGACATCGAGTGGGCCAAGGACGGTCGAACCGGCGAGATGTTCATCGTGCAAGCTCGTCCCGAGACCGTGCACAGCCAGAACACCTCGCGGGTCGCGGAGGTCTTTCACTTCGAGGGAACCGGCGAGCCTCTGGCCACTGGGCTGGCGATCGGCGGCCGGGTCGCCACCGGACCGGTGCGTCGGGTGACCGATCCGTCCGAGATGCGGCTGGTCGAGGCCGGCGACGTACTCGTGACCCAAACGACCGATCCTGACTGGGAGCCGATTCTGCGTAAAGCGGCAGCAGTGATCACCGAACGTGGCGGTCGAACGTCGCATGCTGCGATCGTGGCGCGGGAGCTGGGTATCCCCGCCATTGTCGCCGTCGGGGACGTCCACGAGGCGCTACCGGATGGCCTCGACGTGACGGTGAGCTGCGCCGAGGGAGAGGTCGGTCGAATCTACGATGGAATCCTGCCGTTCACGATCGAGACGATCGATCTCGACACGTTGCCGACGATTCAGACCAGGCTGAACGTGAACCTGGGCGATCCCTCAGCCGCCTACGCCCACGCGCAGCTCCCCGTGGCCGGAGTGGGTCTGGCACGTATGGAGTTCATCTACGCATCACAGGTCGGTGTTCATCCGCTGGCTCTCACCCGGATCGACACGCTCGAGTCGAAGACTCGCGCTGCCGTCGAGGCACGGACCGCCGGCTACGAGGAACCCACCGAGTTCCTGGTCGACCAGCTCGCTCAAGGTGTGGGTACTCTCGCCGCCGCGTTCTGGCCGCGGCCCGTGCTCCTCCGCTTTAGTGACTTCAAGACGAACGAGTACGCCGGACTGCTGGGCGGATCGGGGTTCGAGCCCGTGGAACCGAATCCCATGATTGGATGGCGAGGCGCGAGCCGCTACGCCCATGACGATTTCGCCGATGGTTTCGCACTCGAGGTCGCCGCGATTCGCCGGGTCCGTGAGGAGATGGGATTCACAAACCTCCACGTGATGGTGCCTTTCTGTCGGACGCCCGAGCAGGGAGTCGAGGTGCTCGACGAGCTGGGACGCCTCGGGTTGGTTCGAGGGCTCGATGGGTTGCAGATCTGGGTGATGGCCGAATTGCCGAGCAACGTGTTCTGTGCCCCCGAGTTCGCCGAACTCTTCGATGGATTCTCGATCGGTTCGAACGACTTGACTCAGCTGGTACTGGGCGTCGATCGAGATTGTGAGGCGGTTGCACCCCTGTTCGACGAACGTCACCCGGCGGTAACGCGGGCAATCTCCACCCTGATCGAAGAGGCGCACAAGGCCGGTCGACCGATCGGAATATGTGGCCAGGCACCGAGCGATCACGTCGATTTCGCAGGATTCCTCGTGGAACGGGGCATCGACTCGATCTCGGTCACCCCCGACGCTGTCGGCCGGACGATCAGCACGATTGCAGATGCCGAATCGGAACTCCGCGTGCAGGCGAGCTGACCCGGAGTCGACGTCAGACGATCACCACGGCATACGCGATTGCGTACAGTCCGATCAGAATGATGCCGCTCTTTCGGCCGTGCTCTTCGCGGGTGAGCAGTAGCAACACAGCGAGTGCAACCACGATGGCGGCGATGACGCTGCCGCGCATTGCCGTCGGGCTCACGGCAATCGGGAAGAGTGCGGGGCCGATGCCGAGAGACACCGTAGCGTCGACGAACGACGAGCCGATGATGTCGCCGAGCGCGAGCGCATTCTCTCCTCGACGCAGCGCGCGAGCGTCGACGAACAGCTCCGGGAGCGACGTGCCGATGGCGAGCACGAGGAAGCTGGTGGCATACTCCGGCACTCCGAGGTCTTCAGCCACGCGCGTGAATGCCTCGACCACGAGAATCGCGCCGATGGCGACTCCGGACAGACCCACGATGAGATCGCGCACGTCGATGAGTAGTGACCGGTCGAAGAGTAATTCCTGCCGCTGGCCGACCATATGGCCACCCTGCTGAACAGCGAGGGTCCCGACCGCCCAGAACGCGATGAGGACGAGCCCATCGCCTCGGCTCACTTCGTCGTCGCCGAGCAGCAACGCACCTACGATCACGGCGAGCACAGTGACCAGGCCAGCGACGCGTACCGTTCGGCGCTCCGCCTTCACCGGTGCGATGAAACACAGGATCCCGAGGACCAGGGTGATCTGGGTGACGACCGATCCGATCGAGTCGCCGACGTTGAGGTCACCGTGTCCAGCGGCCGAGGCGGTGATGCTGTTGGCGATCTCGGGAAGGTCGGTGCCGATGGCCATCACGGTCATGCCGATCAGGAACGGAGACAGTCCGAGTTTTCGGGCCAGGGACACTGCACTGTCCAAGGCTTGTCTGGCCGCGAACACGGCGATGGCGAGCCCCGCGACAAGCGCCGCTACCCAGAGAAGCATCAGTCAGGCGTGATGAGGCCGTAGTGCCCATCGAACCGCCGATAGACCACGTTGCCCCGGTCGGTATGACAGTTGCGGAAGAAGACCACCTGTTCGTGGCCATCGGTCAGGCGAGCCAACGCCTGGGCGACACTGAGCGCCGGTGCCGCGGTCGCGATGACCCGATCGACGTGGTCCAACGCGTCGAAAGCGGTCGTGCCATCGAGCGAACGGAGTTCGAGATCTTCATCGGCCACGAGCACGTGGTCGCTCCCGGTTGACACCTCTTCGAAGAGGAAGAAGTCGTAGTCGAGGCTCTGCCGATCGAATTCAGCCTCCTCGATCGTCGATGGCGTGGGTGCGTACGTCTTGTGCCTGACCAGCGTTCGTTCATCGGGCGGGACGTCGAGATGGGGTGGTCTGGCCTGCCGCGTCCGGATCGTGTCGGGCGCGTTGTGGGTACCGACTCGCCCACGATTGCGATCGGCTCGACGCTCGGCGATCTCGCGAGTCTGTCGACGAATGCGCAGGCAGAGCGTGTCGATCACGTCGGGTAGACGCTCACCCGTCTCCTGAGCACGAACCAGCCGATCGCCGAGGTCGAGGGCTGCCGTGGCACTGATTGTTTTGTGACCGGTTCGATCGAGGACGTCCAGCTTGATCCGCGCGCTCCTCGCGCCAACCGTCGTTGCGCCACACAGTCTCGCGAAACGTTCGCGCACCATCGCATCGTCGGAGGCACCAAGTGGTTGCACCGACACGATCTCGATCGGGGTGACCTCGTCGATCTCGTCATCGTCCGTCGGATCCAGACGATCCCACTGCTCGGTGATGTGGCCATGGTCGATCTGGAACCAGCTCGGGCCCGAAACGGTCGAGCTGGACGGCCAGTCGACTCGAACCAACTGGTCGAGCCCGGTGATCATGACCTCGTCGATGGAGATGTCTCGGCATTGGTAGGCCGTCAGAAATCCATGGAGCTGCGCCCGTCCCCGCAGTGAAGCGTCTTCGGTGTTGATCACCGCATCGGGGGAATAGAGCGACAGCGCGTCATCGATGGCGTCTGTCGTCATCGTCTCGACCCATGTACGCACCACCTTCATCGGTTGGGTCGTGACGTCGACACCGAGGTTTCTCGACGCGGTCGTGGCTACTTTGGCCCCTGGTGCTCGCGCTCCCGTGAGGTCACCGAAGCGACGATGGCGCCGGTTCGTCCGAGTGCCGGCCGCGAGCGTCACGTTCTTCGCCCGAACGAGGCCGGCCTTCCGGTTGACGTCGAAGTGAACACGGGCACCCGGCACCCTCGCCCTCGATTCGACCTCACCGATCGCGGCCGTGAACTCACGTCCGTGTCGCACGATGTGCACGAGGTCGTTGCGGTCATCGATCCATTGAGTGTGGCCATCGGGCATCACGTCACCTCATCTTGTCGAGCTCGGATCGCGAGCTGTCTCACCAAATGGTCGCGGCCCGGTGCGCTGGCGGGCAGGGGCGAAGGTCCCCGCGGCAAGGGACTTCGTGCTCTAGGGCGGCCAGGCGCAGGCCCCCGATGATTGGACGATGGCGGGTAGCTTGGAGGACGACATGTTTGAAGCGGCTCCTGTCGTCGTGCCGGTACGGCGTCCATCGCACATCGTCCACACGTTGCCGACAGCGATATGGCTTGCACGAACGTTGGGAACCACGATCGACGTCCTCACGGTGCTCGACCCCGACGACGACCGCAGCTTCGAGGAACGCGAGCTCACCGCAGCGCTTGCGGATGCGACGCGTGGAGCCGATGTGGGTGTCGACTTCCGGGTGATCGTGGCCGAGAGTGTGGCCGACGGCTTTGTTGCACACTGCTCCGGCCGGCTGGTCTGCATGACGACGTCGGCCGATCCCTTCGATCACGGTCACTACGTCGGGTCGCATGCAGCGGCCCTGCTCGAAGTGAGCGATGCGCCGGTCGTGCTCGTCGGCCCGTCCGCCGACGCCGACTGCATCGAACACGTCACCGATATCGTCGTGGCGATCTCCAGCGATTCGGACTCCAAGTCGATTCTTCCGCACGCCCGGTGGATGGCGGGGGCATGCGGTGTTCCGATGTCGACCGTTCGAATCGACGTGGAAGCCGGCACCGTTTATGAGTCTCACTACGAAGCGGCGGGTTTGGGCCCGCCCGATTCGATTCGGGCGACGTTGCGGTCGACCCCTGTCGAGGCGGGCGACATCTCGAGCTCCCTGGTCGACCGCAGCAACACGGCGATTCTGGCCGTGGCGACGCACGCCCGACGGGGGCTGGTCTGGCTCGCGGAGGGCAGTGTGGCGTTCGACTCGATCGCCAAGGCGACGACTCCCGTCCTCGCCGTCGGCCCGAACGTCAGGCTGGTCTGATCATTCGCCGTCGCGGCGATCGGGAACGATGAGCAGCGGTCCGGCGAGGTGATGCGTCAGGTAGGTGGTCACCGACCCGAGTAGGAGACCGCGAAAGCCGCCGAGTCCCCGACTGCCCACCACGACGAGGTCCACCGGTTCACCGTCAGCATCGGCCGTGGCGCCGATTCCGCGCTCGGCGAGTCGCAGCATCTCCACTCCGGTGTGTCCCATCAGAACGGCAGAGTCGACCTCGACGGGGAACGCTCCGCCCTCGTACTCCTTTTCGAGCGCCGCCAATTCGTCGGTGAGGGTTGCCTTGCCGGCCGTTTGGAACGCTTCGTAGTCGACGTGCCCGAATTCGTGCCCGGTCACCACCGGGTAATGCACGACGTGGATCGCGTGCACAGCACATTCGCGCCAGACTGCTTCACGAACCGCCTCGCGAAACGCTGCGCGTGCAGTCTCGGAGCCATCGAGCCCCACCAGAATTCGTGCCACGATCACCACCTCCTCGTCCTGAACGGACGACTCGGGAGAACCCGGTTGTTCTCCAACTCAATCGTTGTGCCCCAATCCATCGAGCGAACAGGGGCCGAAGTCCCTAGGGAGGTGCAGCGAGCGCGGCCATGATGCGAACAACACGACGGTTGCTGAATGGAGCCGAAAGCCGAACGGAGACGCTATGCCCTACACCGATGAACGAACCGGGCTCGAGGTGGTCACACTCGCGGAGTGTGTCCGATACCTCGAATCCAAGGAGGTCGCGAGGGTTGCGTTCGCAGCCGACGATCGGATCCATGTATATCCGGTCAACTATGTCTGGGACGGTGAGGCGATCGTCTTTCGTTCCGAGGTCGACAGCACCGTTGCCGGAGCGTTGGGAAGCGAAGTTGTGCTCGAGGTCGACCATCTCGAGCCCCGCGAACGCGATGGCTGGAGTGTGATCGCTCGAGGCTTGCTGGAACTCGTCGATCCGGAGAGAACACCAGAGCTCGCCGCTCGGCTTCGGAGGCTGGCCCTCTACCCCTGGGCGGGTGGTGAGAAGGAGATGTGGATGCGAGTCCTGCCCGCACCGCTCACCGGTCGCCGCGCCCGCCGTTCGATTCTCTGAGCACGGTCTCGTCACGAATCGCCGCGATCACCCGGTCGCGAGCGAGAATAGGACAATGCCCGACGATGAATGGATGGTCCGAGCGATCGAGCAGGCCCAGTTGGCCTCGAACCACGACGATGTCCCCGTCGGTGCGGTGGTGGTCGATCCCGAGGGCACGGTCATAGCCGCCCGTCACAACGAACGGGAGCTCAGTGGCGATCCCACCGCCCACGCCGAGATCCTCGCGCTGCGAGATGCGGCCGAAATCGCCGGGACGTGGCGGCTCGACGATCACACGCTCGTTGCCACGCTCGAACCCTGCGTGATGTGCGCCGGCGCAGCACAACAATCGCGCATTGCAAGGGTCGTTTTCGGAGCGATGGACGTCAAAGCAGGCGCGCTCGGCTCGCTTTACAACGTGGGAGCAGATCCTCGTTTTCCCCACGACTACGAGGTTCGGATGCAAGTGCGGGAACACGAGTGCGCGTCGCTGCTCAGCGAGTTCTTCCACGCACGTCGCCGCTGATCTGGTCTAGCGTCCATCCGGGCGAGACCACGCGGAGGTTCCCATGTCGATGCGATACATACGAGCAGTGTTCGTTGTCCTGGCGCTTATCGGTGCGTCATGTGGCGGAGACGACGAGGTCGAGTCGAGTACCGACACGGCTGCGGTCGCCGACGACGCCACGACCACCGCTGCGCCCGCCGAGACCACGACGACCGAAGCGCCCGATTTCGACGGCGACAGCGGCGGAGACTTCTGCACGCTCGCTCGCGAGTTCGAAGAGAACGACCCGCTCGCCAACTCGAGCATCCTCGATGGCGCCCAGTTCTTCGATGACGTGGAAGCGTTGTACAGCGAGGTCCTCCCGGCTTCGCCCGATGAGATCCGTCCCGACTTCGAACTGACCCGCGACACGATGCGCGAGATGAGGTCGATCCTCGAGTCGGTCAACTACAACATGCTCGACGCGTCGATTGAGGCCGACCTGGAGGCGATCGACACCAGCGGACTCGACGCGGCCGATGCCCGGATATCGGCATATCTGCTCGATGTGTGTGGCATCGAGAGGGCCGTGGGTCCGGCCACCGACGGCGCGATCCCACTTCCCGACCCGGCTGATTTCGAGGACCTCGACCCGGCGGCGGCCGACGGCATCCTCGAAGCGCTGGGAATCTCGCCGGAGCTGGCCGAATGCCTCAACGAGGAGCTCGGAGGCGACTTCGATTTCGAGAATCTCGACCCGACCACGATGACCACGGAAATCTGTGGCACCACATTCTTGGAGATCCTGACGGGAATAGGAGGAGGCTGAGGCCTCCGCGGTCACGCTCGTACACTCGACCAGGTGTCCGGACCACTCCAGCTTCGCTTCGTGACCAGTGCGGCCAAACACGGTCAACTCGGCGAGTCGATCGTCGAGATCGCGGTCGCTGGTCGCTCGAACGTGGGCAAGAGTTCGCTCCTGAATGCGCTCGCCAACCGAAAATCGCTCGCCAAGACGTCGAAGACACCTGGTGCGACGCGACTCTTGAACGTCTTCGAACTCGACCCGGAAGGCTCCGGTAAGTGGCTCGTCGATCTCCCCGGCTACGGCTACGCAAAGGCGCCGAAGCACGAGCAGGAGCGCTGGGCCCGGATGATCGAAAACTACCTGACGGAACGGGAGACGCTCGACCTCGTACTCATGCTCGTCGATGGTGCGGTGGGTCCGACGGCGCTCGATCTGCAGTCTCTCGACTGGTTCGAACACATCGGAGTGCCAGTGCGGATCATCGCAACGAAACACGACAAGGTGAAGCCGTCGATGCTCGGCGCACGCAAGGCCGAGCTCGCGAAGCATTGTGGGGTCGATCTGTCGGACGTGCAATGGGTCAGCGCCGCCAAGGGGACCGGCATTCCAGAGCTTCGGAACGAGATTCATCGGCTGCTCGACGAGGTATGAGGTCGGTTCCACTATGACGGGACTTCGTCGTCTCTCCCTGCTCGCCCTCGTGATGGCCGCGGTGGCAGTCGCACGTCGCGGCCGGCGAGCGGCGACGGTTGCCTCCCGTTCGAGCATCGGCCGCAATGCTGCCGTGGCCGGCATGGGTGCCCGCACCGGAGGTCGCTGGGCCGTGACGCAGGCGCGAAAGACGTTCGCATCGGCGGAACGACGCGAGCAGCTCTCGCACGAATTCGAGATGAAGACCACCGAGGACGTCGTCGCGTCGCTCGGCAATCTCAAAGGCGCGATGATGAAGGTCGGTCAGATGGCGAGCTACCTCGATCTGGGGCTGCCCGAGAACGTGCGGCTCACGCTCGCGCAACTCCAGACCGAAGCGCCGCCCATGGCACCCGAGCTCGCGGCCCAGGTGATCGAGGCCGAGTTGGGTGCTGCGCCCGAGGTGGTGTTCGCGGAGTGGGATTCCGAACCGATCGCGTCGGCGTCGATCGGTCAGGTCCATCGAGCGATGACCCACGACGGGCGAGCGGTTGCAGTCAAGGTGCAATATCCAGGTGTCGCCGAGGCGATCGGCTCCGATCTGCGCACCAACGACGCGCTCTTCTCCGGGTTGCGATTGATGTTTCCCGGAATCGATACGTCAGCGATCACCGAGGAATTGCGCGACCGCCTCAGCGAAGAACTCGACTATGAACTCGAGGCCCGTAATCAGCAGTACTTCGCCGACCATTTCGAGGGTCACCCCTTCATCCACGTGCCGTCGGTGGTCGATGAACTGTCGACCTCGCGAGTGCTCACTTCCGATCTGGTCGTCGGCTCGACCTTCAGTGAAGTGCTCCAGTGGACGCAGGAGGAACGGGATCTCGCGGCCGAGACTCTTTTCCGGTTCTCGTTCGGTGCGATCTACCGGCTCGCTGCTTTCAACGGCGACCCCCACCCGGGCAACTACATCTTTCACACGGGGGGCCGGATCACCTTCCTCGACTTTGGTCTGGTCAAACACTTCGATCCGGCCGACACCGCCCTCTTCGAGTCGCTCATCGCGAACATGGTCGTGACGCGTGATGTGCCTGCGTTCCGCGCCGACATAGAAGCCGCAGGGCTGCTCCCGGCAGGCGCGCCGTTCGCCGATGACCTGATCGGCGAATACTTCGAGCACTTCTACGACTTCGTGCTCGAAGATCGGGAGTTCACGTTCGACGATGAGTACTCGGCGGCCGGGGTGAGGGCGATCTTCGACACGGGTGGCGAACACGGTGAGCTGAAGAAGGTGCTCAACGTGCCTGCCTCGTTCGTGGTGCTGCAACGCATAAATCTCGGCCTCATCGCACTCTTCGGCCAACTGCACGCGACCGCGAATTGGCGGAAGGTCGCCGAGGAACTGTGGCCGTTCGTCGAGGCCGGTCCGAGCACCGAGATGGGTCGCACGATCGAGCGTTGGGGCCGTGCGAGTGGAAAGCGGCCTCGATATGAGGGGCTCTGACAAGGAGTAGCGTCGTCGCCATGACGGACGGTCCTCGCGTCACCCCCGATCCACCACCGCGCCTCGGACGCCGTGCCCTGGCCGTGATCATCGCAACCACCGGCCTCGTGGCGGTCGCCGGAACCGTACTCCTCGTCGTCTCGATTTTGATCCTCCGTAGTTGAGGAGCCGCTCGATCATGCCCGAGCGCTGAAAACGGCGCGCTGGTCGGGCACACTGGTGGACGTGCTGATCGTTGTTTCACCTGCAAAGTCACTCGACTACGAATCTCCTCTGGCGACCCGCAAGTGGTCGACGCCCGAAATGCTCGACCGCAGCGCCGAGCTCGTGTCGGTCATGGCGGCCAAATCTCCAGACGAGATCGAATCGCTCATGGGCGTGTCGAGTTCGCTAGCAGAGCTCAACTTCACTCGATTCCAGGAATGGGAGCGCCCGTTCACACCGGCCAACGCCCGGCCGGCTCTGCTCGCATTCCACGGCGACGTGTACATGGGCATGGATGCCCCCCGCTCCTTCGACGAGCGAGATTTCACTCATGCCCAGAAGACCCTCCGAATCCTGAGCGGGCTCTACGGCGTGCTGCGTCCGCTCGACCTGATGCAGCCGTACCGCCTCGAGATGGGGACTCGACTGCCAACGGCGCGCGGCTCGGATCTGTACTCGTTTTGGGGTGAACAGGTGACCGACACGCTCAACGTCGCGATCGACTCGAGTCCTGGCTCGAACGTGCTGGTCAATCTTGCCTCGAAGGAGTACTTCGGTGCTGTGCTACCCGAACGGATCGATGCACCGATCATCAGCCCGGTGTTCCTCGACGCAAAGGCCGATGGCGACTACCGAATCGTTAGCTTCTTCGCGAAGCGTGCGCGGGGCGTCATGTCGGCGTGGATCATCCGCAACCGGATCAAGAGCCGTCGAGCGCTTCTCGACTTCGACGGGATGGGGTACACCCATGATCCTGAACGGTCGACCTCCGATCGTCCTACGTTCATCCGCCGGTCGCCCGCCTGAGCCGACAAGAATGGCGCCATGACTGGACCAGGTGCAGCAACCCCCGGGTGGTATCACGCCGAAGGTGACCCTCTCGGCACCGAGCGGTATTGGAATGGAAGCGAGTGGACGGAAGGTCCGCGCCCTGTTGGGGGAGTGCCACCCGCTGCGCCCGGCGCTCCCGCTACGCCGCCGGTGTCGACACCCGCTCCCGGCCTCGGGGTGCCGCCGATGGCCGCGGCCGGAGTGTCGGCGGGAATGCCGTATCAGGAGAGCAGGGCCAACATGGCGCTCGGCCTGTCGATATTCGGGTTGTTGTGCTGCGGCCCTGCCGGAGCGTTCGGCATGTGGAAGGGCCTGGAGGAGAAACGCGCGATCCAGGAGGGTCGCCGTGACCCGGCCAACGAAGGCAAGGCGACCGCGGCAGTCGTGATCGGTGGCATCGCCGTTGCGCTCCTCGTGCTCGGGCTGCTCTTCTTGGTGATCATCTCCGCCACCGCCTGAGCGCGGCTCGACTCAGCGCTGGCCGTACTCCTCGTCGGTCACCTTGCGTGGCTCCCAAACGGTCGCGCCGCCGGTCGTGAGTGACAGGTGGGTCATGTGCGAGTGTTGGGTGGCGCCATGCCAATGGAGCTCTCCCGGTGGTGCCTCGACGACATCGCCGGTCTTGATCTCGACGGTTTCGCCGGCCGAGTTCTGGACGAGGCCTTCCCCCGCCGTCACGTACAGGACCTGACCGTCGGGGTGCCAGTGCCAATCGGTGCGAGCGCCGGGTTGGAAGCGGACCTCCAGCGCATTCAGACCGTCATCAGTCATGTGGCTGAGGGGTCCGAATTCCACCGAACCGGTGAAATTCTCGGACGGCGCCTTCACCCAGTTCACGTTTTCTGCCGGGGTGTGTTCCATCGCGCGAACCTAGCTCACCCGGCTGGGTTCCACTCGTGCAGCGCCTAACGACGGGGCACCCACCGGAACGTTCTGAGCGCGATCACGCCGCACACGATCCCCCACGCGGCGATGACCAACCAGTTCTTCCACGGCCACGGCGTGCCCTCGATGAATGGGTTGAAGCTGTCCTGCATCGCCACCGACATGTGTTTGACCGGAAAGAGGTCGCCAATTCGGCGGATGAAATCGGGTGCGTCTTCGCTCACGATGAAAACGTCGCTCACGAAGTAGAGCGGCAGGAATATCGCGTTGGTCACGGCCGGTGCGGCGTCCTCCGACGGAATGATTGATGTGAGTGCCAGTCCGATCGCGCTGAACGACGTTGCCCCCACGATCACGGTGATCAAGAGGCTGGGTATGCCACTCGTATTGAGCGTTACATCGAACGCGAGACGGCCGATCACGACGATCAGCACGGTCATCACGGCCGAGATCACGAACCCGGCGATCGCCTGCGAGCCGATGAAGACCCACGAGGGAATCGGCGTGCCCCGTACGCGCTTGAGCATGCCCCGCTCACGACGGGTGGTCATGGTGATCGCGAGATTGACGGTCGTCGCCGACACGATTGCGAGGGCGAGGATCCCGGGAACATAGAAGGTTGCGGCACGAACACCGTCGGAGAGGGTCTCGTTTCCGAAGATCGAGGTGAAGATCAGGAGGAAGATGAGGGGAAGTACGGCCGTGAAGAAGGTCGCTGCCGGGTTTCGGCGAAAGATCAGCAGATCGAACTCGACCTGGTGACGAAGCCGTGACATGGCACTCATGTCGCGGCCTCCGGGTCGGACGTGAGCTCGAGGTAGACGTCTTCCAGCGTTGGCCGGGTGACGTTCAGCTCTCGGAGCTCGACGCCTGCGCGCATCGCCCAACCTGTAAGAAGGTTCAGATCACCGACGACGTCGTCGGTGTCGATGATCGAACGTCCGGTGGGGTCGACGGTGATATCGAGATCGGGTGGTGGGGAGGCGCCATCGGCACCGGCCTTCCACGAGATTCGTGTCGATGCTTCGACTTGTTCGGCGAGGTCCTCCGCCGTTCCTGTCGCCACGATCTCGCCGGCGCCGATCACGACGATCCTGTCTGCGAGGTGCTCGGCTTCATCCATGTAGTGGGTGGTGAGGAGCACGGTCACGCCGAGTTCTCGAAGGGCCTCGATCATCCCCCAGGATTCACGGCGAGCCGAAGGATCGAATCCAGTGGTCGGCTCGTCCAGGAACACGAGGCTCGGGTCGCCGACCAGTGCCAGGGCGAGGTCGAGTCGGCGTCGCTGACCGCCTGAGAGCCTTCGGGTGCGGGTGTCAGCACTGTCGGACAGCCCCACCACGTCGAGTGTCTCGGCCGGGTCTCGAGGCGCCCGGTAGTAGCCCGCCTGCATCCGTACCGATTCGAACGCGGTGAGTTCAGGGACGGGTTCGGATTCCTGGAGGACGATTCCGATCTGTTCCCGCCAACTGCTCGACGCGTGAGCAGGGTCCTCGCCCAGAACCGACACGTTTCCCGACGTTCGTGTTCGAAAGCCTTCCAGGATCTCGATCGTCGTCGTCTTGCCCGCACCGTTCGGTCCGAGGAACGCGACGATCTCGCCGCTGGCGACTGCGAGGTCGATTCCCTTCACGACGTGGTGGTTGCCGTAGGACATGTGGAGGTCCGTCACATCGATCGCCGCAGTCATCCGCTCGATCGTAGTTCGACGTAGACGGGGGAGACGGAGAGCAGGTGACTGGGCCGGAGATGAGGGATGCCTCAGCTCCGGCCCCATCCCACCCCTCCCCACCCTTGCCTAAAAACCAACGCCACCATGCTCGTTTTCTGCC
>JBPCTR010000295.1:0-11124 GCA_051011575.1 Acidimicrobiales bacterium | reverse complement strand
GCGCTGTACCTACACATGGCAGAGTGCGTGGTCGAAAGCGCTCGGCGACGACCGCTATCCGAACAACAGTTTCGTCTTCGACATCACTGATGGCCAGATCACCGGAATGACCAACACCTTCGCCCAGGGGCCGGTCGACGGGTTCGACAACCACATCTCTGAGGTCACGACTCGGTGGCTGCAGGAGATTCACCCGGATGATGTAGCGGTGATGTTTGATGAGAGCGGGCTCGCTCGGAATTCGGCGGAGTCGCTGACTCTGTGGCAGACCCACACCGAGGAATTCGTGACGTCGCTGACCGGCGTGGGTGACGTCACGATCGAGACCTCGATCTCGGTCGACCTCGTCGAAGGCGAGCGGGTCGACGGAACCGGGAGTGGCACTTTCGCGGTGACAGGCGGCGCCGGAAGCCTCGGATGCAGCGCCGGAACCGTCGCGGAAGTCTACAGCTTCCAGGTGAGCGTGGAGAAGGTCATGACCTGTACTGGTGGCCCGAGGGCCGGCACCTTCACGATCAGCGCGGGCGGTGCGCTGCCCGGCGGTGCAGCATCGACGTGGGAGATCGTCGATTCCACCGGAGACTTCGCCGGCCTCACCGGGTCGGGCCCCTATCTGGGGCGGGATGTCGAGCTGGACGAGACGACCGCCAACCCGATCTACGTCTTCGCCTCGGTGTCGGAGTACACGGATGAGATCGTCGGCACGATTGAGTTCGGAGATTCCCGTCGTCGGACTACGTTCGCCGGGGGGACCGGCGATCCCCTGAACCTCAGCTCGGCCGAGCGGCGGGCTCTCGGCCGAGCAGTGCTCGACTTTGTGGACACGTGGCTCGAGGACCGTGCAACCGAACCAGCAACGTACGACGCGCCCGACGTCGGGCTGATGGAGGAGCTGCTCTCACCTCCTTCGGAGCAGGGGCGTGAACCGGGGGAGCTGCTCGACGCGATCGATCGGGCGACCCGCACCGGCTTCGACAGTGCAGGGCCCGGGTTCCTGTCGTACATCCCGACCGGCGCCCTCTATACCGCGGCCCTCGGTTCGCTCGTGGGCAGCGCCACCAACCAGTACACCGGCGGCTCCCACGCAAGCCCCGGCACCACGGCCATAGAAGAGTCGGTGATTCGCTGGATGACGGAGCTGTTCGGCCTTCCGGCGTCGGCTGGCGGCCTGCTTCTTTCGGGTGGCTCGATCGCCAATCTCACCGCTGTCGTTGCGGCCCGCTCGAGGCTCGGCGACGATTTCGCAGACGGGGTTATCTACGCCTCGACGCGAGCCCATCACTCGATCGAGAAGGCGGCCCGCATCGCCGGCATCGCCAATTTTCGGGTGCGCCTCGTCGCTACCGACGAACACAGGCGCCTCGACCCCGCCGCCCTTGAAACTGCCCTCGCCGACGACGCGGCCGCGGGGCTCCGGCCACTCATGATCGTGGCCAATGCTGGAACCACCGACACCGGAGCGATCGATCAGCTCGCCGCGTGCGCCGACATCGCTGAGGCGCACGAGACGTGGTTCCACGTCGACGCCGCCTACGGCGGCTTCTTCCAGCTCACCGATCGCGGCAAGGAACGCCTGAGTGGAATCGATCGAGCCGACTCGATCACCGTCGATGCCCACAAGTCGCTGTTACTGCCCTTTGGGATCGGCGGCCTGCTCGTACGCGACCCGGCCACCCTCGTCGACGCGCACGAAGGAGCCGGCGCCTACATGCAGGACATCGACGCAGGCGAACTGCCCCACTACATGGAGATGGGCCCCGAACTCACCCGCCCGAACCGCGGTGTCCCGGTGTGGCTGGCGCTGAATCTCCATGGCGCGGCCGCGTTCCGCAGCGAGCTCGACCGCATGCTCGATCTCGCCGAGACCGCCGCCGCCCGACTGTTGGCGACGGACGGTATCGAGCTGATCGGCTCACCCGAGTTGTCGGTCGTCGCATTCCGGGCGACAGCCGGAGACGATGCGACGCGAGGCCTTCTCGAAGCCCTTCTCGCCTCGGGCCGGATCCACGCATCGAGCACGACGATCGACGGCGTCATGTTCGTGCGGCTGGCGTTCCTCAGTCAGCGAACGACCAGCGCGATCGCCGACCTCGCGGTCGACATCGTTGAGCGAGCGACGACCGCGGCGTCCTGAAAACGCATCGTGCCGGCCCTCCCTTGCGGAAGGACCGGCACGACGGTTGTCACCGAGGAAGATCGGTGACCCTGCTGATCAGAGTGGGGGAGGGATCCCGATCAGCCGGCGGGGAGGATGACGCTGTCGATGACGTGGACGATGCCGTTGCCTGCGAAGAGATCGGCGGTGACCACGGTGGCGCCATCGATCATGACGTTGCCGTCGACGACCGATACCTCGAGGGTGTCGCCGTTCACCGTCGGCACGAGCGTGCCGGCAGCGGCGATGGCCGCAGCAGAATCGATCTCGCCGGCAACCACGTGGTACGTGAGGATGCCTTCGAGCTCAGGGCTCGCAAGCAGCTCATCGGCAGTGAGGTCGAGGGCAGCGAGAGCGTTGGCGAACGCCTCGTTGGTGGGTGCGAAGACCGTGAACGGACCTTCACCCTGAAGCGTTTCACCCAGCTGGGCTTCGGTCACTGCGGCCACGAGGGTGCTGAAGTCGTCGCTGGAAAGGGCGATGTCGACGACGGTTGCCGGCAGTTCCTCCGCCATGGCCTCCTCGGCCATCGCCTCGTCCTCCATTGCCATCTCGCCGAAACCGGCGGGAAGGATGACGGAGTCGATCACGTGGACGATGCCGTTGCCGGCGCGCAGGTCGGCGGTCGTGACGGTCGCTCCGTCGATCATGACGTTGCCGTCGACAACGGAAACCTCGATGGTGTCGCCATTGACGGTCGGCACCTCCGTGCCGGCAGCAGCGATTGCGGCGGCGGCGTCGACCTCGCCGGCGACCACGTGGTAGGTGAGGATGCCTTCGAGCTCGGGACTGGCGAGGAGTTCCTCGGCGGTGAGATCGAGGGCGGCCAAGGCGTCGGCAAATGCGGCGTTGGTGGGTGCGAACACGGTGAACGGGCCATCGCCCTGGAGTGTGCCGGCGAGCTGAGCCTCGGTCACGGCGGCCACGAGGGTGCTGAAGTCGTCGCTGGAGGCGGCGATGTCGACAACGGTGGCCGGCAGTTCGTCGGCCATGGCCTCGTCATCGGCCATCGCTTCTTCGACCACCGCAGCGGTCGTCGGTGTTGCGGCCTCGGAGGTCGTCTCGGTGTCGCTTCCGCAAGCGGCGGCGACGAGGCCGAACGACATGAGCAGTGCGGCCATCTTGGTGCGGGTGGAGTGTGGCATTGGGGTGCCTTCCCTTTCTTCGGTGAGTAACTGGGGAAGATTCGCCCCGAGGCGGGCCTATGGATGCACATTTAGCACTAAATCTAAAAATCCGTTTGAAAAGGTTGAATTCTCAACGCCATGGAGGACGAATTTTCTAGTTTCGGTCGAGGCTGCCGAGCGACGTGAGGGGCTCAGGAGTGATGAGTTTGCGTCCACGAGCGTCATCGACGTACCACGTCTGTCCCGTCGGGAGCAGTCCGGCTCGGAGCGCCATCGACCCGCTGATGAGGGCACTGCCCTGTGCGGTCCACGGCTGTTCCTCGACGCCGTCGATGAAGAGTCGGGTGTCGCCGAGTTGGTCCGTCCAGATCTCGACCTTCATCCACGCGCCCGTCGACGGAACACCGCTGGCCGGGGCGTCGATGGCCTGCGTCACCCCCTGGCGTTGACGGAGCTGCCAACCCGATGGGGAGACCAGCGCAGCCTCGTACTCGTCGGTCGGCGCGTTGTCGGCCCTCGTACCAGAGGCCAGATCGATGCCGGTGTCGGTGCTGATCCACCACCAGGACTCGAACACGACGCCCGGCTCGTCGATGCCCGTTGCGACCGCCCACGCCGCCGCGTCGGCCCCTGTGGTTTCAGGAGCCGAGAGTGCGAACGATCCCGAGCGCGTCTGGCTCGAGCTGGTGGTCCAGGCGCCGGGAGTGGAGGTCTGCTCCGCCCCAACGGCGTAGTACGACGGGATCCGAAGGTTGTCGTTGCGGGCGATGAGATCGGGCACCGCGACGACGGAGTGCGTGACGCGAACGTCGTCGATCAACCCGTCGAAGGGTTCCGAGGCAACGGCGTTGTTGCCAACGACAGCGGATGTGGTCACGTCGTTGCCCACTACGCCCGGTGCAGAGGTTCTGTCGACTTCGACCCCATCGACGTAGAGAACGATGTCGGTTCCGTCGGCGGTCGCAGCAAGGTGCGTCCACGCCGCCGTGCCTATGGTGCCGCCTCGGGCGGATACAGGCGTGCCGCCGATGCGCGCACGGAACACGGCTTCGCCGGTCGCTCCGTCGAGTGCGAGGTCATACAGCGGCTCGCCGATGCCGTTCGACTTCGAGAGGATTCGGGGGTTGCCGACGATCGTGTCGGGATTGACCCACGCAGTCAGGGTGAAGGCGCTGTCGGTCAGGTCCAGTCCGGGGCCTATCAGACGGTCGTCGACGCCATCGAAGTCGAATGCCCTTCCGCCGATTCCCGCCGCTCCATCGGCGACCGGGTCGAGTCCGCCGGCCAGACCGAGGTCCGAGCGGCGAGTCGATCGGTCGTCGATCAGCGTCAGCGCGGTGCCAGTGGTTGTGACCGTGTTCGAGAACTCCGAGGTCTCGCGGAATGTGAGTGCACCAAGGTCGACGGTTGCGGTCGCGGTGACAATTTGGCCCACCGCGCCCGGGAAGACGACCGCCCCGGCCTCGCTCCCGCCGCCGGCATGCACATGGCTTGTCGATGCGACGATCACGTCACCCTCGCCGAATCCACTCGGATCGGATCCGGTTGGGTTCACGAAGAACTCGAGGCGATACGTACCAGAGGGTGCATCGAGGGTGTAGTCGACCGTGGTCAATGCACCGCTCACCGTCGACGTACCGAGGAGCGGCGCATTGAGGAGCGCATTCGCTCCCGAGTCCCCGTCGCCGGCATCGTTCACCGTCGGCCCGTCGGCGCCGAGATCGATACCGAGGTCGCCGTTCAGGTATGAGGAGTTGCCGATCACCGAGACGGTGCTCGTTGCACCCGTGATCTGTACGCCATCTCCACCGTTGAATGCGATGATGTTGGCTTCGGCTGGGGTGGGACCGCCGATGAGTACGTCGGTTGCCGAAGAGACGGCCACGCCCGCGTTGAAGTTTCCGAGATTGGCTCCCGAATCGTTGGTACCGATCAGATTGGCGGCAATCGTGTGGCCGCTGCCGCCGCTCACGAAGATGCCATCGGCTGCGCCGATCGCCTGATCGTTGCCCGAGATCACGTTGCCGTTCGCCGGCGAGCCGATCACCGTGTCGATGGCGCCGTTGAGGCGAATGCCGTTGCGCCCATTCGCGATGATCGCCGTCGTATTGGCGTCGACACCCACGATCGCCCCGACCACGGTCGCCCGAGCCCCGGTCACCTCGACACCCTGTTGGTCATTGCCCGATACGAGTACCCGATCGGCCGGCGTGAGTCCGCCGAGCACCACGTCATCGCCCGAGATTGCTACGCCGTGTCCGATGTTCGTGTTCGCTGCGAGCCCGGCCGCGTCGACGCCGACATACGAAGCTGCGAGGACCGTGTTGTCGCCGCTCAATTCGACTCCGTTGCCGTCGAAACCAGCCACGACCAGGCCACGAACGGTCGAGCCGTCGGCCGCGATCGTCAGGCCTGCGCCTGGTCCCGCCGATCCACCATCGACGACGACTGGCATGACCGAGTTGAGACCCAACGGAGCCGGAGACGAGTTCGCGGTGTACCCGCTCTGGGTTGTCGCGTCGATCGTGGCCTGCTCCGCCACGGGCGGCAGAAGAGCGCCAGGGCTGATCGTCCACACACCACCGGCATGGCCGGCCTCGGACGCAGGCATGTCGAACCAGATGGTGTCGACGGGTGTCGAGACGTCGTTCGCTTCCTCGATGGCGGCTCGCAGGGTGCACTCCGCGTCGCCCGCCGAGTTCGTTCCGCCGGTGTCGCACTGCCCGTCGCCGACGATGGCATCGCCGGAGTCGCCCGTGGAGTTGACGATGACCAGATCGGGAGAGGGAACGGCGAGCGAAAACTCCGAGCTGGGGCCGAACGCTCCGGCTCCCAGGTCTCGAGTCGCCGTCGCCGTGAGGATCGTCGCGCCAGAGGGACCGCTCACCGTGAAGGGCTCGGGGCCGCTCCCGGTGTGGGTCACGGTCGTCGCGCCGATCCATGTCTCGCCTTCGCCGTATCCAGAGCCGTGTGGCGATGTGTTCGCGAACAGTTCGATGCGGTAGTCGCCCGCCGGTGCGTCGAGGGTGACATCGGCGATCAGTGATCCAAGGATTCGGCGCACGTTGACGATCTCGGGGAAGTTGAGGAGGTCGTTTGCACCAGTGTCGATGTCACCCGCGTCGTTGAGCGTGGGGCCGTCACCTGCGAGGTCGATTCCGAGCCCGTTACTCGACGAGATGCTGTTTCGGAGCACGGAAATGCCGGGCCCGGAGTTCGCCAGGTGGATGCCCGCGGTCGAACTGTTGCGGATCGTGTTCCCGGCGCTGATACCGGTGCCACCGATCAGTGCCGAGCCGCTGGTGTCGGCCCAGACGCCGTGGGCGTTGCCGAGGTCGACCGTGCGGGTGGAGTCGGTGCCGATCAGATTGTCGGTGACCACCGTGGCCGATGCGCTGCCGCTGAGCACGATTGCGGGAAGGCCGTGTCCGCCGATCTGATTGCCGTCGAGGATCGTTCCGTCGGCCGTGCCGATGACGCTGATGCCCTCTGCGCCGCCGCCGGCGCCCGTGACACCGTCGGGTTCGACGCCGATGTGGTTGTCGACGATGCTGCTCGAGTCGGCCATGTTGATGACGCCCGCGCCGGGGATGTTCGTCAGTGCCAGACCAGCGATCGTGGAGGCGGAAGCAGCCGGCGTGATCACCAAGCCGGGCACCGCCGCGGGTAGGAGCAGACCATCGATGCGAACGACCGGGTCTGAGACGTAGCCGGTTTGGGTTCGAGCATCGATGGCAACGGAGAGCGATGCTGCCGGAAGTGCGGACAGCGGCGCCACCGTCCACACGCCTGCTGCATGCCCGGGGTCGGTGACCGGTATCGCAAAATTGATCACGTCGACGATCGAGGTGGCGTTCGCATCTTCGATCGCGGCGCGAAGTGTGCATTCGGTGTCGCCGTTCGCATTGGTGCCTCCCGTGTCGCAGATCGCGTCGCCCGGATTGGCGTCCCCTGAGTTGCCGGTCGAGTTGACCAGGAACGAGCCAGCGGCGACCGAGAACGACAACTCTGACGTTGAGCCATAGACGGGGCCGACGGATTCCTCGGTCGTGGTCAGCGCGATCAATTCGGCACCCGTGCCTGAGTAGGCGATCTGGAACGCCTCGGTGCCCGACCCGGTGTGAGTGATCGTGTTGGCGGCACCGAAGACCTCGGCTTCGCCGTGCCCGCTTGGGTCGGGGCCACTTGGATTGGTGAAGAGTTCGATGCGGTAGTCGCCGGCCGGGACATCGAGTGTGAAGTCGACAGTTACTGTGCCACCACTCTCGGTTCCTCCGGTGACGACGGGGAAATTGAGCAGGTCGTTCGGCCCGGCGTCGATGTCGCCAGCATCGTTGAGAGTCACACCGTCGGTCGCCAGGTCGATTGCGAGACCGGTGTTGTCGGAGAACGTGTTGCCGATGATCGAGTTGCCAACGCTCGACGTGATCGTGACGCCGGCCGCAGCGTTCCCGGAGATCGTGTTCCCTTCGCCGGCCCCCACGCCCCCAACCAGATTTCCGTTGGTACTACTGAGTGTGATTGCGGATCTGGTCAGCGGGTTGTCGGTTCCGTTGGGTACAGCGCCCGAGGCACTCGAGTCGAGGCCGAGGATGTTGGATTGGATCGTGTTCGCGGTGGCGTTCGGTCCCCAGATGTACACGCCGTGCCAGCTGTTCCCGGAGATCACGTTGCCAGCGTTCGGCGCTGGTTCGCCGAACGCGTTCCCTGGGCCGTCCCAAACCGCAATACCCATCTGCTGAGGTGCGCCGCCGCCGTCGTAGGGGAGTGCGGCGGCGCCGTTCGCGTCCACGCCGATGTAGTTGCCGATGATTCGAGTGCCCGACGACCACGCGGCAGGTCCATCGCTGAAGTCTTCGATCCACACACCTCGCTGCCGGTTGCCCGAGATCACATTGCGCTCGGGCACCGTTGTGCCACCGACGATCGTGTCGGCTGCGCCCGCGATGAGCACCCCGTCGGATGTATTGCCGACCTCCCCGATGAGGCCACTGACGTCGGCGCCCACATAGTTACCGACGACCACGTTGTCGCTGCCACCGGTGAGGGCGAGCCCGGTGACGAATCGATTGATTACCAGCGCCTGCACCGTGGTGTCGCTGGCGCTGATCTCGAGGCCCCTTCCGCCTGCAACGGATCCATCGAGCTCCACGGATGGGCCGAAGGCGTTGAAGAAGAACGATTGTGCGGATGCGTACGTGGCCTGGGTCCGCCCGTCGATGGTCGCGTCGTTGCTCGTCACTACGGGGAGGGGAGTGCTCGGTTGGACGCTCCACCAGCTGTTGCCGGCGCCGAGGTTCTGATAGCCGGCCTCGGTGTCGGGCATCTGGAACTCGATCGCGGTCAGGTTTACCGAGGCGTTGACCTCCTCGATCGCCGCTCGAAGCGTGCACTCGGGATCGCTCGCCGAATTGAGCGCCCCGGTGTCGCACACGCCGTCGCCGGCGCTGGCGTCGGGCGAATCGCCGGTCGAGTTGACAATCATCGGGCCGACGACCTGTTCAGTGACTGAGAACTCCGATGTCGGACCGAACGCCGGGCCCGCGAGGACTTCGGTGAGGGTGATCGAGACCTGATCGCCCAGAACGCCCGGGAATGCTGCCCCGAACGGCTGGGGCCCGGCACCGCTGTGGGAGAGCGTCGACGTGCCGGCGAACACCTCACCCTCGCCGTTCCCCGAAGGGTCTACGCCGGTCGGATTTCTGTAGAACTCGAATCGGTAATCACCGGCGGGCACGTCGAAGGTTCCGGTGACGTTGACGATCGCGCCTGCGATGGTGGCGGTCGTGATCTCGGCGTGGTTGAGGAGACCATTCGGCCCGCCGTCCGCATCTCCGGCGTCGTTGACGGTCACGCCATCTCCGGCGAGATCGATGCCGAGACCGCCGTTCTGGTGGATCGAGTTGTCCACGATCGATGTGGGCGAACCTGCATCCGCTCCTACCAGCACGCCGTCGCCGCCGTTGTGGGCGATCAGGTTGCCTGCACCAATACCGCCGATCGTCGTGGCCGAAGCACCGTTGAAGATGTTGACGCCGTGGCTGCCGTTTCCTCGTGCGAGGGTGCCGCCGGAGTCGGTTCCGATCCGGTTCCCCTCCAGTGTGTTGTCGACGGTTGTGAGGCTGGCGTTTCCGTTGACGTGCACGCCTTCGGAGGTGTTCGAGGAGATCGTGTTGCCCTCGCCTGCCGCTGGTCCGCCGATCTGGGTGTTGTTGGACCCGTTGTAGAGCACGATGCCGTGGCGGCCATTGGGCACGGTCGTCGAGCCATCGCGGCCGATGCCGATCATGTTGCCGCGAACCGTTGTATTCGGGACGGGGCCCAACTCGAGCCCGTCGTTCGCGTTTCCCGAGAGCACGTTCCCCGAACCCGCCGTTCCGATGATGTTGCCGTCGCTGCCGTTGCCGATCGCGATGCCGTCGGCGCCATTGCCGATACCCGGTCCACTCGCGTTGCCGGTCACGTCGGTGCCGATCAGGTTGCCGATGATCGTGTTGGTGTCGGATCCCCAGATGACGATTCCGTCGCCACCGTTGCCCGAGATCACGTTTCGCTCGGTGCTGAGTCCGCCGCCGACGGTTGAACCGAACGAGCCGGACTGGAGGTCGATGCCCCGCCCGATGTTTCCGCGGTCGATCAGACCCGTCGGGTCGAGACCGATGTGATTCGACTGGATGATTGCACCCGATGCGCTGCTGTCGACTTCGATGCCGTCGGCCTCGAACCGGTTGATCGCAAACCCCTGGATGGTCGTCCCGGTGCTGAACACTCGGAGGCCGTCGGCGAAGGCCCCCGCGCTGGTTCCGTCGATCTCGACCACCGGGGTGATCGTCCAGCCGGTCTGCGTTGTCCCGTCGAGATCGACGGTGCCGGTGAGGGTCGGGAGTTCGCTGCCGGGAGAGATCGTCCAGATACCGCCGGCATGGCCCGGCTCCGTGGCAGGCATCGAGAACGTCACGGTGTCGGCGCCGGCCAGCGCATTGGCTTCGTCGATTGCCGCGCGCAGGGTGCACTCGGTGGCGCCTGCGCTGTTCGTGCCCCCGGTGTCGCAGGCCCCGTTGCCCGGTGTTGCGTCGACTGCGTCACCGGTGGAGTTGACCTCGATCCCGTTCGGGGGAACTGTGAACGTCGCGGAGAACTCCGACGTCGCTCCGAACACGGGGCCCGCCGCCTCTTCCGTCGTCGTGAGGGAGACCACGTCGAATGGCGCGCCGGTGTATGCGATCTGGAAGGACTCAACCCCCGAGCCTGTGTGGGTGATCGTCGCGCCGGTCTCGTGGGTCTCACCCTCGCCGTTTCCGCTCGGGTCGGCGCCGCCGGGGTTCGTGAACGCCTCGATGCGATAGTCGCCGGCGGGAAGGTCGATGTCGAAGTCGACCGTAACCGTGCCGGCTGCCTGGACGGCCGCGGTGATCGTTGGGTAGTCGACCCACGCATCGACGCCGCTGTTCGGGGTCACTCCTGTCGGGCCGACGTCGATACCGAGTCCGCCATTGGAGTGGACGTCGTTGCCCAGGATCGTGTTCCCCGCGCCGCTCGTGACGTCGATGCCCTTCAGCTGGTTGAAGGCGACAAGGTTTCCTTCGCCCGGATTGGCGCCGCCGATCCGGTTGTTGTTTCCGCTCTGGATTTCGACTCCGTCGCCCGTGTCGTTGCCACGGTCGAGCAAGCCGGTGGCGTCGGTGCCGATGAAGTTGCCCTCGATCACGTTGCCGTCGGTGTTGATCTCGATCCCCTCGAAGTTCATCGAGATCACGTTTCGCTCGGCCACGGTCAGACCGCCGATCGTCGTACCCGACGCCCCTGTGAGAACCGAGATCCCCACGTCCGTATTGCCAGAGC
>JBPCTR010000294.1:0-15812 GCA_051011575.1 Acidimicrobiales bacterium | reverse complement strand
GGCTTCCGGCCCACGCCTTTGTTGTTCCGGGGCTTCCATTCCGAACGATTGGCAAAGGAGACAGGTGACATGGACGAACGAAACACGACCCGAATCGACCGAATCACCGAATTGATCCAGCCGATCGCCGACGACTACGCCATCGAAATCGTCGATGTCGAATTGAACAACGCCGTACTCAAGGTCGTCATCGACGAGCCCGAAGGCCTCACGAGCGAATCCCTCGTCGAAGTAACGAAGGCGATTTCGCGCATGATCGACGCCGAAGACCCCATCCCGGGACGCTTCACTCTCGAGGTCACGAGCCCAGGCGTCGAACGGCCGCTCAAGAAGCCGGCGCATTTCCGCCGTGCCGTGGGCGACCACGTCAGCATCAAGACGAACCCTGATGTCGACGGCGAGCGACGTATCGACGGTCAGCTTGCCGCGGCCGACGAAAACGGCGTCACCGTCACCACCGAGTCGGGCGATCGCATCCTGCGATACGGCGAGATCCGTACCGCACGCACGGTCTTCGAATGGGGTCCGGCCCCGAAGCCCGGCGGTCAGAAGAACACGAAGAAGGAGTCTGCAAGCCGATGAATGCCGACATGCTGGAAGCACTTCAGGCACTCGCTCGCGAGAAGGGAATCACCGTAGACGCGTTGTTCGCCGCGCTCGCCGACGCCCTCGAGTCGGCGTACAAGCGCATGCCCGACGCCTACGAATATTCGTGGGTCACGATCGACCCCGAGACCATGGACATTCGGGTGATGGCCCAGGAGCTCAACGAAGAAGGCGAAGTCGTGGGCGACGAGCTCGACGTCACGCCTGACGACTTCGGTCGTATCGCCGCGCAGACCGCCCGTCAGGTGATGACCCAGCGAATTCGTGAGGCCGAACGCGAGCTCAAGTACGAGGAGTACGCCGGCCGCGAAGGCGACATTGTCACCGGCATGATCCAGCAGACCGATGCTCGCTACACGTTGCTCGACCTCGGTCGGGTCGAGGCCCTTCTGCCCCAGTCGGAGCAGGTCATGTTCGAGCGCCCCGAGCCCAACGCCCGACTCAAGGCCTACATCGTGGAGGTCCGCAAGACCGCCAAAGGGCCGCAGATCGTCGTGAGCCGTACCCATCCAGGTCTGGTGCGTCGGCTGTTCGAACTCGAGGTTCCCGAGATCGCCGACGGAATCGTCGAGATCAAGGCCTGTGCCCGCGAACCAGGGCATCGCACCAAGATTGCCGTGTACTCGAACGACCAGAACGTCGATCCGGTCGGCGCCTGTGTGGGTGCCCGTGGCGCCCGCGTTCGTCAGGTCGTTACCGAACTCCGAGGCGAGAAGATCGACATCGTCCCGTTCTCCGACGATCTCCCGGATTTCGTCATGAAGGCCCTGTCACCGGCAAAGGTCAAGGAAGTTCGCATCATCGAGGAGACCGGTACCGCCGAGGTCATCGTCCCCGACTTCCAGCTGTCGTTGGCGATCGGCAAGGAAGGGCAGAACGCACGGCTCGCCGCCCGCCTCACCGGCTGGCGTGTCGACATCAAGAGCGAAACTCAGCTGGCTCAGGAAGAGGCGTACGGCGACGTCGAATGGGCCGAGGGTGAGTGGGTCGTCGACCCCGAGTCGGGCGAGCAGGTTTGGAAGCCTGCCGACGGTGGTGAAGGCGTTTCGGCCGAGGAATGGACCCTCGCCGAATCCGATGCCGGTGACGAAGCAGAGGCAGCCGAAGCGGCAGAGGGCGCTTCGGAAGAGGAATAGGAATAGGCTTGACAACCGGCCGGGAGACGGCCGAAACGAAGGACTGAAACAACCAATTGGCAGCAAAGATCCGCGTCTACGAACTCGCACGAGAGCTCGGTCTCACCAACAAGGAGACCCTCGATCTGTGCGACGCGCTCGGAATCGGGGCGAAGAGCCATTCCTCGAGCATCGTCGACGCCCAGGCCGACCGGGTTCGCCGCAAGGCTGAGCGCGAGGGCCTTGTACGCGAGACCCAGCCCGAAGAAGAGAAGCCCGCGAAGAAGGAACCCGCGAAAAAGAAGGCACCCGCCAAAAAGAAGGCCGCGGCGAAGAAGGCTGCCCCGAAGAAGACCGCGGCCGAAGCGCCCGCACCCGAGCCTGTGCCCGAACCGGAACCCGCCGTCGAAGAGATCGTCGAGCCCGAGCCCGAACCGGAACCCGTACCCGAGGCGGCATCGGTCGATCCCGATCAAGAGCTGCCGAAGGGCATCGTTTCGTCGAAGGACGCGAAGCGCCCGGTCGTCGATGGTCCGGTTCCTCCGCCGCCCACGGTCGCGCCGAAGCTGGCTGCTCCGAAACCGGTCGAGGCCGCACCCGCGCCGACACCGACACCTGCACCGACTCCCGAGGCATCCGCGCCCCCGGCTCCTACCGCCCCCGAGGCTCCCGCTGCGCCTGCTGAAGAGGCTGCAGCTGACGATGGCCCCACACCTCCCGGCCCGATCTCGCGCACCGGCAAGCCCATTCCGCCCCCACCCGGCCCCCCGCGGTCCGCCTCGGGCAAGCCCATTCCGCCACCGCCCGGTCGCCCTGGCGGCCCCCCGAGCGGAGCCAATCGAGGTGGTCCGCGCACCGGCGGCTACGCCGGTGGTCCGCCGCGCACAGGTGGCGCACCTCGCCCCAGTGCCGGAGGCCGTCCCGGTGTTCCCGGTGCGGGTGGTCCTCCCGGTGGTGGCGGCGGAGGACGCCCCGGCGGTGGTCGCCCCGGTGGTCCCGCCGGTCGTCGCCCACCGAAGCGGAAGGGTCGTCGCCGTCGCAACCGCGAGGAACTCCAGCCGATGGACGTTCCGAGCTACAGCTCACAGGACGCGCCGGTTCCGACCGGTCAAATTGTGATCGAACGAGCCATAACACCGCTCGACCTCGGTCCCAAGTTCAACCGCACCGTTGCCGATGTCGTGCGTTTCATGATGCAGCAGGGCGAAATGGTCACGGCCACGCAGTCGCTCAGCGATGATCTCATCGAGGCCTTCGCCACCGATCTCGGTGCCGAGGTCAAGCTCGTCGATCCCGGCGAGGAGCAGGAGGTCGAACTTCGCAAGATGCTCGGCTTCGACGAGGAAGACGAAGAGGAAGAGGACGACGCTCCGATTCGTCCACCGGTCATCACCGTGATGGGTCACGTCGATCACGGCAAGACCAAGCTGCTCGATCAGATTCGGAACGCGAACGTGGTCGATGGCGAGGCCGGTGGCATCACGCAGCACATCGGTGCGTACCAGACGGTTCGCAGCGATCATACGCTCACGTTCATCGACACGCCGGGCCACGAGGCCTTCACCGCCATGCGTTCGCGTGGTGCTCAGGCCACCGACATCGTGATCCTGGTCGTAGCTGCCGACGACGGCATGATGCCCCAGACGATCGAGGCGTTGAACCACGCGAAGGCGGCCAACGTGCCGATCATCGTGGCGGTGAACAAGATCGACCGCGAGAACGCCAATCCGCAACGGGTCCTCACCCAGCTCACCGAGCACGAACTCATTCCCGAGTCTTTCGGCGGCGACACGATCGTGCAGGAGATCTCTGCGCTTCAGAACATCGGTATCGACGAGCTCCTCGATCAGTTGATCGTCGTCGCCGAACTCGAGGACCTCCGGGCCGACCCGAGCGAGAGAGCTCAGGGTGTTGTACTCGAAGCGAACCTCGACATCGGCCGGGGTCCCGTCGCCACCGTGCTCGTCCAGGAAGGAACCCTCCGCGTGGGCGACCCCATGGTCACCGGTGCGGCGTGGGGCCGTGTACGGGCGCTCATCAACGACCGGGGTGAGAACGTCAAGGAAGCCGGGCCGGCCACTCCGGTTCAGGTCCTGGGCCTGAGCGATGTGGCCGAAGCCGGCGACGAATTCGTGATCGCGCCGAGCGAGAAGGTCGCGTCGAAGGTTGCCGACACCCGAGAGCACTGGCAGCGTCAGTCGAGTCTGGGCCGCGATGCCTCGGCCACCAGCGGTGGCGCTCGTCTCGAGGACATCTTCGAGCAAATCCAACGCGGCGAGGCCGCCAACCTGAACCTGATCATCAAGGCCGACGTGAACGGCTCGCTCGAGGCGGTCACCGACAGCCTCCGCAAGCTCGAGACACCCGAGGTCAAGCCCACGTTCGTGCATCGCGGCGTCGGTGGAATCACCGAGAACGACATCGCCCTCGCGGCGGCGTCCAACGCCACAATCATCGGCTTCAACGTTCGTCCGGATCGAAAGGCCCGCGAGAACGCCGACGCCGAGAACGTCGAGATTCGCACGTACGAGATCATCTACAAGCTCCTCGAGGACATCGAGGCGGCAATGGTCGGCATGCTCGCACCCGAGTTCGAAGAGATCGTCACCGGCGATGCCGAGGTGCGCGAGATCTTCTCTGTGCCACGCATCGGAAAGATCGCGGGTTGTTACGTACAGAACGGTGTGATCACCCGAAACTCGAAGGTCCGGTTCATCCGCGAGGGCGCGATCATCTGGAAGGGCGACGTCAAGTCACTCCGGCGGTTCAAGGAAGACGCTCGCGAAGTGGCTGCAGGCTACGAGTGCGGCATCGGCCTGTCCGACTTCCAGGATCTCAAGGAAGGCGACATCATCGAGACCTACGAGGAGCGCGAGATCGCTCGTTCGATCTCGTAACCCGTCGTGGCGTCACGCCGCCGACACGTCCAACGCCGCGATCCGGGCGCGCAACGCAGCTCCCGTCTGAACGAGCTTCTTCGCGAGATCATCGCCGAGGAGCTCACCCGAATCGACGATGAGCGTCTCGAGTGGGTGAGCGTCACCCACGTGAAGACTGACCGCAGCCTCGATCGGGCGATCGTGTCGTTCACGGCCGCACTCGGGTCCGGGGAGGACGAGGATGCGCTCGTCGCAGTATTCGAGGAGCACCGCAAGCGCCTGCAGGCCGCTGTGGGCCGCCAAACCCAACTTCGCCGCACCCCGCCGCTCCAGTTCGAACCCGACCACCAACTCCGCTCCGCCTCCCGCATCGAAGACATCCTCGCCACCGAGCGCTCCGAAGAAGAGTGAAGCGCCCCTTAGGTTTTCGCGGATCTCGACCGGAAGGTCGAGCGAGATGAAAATGGGTGGAAACCTGAGTGGCCGGGCCGAGTGCCGGCAGCGCTTACAGCTCTCGCTCGCAGACCCGCTTCGCGGGCCCCGAGCAGAACTGTCCGGACTCTCCTAGTGGCCAAAAACAGCCAGGGCCTCTCGGGAATCGCGGTCGTCGACAAACCGGCCGGATGGACGTCGCACGACGTGGTCGCAAAGAGCCGGGGCGTATTCAAGACCCGCAAGGTCGGACACTCCGGAACGCTCGACCCTGACGCGACCGGTGTGCTGATCCTGGGGGTGGGTAAAGCCACCCGACTTCTTCGTTTTCTCGACGTCGCGACCAAGTCGTATACGGGAGAGATCGTGTTCGGTACCGAGACCAACACGCTCGATTCATCGGGGGACGTGACAGCGTCGCACGACATGGGTCCCATCGACCTCGAGGCGGCCCGAGCTGCTGCCGCAACACTCAGTGGCGAGATCGATCAGATTCCGCCGATGGTCTCGGCGAAGAAGGTCGACGGCAAGCGTCTGCACGAACTGGCTCGCGAGGGTGTCGAGATCGAGCGCGAGGCGGCCACTGTCGTGGTCCATCGCTTCGATCTCGAGAGCACCGACGACCCCATGGTCATTCGCTGTGAGGTCGACTGTTCGACCGGCACCTACATCCGGTCGTTGGCCGCCGATCTGGGCGCAGCGCTCGGCGGCGGAGCCCACCTTCGTAACCTCCGCCGAACGGGTATCGGATCCTTCACGGTCGATCAGGCGGCACCACTCGAACAGGTGGAGCTGCGCCCGATAGTCGACATCGTGGCGCACCTCGACCCGGTCACGGTCGACGCCGCCACCGCGATCGATGTCGCCTACGGCAAGGTTCTTTCGATCGATCGGATTGGGACGGGGGCAAGTGCGCCATACCCTTTGGTCGACGAGTCGGGCGAATTGCTCGCAGTGTATGAGGACTACAAGGCTGGCACGATCAAGCCGGCCGTGGTGCTCGCCGAGCCACCGCCCAAGCCACATCCACCCGCAACCGAGCCGCCTGAGGACGAATCGTGTTGATCATCCGAGACAGCAGTACCGAGGTGCTCGATGCCAGCGTGCTGACGATCGGCGCGTTCGACGGCGTGCATCTGGGGCATCAACAGGTGATCGCTCAGGTCAAGGAACGAGCCCGTGCCAGGGGGGTGGCCTCGGCCGTGGTCACGTTCGACACCCACCCGGCGCTGGTCGTACGTCCCGAGAGCGCACCCAAGCTGATCACCACGCTCGAGCGCAAGTTCGAACTCCTCGAGTCGTTTGGTGTCGATGTCGTGTATGTGATCGAGTTCAACACCGAGCGCGCCAGCACGACTGCCGCCGACTTCGTTCGAGAAGTGTTCGTCGAGCGCCTCAACGTCGCCGAGATTGTGGTCGGCAGCGACTTTCACTTCGGCAAGGCCCGAGAAGGGACGGTCGAGGTCCTCACCGCGCTCGGGAAGGAACACGACTTCGTGGTTGATGGTCTGGAACTCCTTCGCCAGAGCGATACGCCGGACCACATCTCATCCACGGCCATCCGTGCCGCGATGGCCGACGGTCGTGTACGCGATGCCAACGCGATGTTGGGTCGTGAGTACGAGATCCACGGAACGATCATCGGGGGCGACAAACGCGGCCGCACGATCGGGTTTCCCACCGCCAACATGGTTCTCACCGAAGACATGGCGTGGCCTGCCAACGGTGTGTATGCGGCCCGATACGAGACCCCCGACGGCATCGTGCGGCCAGCCGCCGTGAACATCGGTATTCGGCCAACCTTCTACACGACCGCTGAGCAGGCTCTTCTCGAGGCCCACATCCTCGATTTCGACGGCGATCTCTACGGATCCGACGCCCGAGTTCGCGTGGTGCGGCGCCTCCGGGCCGAACGGCGCTTCGATGGCATCGAGGAACTCCGAATTCAGCTCGAACGCGATGTTGCCGAAGTGCGCACCGTTCTTGCCGACCCCTGTTAGCCTGACAGGGTCCACAAAGGTGGGCGGGTGAAACGAGTTCGTCGTTTCGCTCATGAAATACCGCTCCCGCGTACGTCACGCCTGCTCCAACAGCAGAGCGCGAACGGCGACAGGAGCTGGGTCCGAAACCCCGAGGAACCACATGGATTCTGTACTCCCTCCCAAAGCAGACACGATGACCAGCGTCCGAGAGGCGTTTGGTCTCGCAGAGAACGACACCGGTTCTCCCGAGGTGCAGATTGCGCTGCTCACCGCACGCATTTCGCATCTCACGGAGCACCTGAAGGTCCACAAGAAGGACCATCACAGTCGTCGAGGTCTGTTGATGCTGGTGGGTCAGCGGCGGCGTCTGCTCGATTACGTCAGCGACAATGACGTCGAGCGATATCGCGAACTGATCGCCCATCTCGGCATTCGCCGGTAGGGATGAACGAATCGAGCGGCTTCGGCCGTTCGCTCTAGCGTTCGAACAACCATCGGTCTTCTCGGGCCATCGGGTCCAGCCGGATACGTCCGGCAACGCAGACACAAAGAGCCGAAGTGCGGCTCGTCCGGCAAGGCGCCGGACCAAAAGCCCGGCGGGTGCCGGGTGAAGGAGAAGCCAATTCATGGCTGACAAACATTCCGTCAGTGACGCCGTTCTCGGCGCGCCTGACAAAATCATGTCGTTCGAGACAGGCCAGCTCGCTGGTCTTGCGGACGGCGCGGTGCTCGCCCAATTGGGCAACACCATGGTCCTCGTGACCGCAACAGCAAGCGACAAGCCGCGGGAAGGCGCAAGCTTCTTCCCGCTCACCGTCGACATGGAGGAGCGCAGCTACGCCGCGGGCAAGATCCCGGGTTCGTTCTTTCGTCGTGAGGGTCGGGCCAGCGAGGCCGCGATCCTGGTCGATCGTCTCACCGATCGTCCGCTCCGTCCGAACTTTCCCAGCGGCTTCCGCAACGACGTGCACATCGTGGGCACGATCTTCGGCGCCGACCAGGAGAATCCCTACGACGTCCTGGCGATCAACGCCGCGTCGGCGGCCTTGACCATTTCCCGCATTCCGTTCGAGTGCCCGCTCGGCGCTGTGCGTATCGCGTACACCACCGATGGTGAGTGGATCGGACACCCGACCTACCAGGAGAGCGCCGAGTCGACCTTCGAAATGGTCGTTGCCGGCCGTCTCCTCGACGACGACGATGTCGCCGTCATGATGGTCGAAGCGGGTGGCACCGAAACTTCGTGGAAGGCATACGAGGCCGGCGCCCCCAAGGTCGACGAGACCGTGCTCGCCGGTGGCCTCGAGGCATCCAAGAAGTGGATCCGCCAGGCGATCGAGCTCCAAGAGGCCCTCGTCGAGAAGGTCGGCGCTCCGGAGAAGATGACCTTCCCGGTGATCGGCGACTACTCCGACGACCTGCTCGCCGCAGTGCAGGGGTATCACGACCGCATCGCCGAGTCGCAGACCATCACCGACAAGATGGAGCGCCAGTCCGCCGAATCCGTCCTCAAGGACGAGATCAAGGAAGCTCTCGCCGAGCAGTTCGCCGACGAAGTCGGGGTCATCGGTCAGGCCTTCAACTCGGTCAAGAAGGACGCGGTCCGCAAGCGGATCGCCACCGAAGGGCTTCGTATCGACGGTCGCAAGACCGACGAGCTCCGCCCCGTGTCGGCCGAGGTCGACATGATCCCCACCGCACACGGCTCGGGCCTCTTCCAACGTGGAGAGACCCAGGTGATGAACATCACCACGCTCGGCATGGGACGCATGGACCAGATGATCGACGGCATCGACCCGATCGATCGCAAGCGCTACATGCACCACTACAACTTCCCGCCATTCTGTACGGGTGAGCCGGGCTTCATGCGCGGCCCGAAGCGTCGTGAGATCGGCCATGGTGCGCTCGCCGAGCGCGCCGTATTCCCGGTGATCCCGTCGATGGAGGAGTTCCCCTACACGCTCCGCCTGGTATCGGAGGTCCTCATGTCGAATGGTTCGTCGTCGATGGCGTCGGTGTGTTCGTCGACCCTGTCGCTGATGGACGCGGGTGTGCCGATCAAAGCACCCGTCGCGGGCATCGCCATGGGCCTTGTGAAGATGGATGACGAGTACGTCACCCTCACCGACATCCTCGGAGCCGAGGATGCGATGGGCGACATGGACTTCAAGATCACCGGTACTACTGAGTTCGTGACGGCGCTTCAGCTCGACACGAAGATCGATGGTATCCCCGCCGACGTTCTCGCCAAGGCGTTGTCGCAGGCCAAGGACGCTCGTCTCAAGATTCTCGAAGTGATGCAGGAAGCGATTGCTGCGCCTCGCGACGAGGTCGGCCCGACCGCTCCGAAGATCGTGTCGTTCGAGATCCCGATCGACAAGATCGGCGAGGTCATCGGCCCGAAGGGCAAGGTCATCAACACCATTCAGTCCGAGACCGGCGCCGACATTAGCGTCGACGACGACGGCATGGTCGGCATCGTTGCCGTTGCATCGCCCGACCGTGAGAAGGTCGAAGAGGCCGAGCGCCAGATTCGTCTGATCCTCGATCCTCCGACCGCCGAGGTGGGCGAGATCTATCAGGGCAAGGTCGTGAACATCACCAAGTTCGGTGCGTTCGTGAACATCCTCCCGGGTCGTGACGGCCTCGTTCACATCAGCAAACTCGGTGGCGGCAAGCGCATCGACAAGGTCGAAGACGTCGTGTCTCTCGGCGACGACATCGAGGTCAAGGTCGAGGACATCGATCCCAACGGCAAGATCTCGCTTCGTCCTACGAGTGACACCGAGCCCGCCGGTGGCGACTCCGGTGGCCGCGAGCGTTCGTCGTCCGACGACGATCGTGGCGGCAATGGCAGCCGCAATGGCGGTCGTGATCGGGATCGTGGCCGCGGTCGACGAGATAGCGGCTCTGATTCGTCCGACGACTCGAGCTCGTCGAGCGGTGACCGTGAGGTCGCTTCGTTCGAGGACAGTTTCGACGCCGAACTCGCCGACGAACTCGGCGATCTCGGTCCCGCACCGAAGTCGAGCCGCGGTGGCCGTAACCGCCGCCGGTAAGTCGACGGAAGCGATCACCAAGACGACGCTCGGTAACGGCCTTCGGGTCGTTACCGAGCCGATCGTCGGATCGCGAAGTGCGAGCATCGGCGCCTGGTTCGCCATCGGCTCGCGCGACGAGACCCCGGAACGTTCGGGCTCGTCCCATTTCCTCGAGCATCTGCTCTTCAAGGGCACTGAAGCGCGTTCTGCGCGCGACGTGGCCGAGGCGATCGATCGCGTTGGGGGCGACATGAACGCCTTCACCGCTCGAGAGCACACAGCGTTCTACGCCCGCGTGCCGTCCAGCTCGACCGCCATGGCCACGGAGCTCCTGATGGAGGTACTGAGACGTCCGGCGCTTCGGGCAACCGACATCGACGCCGAGCGCCAAGTGATCACCGAGGAACTCGTCGCGGCGTACGACACCCCCGATGATCTCGTGCACATCGCGCTCTACGAGGCGTTGTTTCCCGGTCACGCCCTCGGTCGGGAGGTGCTCGGCGATACCGACACGATCATGGCGCTCGATCGCCATGCGATCGCCGAATTTCACGATCGCTGGTATCGGCCTGCCAACACTGTGATCGCCGCGTCTGGCGACGTCGATCACGACCTGCTCGTCGATGCTGCGGAGCGTTTCTTCGGCGATCTCGAAGTGGGCGAACGGCCGACGCGGCACGAGGCCCCAGCGTCCAACAAGACGATGGTGTGCACGACCCTGCCGGTCGAGCAGCTCCACGTTGCACTCGGATGGCGTTCGCTCGGCCACGGCGATCCCCGACGGTATGCGTTGGCCATCGCCAACCAGATCCTTGGTGGCTCGCCGTCTTCGCGGCTCTTCCAAGGCATCCGTGAAGATCAGGCGCTCGCCTACACCGTGTACTCGTCGACCTCGGGGTACTCGGATGCGGGCTCGGCCAGCGTCTACGCCGCCACGTCGACCGAACGGGGGCCCGAACTCCTCAACGCGCTCGAGACGGCGATGACCCAGATCGTCGAGCACGGGGTGACCGAGTACGAACTCGAGCTGGCCCGAACCGGCTTCGAGGGTTCGGTGATCCTCGGGCTAGAAGACAGTGGGTCGCGTATGGTTCGGCTGGCCACCGGCGAAGCCCTCAGGGGCGCGATTGTGTCGATCGACTCGTTCCTGGAGGCATTGGCTGCCGTCACCGTCGACGACGTGAACTCCGTCATCGCCGAGGTGTACGGCCAACCGGCCGTGACGTCGCTCGTCGGTTCGCCGACCGCTCTCACCCGTTGTGGGTGTGGCTGACACACCGACCGGCCGGGTACGGTCGCTGCCATGATTCGCGTGGCAGTCACAGGTGCAGGTGGGCGGATGGGCAGCGAGGTCTGTCGAGCCGTCGACAGTGCCGGTGATCTCGTACTCGCAGCGGGCGTGGATCCGTCGGTTGAGGGCGAGAGTCTTCGCGATGTGGCCGGGGTCAACACCGAACTTGCGGCGCTCGGTGCCGTCGATCAGCTCGATCCGGCGACGGTCGACGTCGTGGTCGACTTCACCCATATCGCGGTGAGCCGCACGGTGGTCGACTGGTGCGCCGCCGACGGCGTGCATGCCGTCGTGGGCACCACCGGGTTCGACGATGCCGAGCTCGACAGATTTCGAGCCGAATTCACCGAGAGTAATTTGCTCATCGCCCCGAACTTTGCGATCGGTGCGGTGATGATGATGCGAATGGCGGAACTGGCGGCGCCGTTCTTCGAAACCGCAGAAGTGATTGAGTTCCACCACAATGCAAAGCGTGATGCGCCAAGTGGCACAGCCATGATGACCGCACGGCGGATCGAGGATGCCAAGGAGTCGAGCGGGGGAAACTGGGACGTAGACCCCACCGAGCACGAGGTCGTTGCCGGCGCTCGTGGTGGGAAGGTCGGGGGAGTGGGCGTGCACGGCGTTCGGATGCACGGCATGGTGGCCCACCAGGAGGTCATCTTCGGCACGACCGGCGAGACCCTGACGATTCGCCATGACAGCATCCATCGCAACTCGTTCATGCCGGGTGTACTCCTTGGTGTCCGCAACATCGCCGACCGCCCCGGCGTCACCCTCGGCCTCGACACTCTGCTGTTCGACTGACTCTCGCCGCGGGCGAGATCCGTCGCTGCGCTCCTCGACTCGCGCTGCGGACTGCCGGAGGCCCGCTTCCGTCGCTCGTCCCTCGCTCCTGGGGAGTGGAGCTCGCGGAGCGACCATTTCGGCGTGGCCGGATGTCGGGCGGAAGTCCCGACGTGTTGGGGGAGCGAAGCTTCGCGGAGCGACCATTTCGGCGTGGCCGGATGTCGGGCGGAAGTCCCGACAAGTAGCAGCTAACGTTCCAACATGGTCACGGTCGACGCTCGTGAGGTTGCGGCGCACGCCGCCGAGCCGTCCACACGCCGCTACACCTCCGACGACCTTCCGTGGGCGTCCGAGTTGCTCGATCGAACCGCCGGTCGGCTACGGGTTCGGCGGAACGAGATCATCGACACCGCCGTTCTTCCGGGTCTGGTCGCGCTGCTCGGAGCCGAAGGGACCGGCGTGATGACCGTGCAGCGCCACCCCGATGAACTCGAGATCGCAGCGGTGGCGGCCACCGGTGTCGATCCAACGGCGGTCGAGCGTCTGCTGCACGCCGCGCTCACGCAGGCCAACGGCGGACACCGGCGGGTCTGGACCGTGGTGTCGAATGCAGACTTCGCGCTCCAAAGGTCGCTCCAGGTCGTCGGATTTCGCCTGTGTGCGGTTCGGCCGGGAGCGATGGAGCAGGCCCGGGACCGGCTTGGCAGCGCTCGTCAGCCCGCCGAGATCGCTGGCGTTCCCGTGCGTGACGAACTCGAATTCGATCATCTGATCTGACGAACACGAATCGATGTTCCTGACGCCGCGGTGGCTCGCCTCCCATCTCTTTGCCGCCACGCTCATCGTGGCGTTCATCGGTGCCGGCTTTTGGCAGGTCGACCGCCTCGGGCAACGCCAGGAGACCAACGAGCGGATCGAGGCACGCCTCGCGCTGCCGGTGGAGGGTGTGTCATCTTTGGCAGGCCTCGCCGCCGATGATGTCGAGTTCCGACCGTTACTAATTACAGGAGAGTTCGATGACGTACGCCGAATTCTCGTCGCAAATCGATCCGACGAGGGCTCGCCCGGTTTCTGGGACTGGACGGTCTTTGCCCACGACGATGGCGAAGTCATCGTGAACCGCGGATTCGTCCCAAGAGCGTTCGTCGTCGATGAAGGTCACGCGCCGGTTCCGCCCTCACGTCCGGTCACGTTGGAGGGAGTGGCTCGCGTGGGGCTCGATTCCGGCAAGCTCTCGGTGCGCGGCGGCGAGGTCAGCCGGCCGAACGCAGTGCTGGCCGCCGAGCAACTCGAGCTGACCGCAACGTTGCCGGCGAATGTGTACGTCCAGCTCCTCGCGCAGGATCCGATGGTCGAGCCCGGGGATCCCCGCCCAGTGCCGATCCCCGAATTGAGCGACGGCCCCCATCGGTCGTATGCGTTTCAGTGGTTCACCTTCGCGACGATCGGGCTTGTCGGATACGCCGCAGTCCTGCTTCGGATTCGCCGTGGCGATCAGTCTCGCGGCGACGTACCGCACGCGGTGTAGCCTTTTTGCGGAGCAAGGAGGTCGCATGGCGCGATTCGGAAAAGTACTCACGGCGATGATCTCGCCGTTCGACGCCGATGGTGCGCTCGACCTCGACGGCGCCCAGCTCCTCGCCAAGTGGCTCGTCGAGAATGGCAACGACGGCCTCGTGATCGCCGGCACCACCGGCGAGGGACCGACTCTCTCGCATGATGAGCACATCGAGCTCGTCAAAGCGGTGGTCGATGCCGTCGACGTGCCCGTCGTGGCGGGAGCGGGTAGCAACGACACCCGGGCGGCGGTGGAGCTCGCCCAGCGTGCAACGGCGGTAGGCGCAACCGGCATTCTCGCCGTCACGCCGTATTACAACCGCCCCTCGCAGCAGGGAATCGTCGCGCACTTCGAGGCGGTGGCCGCGGCCACCGACCTGCCAGTCATGCTCTACGACATTCCGGTCCGGACCGGCCGCAAGATCAGCACCGAGAACCTGATCGCGCTGAGTCGCGTCGACAACATCGTGGCGCTCAAGGACGCAGCGGGTGACCTCGCGCAAACCGCAATCGTCATCGCCGAGACGGCCTCCGATTTCGATGTGTACTCGGGTGAAGACTGTCTGACGCTCCCCCTGCTGTCCGTTGGCGCTGCCGGTGTCGTCGGCGTCGCCACCCACTGGTGCGGGATCGAGACCCGCTCGATGATTCGTGCGCACGCCTCGGGTGACATCGGTGAGGCGATGCGGATCAATCAACGCCTGCTCGCGTCGTGGCGTTTCGAGACCGGTGATCTCGCTCCCAATCCGATTCCGACCAAAGCCATGCTCAAGCTCCTCGGCCTTCCAGGCGGCGATTGCCGGCTGCCGATGGGCCCCGAACCAGAATGGCTCGCTGCCGATGGCCGCAAGGTGCTCTCCGATCTCGGCCGAGCAGGTTTCTGATGGCCGATCCAGTTCGTATTACGTTCCTCGGGGGCCTGGGCGACATCGGCCGAAACTGTGCGGTCCTCGAATCGAACGGCCGAATGGTGATCCTCGACTGCGGGCAGATGTTCGCCGACGAGACGCAGCCCGGTGTCGATTCGATTCTGCCCGATTTCACCTACCTCGTCGACAACGCTGACCGGATCGACGGATGCGTCGTCACCCACGCCCACGAGGACCACATCGGTGGTCTCACCTACCTGCTCGAAGCGGTTCCGGGTCTCGAACTCGACTTCTACGGAACGGCGTTCACCCTTGGGTTGGTGCGGCACAAGCTTGGCGAGCGCAACCTGCAGAGCCGCGCGAATCTGCACGAGCTCAATGATGGCGACACTCGTCGGATCGGTCCGTTCGACTGCGAGTTCCTTCCGGTCACCCACTCGACCCCGTCGGGGCTGATCACCGCGTTCACCACGCCGCAGGGAATCATTCTCCATTCCAGCGATTTCAAGCTCGACCACACGCCGGTCGACGGCCGGATCACCGATCTCGCCCGTATTGGCGCTCTTTCGATCGATCCCGGTATTCGGCTGCTGCTCGCCGACTCCACCAACGCCAACACTCCCGGCCAGTCCAGTTCCGAATCGGAGGTCGGCGGGGTGTTGCGGTCTCTCTTCCATGAACACCGCGACCAGCGCATCATCGTCGGCGCCTTCGCAAGCCACATCCACCGCGTCCAGCAGATCGCCGACGCCGCCCTCGAACAGGACCGCACGCTGGTCACGCTCGGCCGGTCGATGAAGCGCAACGTGGCGCTCGCCCGCGATCTCGGCCTTCTCAAGATTCCCGACAACCGCATCGCCGACATCGCCGATGCCGACGAGATCGATCCGCTTCGCACGTGCATCGTTTCGACCGGCAGCCAGGGTGAGTTCCGGTCTGCGCTCACGCTTATGGCGTCGGGCGAGAGTCGCTGGGTCACGATCGGCCCACAGGACACGGTGATCTTCAGTTCGCACCCAATCCCCGGCAATGAAGCTGCCGTCGGGCGCGTTCGGTCCGGGCTCGCACGGCAGGGTGCCACCATCGTGCACTCGGGCCAGGTCGATGTGCACACGACCGGTCATGGCAAGCAGCAGGAACTTCTCGCGCTTCACGCGGTCGCGAACCCCGATCTGTTCGTCCCGGTACATGGTGAGTACGAACACCTGGTCGGCCATGCCGAGCTGGCGATTCGACGAGGAATGTCCGACC
>JBPCTR010000293.1:0-16250 GCA_051011575.1 Acidimicrobiales bacterium | reverse complement strand
CTGAAGCTGCCGACTCCGAACCCGTCGAAGATTCGCCGGCAGCTGAGGACACGCCGGACCCCACGGCGACTCCCGATGGCGGCGAAGAATCCCCTGCCGGCGCCGGCGACACGGAATCTGCCGCCGATGCTGATGAGTCATCCTCCGAACCCGATGACGACGGCGCCGACCAGAACCCAAATCTTGCCAAGGTGGTCCAGCTCGATCGGGCCCGCGCCGACGTGGACACCGGTAGCCACCCGGCTGCCGGCCGTGGCGAGCCGGCCGCATCGAGCACCCCGAGCCGGCCGATCGCCGCTGTGGCCGACGTTCCGGATGACGGCGAGGTCGAGGAGGCGAACAGCGAAGGTGACGGTGATCGGGTCGAGGATCTTTTTGCTCGGATGCGATCGAACCGAGACGACCAGCCGGTCGAAACCGAGGCGTCGGCCGTGGTCGTGGAGGGCGCCAACGACGAGTCGGCGGCAATCTCGCCCGAGGAAGAGGCTGCTGTTCTCGAGGCGTCGACGGAGTTGTCGCGTCGGCTCAAGCGCGTTCTTGCCGACGAGCAGAGCGATGTCATGTCGTCGTTGAAGGGTGCCAAGGCAGCTCCGGCGCTCGACGATCTGATGGGCCCGGCCGATGCACATCGCTCCCGATGGTGGGGCGAGGTCGAGCCGGCAGCGGTCGCCGCGTTTGCGGCTGCCGCCGGAAAGAAGCCGAAGAACAGCGCGGTCGCCAACCTGCGCAGCGAGACCGATGAGGTCGTGGATGCGCTTCGTCGTCGGGTCGGGGTGGCGCTCACCGATGGTGGCGACGATGTCGACGGCATCGTCGACGGTCTGCGGAGCATCTATCGCGAAGTCAAGACCCAGCGCATCGGCTTGCACGCTGAGTCGGTGTGCCAGATGGCCGCCGAGATTGGCGGAGGGCGCACCGACGATACCGCCTGACGGCGGTAGCCTTCACGTGGAAATGGACGCCGAACAAGAATCCTCTGGATCACGCGCTCCGATCGGTCGCCGGCGCGTGATCGCCGGGATCGTCGTAGTCGCGGTCATCGCGCTGCTCGCCTCGTTCCGGGGCATTCTCGGGTTGTACACCGACTACCTCTGGTACGACGATCTTGATCGCACCTCGGTCTGGACCGGCATCCTCGGTGCCCAGATCGTGTTGTCGGTCGTGTTCGTGTCCATGTTCTTCGTGATCACGTGGCTCAACCTCGTGATCGCCGATCGCATCGCTCCCGCCCTCCGCCCGCCCGGGCCCGAGGAAGAACTGCTGGCTCGCTGGCACGAGACGGCTGGCCGACGTAACGGGTTGATCCGATTCGTGATCGCCGGCTTTTTCGCACTCGTCACGGGCGGAGGCGCCGCCTCACAGTGGAACGAATGGATTCTCTTCACCAATCAGGTCGACTTCGATCAGGTCACCGACCCGGTGTTCGGCCAGAACGTCAGCTTCTACGTGTTCCGTCTCCCGTTCCTGAGCTTCGTCGTCAACTGGTTCTTTGCCGCGTTCGTGATCATCGGCATCCTCACGGCCGTGTGGCACTACATCAACGGAGGTATCCGGATCCAGACCGTTGACCGCCGGACGACCCCGCAGGTCAAGGCACACCTGTCGGTACTGCTCGCGATTCTCGCTCTACTAAAGGCCGCCCAGTACTGGCTCCAGCGTTACGAACTCCTCGTGTCGCCTCAGGGATTTGGCCGGGGTGCGTTCTACACCGACCTCAACGCCAACCTGCCCGCCATTCAGCTTCTCTTGCTGATCTCGCTGTTCTCCGTGCTGCTTCTCGTGGCGAACATCTGGCGGCGGGGGTGGGCGCTGCCCTCGATCGCGGTCGGACTGTGGGCCCTCATCGCTGTGATCGCCGGCGGCATCTACCCGGCGGTGATCCAGCAGTTCCAGGTGGGGCCCGACGAGCTTCAACGTGAGCGTCAATACATCGACCGCAACATCGTGGCGACGAGGACGGCACTCGGACTCGACCAGGTTGTCGACGGCGACTTCACATACACGGGCGAGATCGATCGGGCGAGGCTCGACGATCAGCGCGACATCTTCTCGAACGTGCGCCTCCTCGACCCGCGGATCATCGACGACAGCTTCACCCGGAACCAGCAGGATCGCGCCGTCTTCGACTCCTTTGCCGACGGGGTGGATGTCGACCGATACATGATCGACGGTGACCTCACATCCATGGTCGTGGGTGTCCGTGAGCTCAACAACTCCCGGACCGGGTCGTGGGAGAACCGACACCTCGTCGAGACCCACGGATATGGGATCGTCATGGCACCCGCCGACCGATTCAACTCGAACGGACGACCAGACTTCGTCGTTCGCGACACGCCGATCGAAAACGAGCTCGACGAGCTGATCATCGACCAGCCCCAGGTGTACTTCGGCGACGGACTCGGCGGCTATGGCATCGTGAACACGACCCGCTCCGAATTCGATTTCATCGACGGCTATCGCTACGACGGGGCCGGCGGCGTGCCGATGTCGGGGTTCTGGAAGGAACTCGCATTCGCCTTCCGGTTCGGGGCGATCGAGCCGCTCATCTCCGGAACGATCACGAACGACTCCGAGGTCATCTTCGCTCGCGACGTCACCGACCGCGCCCGTCGCCTGGCACCATTCCTGCACTACGACAGCGATCCTTATGCGGTGGTGGTCGACGGTGGCGTCTCGTACGTGATCGATGCGTACACGACGTCGAACATGTACCCCTACGGTGAACTCGCCGACACCCGCCAGCTCGAGAACGGCGCCGACCTGCGCCACAGCTTCAACTATGTTCGCAACTCGGTGAAGGTCGTGGTCGACGGCTACGACGGCACGGTCGACTTCTACGTGGTCGACGAGGAGGATCCGATACTCGAGGCGTATCGCCGGGAGTTCGGCGAACTGTTCCTCGACGTCGATCTGATGCCCGCCGAGCTCAAGGACCATCTTCGGTACCCCGACAACCTGTTCCGGGTCCAGACCGAGGCGTGGGGTCGGTACCAGCTCGACGATCCGCAGCAGTTCTACAACGGCATTCTCGCCTGGGAGGTCGCCGACAACTCCGACGCGGTGTCCGGCGGTCGCGCCACCGGTCGGATCGTCACCGATCCCGAAACCGGACAACAGCGGGTCATCCCGGATCGAAACACGCCGACCGACCCCTACTACCAGGTGACTCGTCTTCCCGATGAGGAGGATCCCGACTTCGTCATCACCCGGCCATTCGTACCCACATCGCGCCCGGAACTGACCGCGTATGTCGTCGGACGCAGTAACGAGCGCGGCCAACTCGAGCTTCGGCAGTACGAGATGAGCACAAGCGACGAGGTTTTCGTGCGGGGGCCGTTCCAGATCGACGAGATCCTCAACGCCGATCCTGCGATCTCCGAGGAGACGACCGAACTCGGCCAGAGCGGATCGCAGTTCCTGTCCGGCAACCTGATGGTGCTGCTCGTCGATGAAGCGGTCGTCTACATTCGTCCGTTCTACGTGCGGAGCGCTCCCGAGAATCCGACCGAACCGACCGAGCCAGTCATCGAATTCGTGGCCGCGGTGCAGGAGGATCGAATCGGTTTCGCGCCCACGTACGCGGGTGCGCTCGCCGAGCTGTTCGACATCTCGATCGAGCGGGCCGCTCGCCTCGCCGGAACGACTGTGCCTCTCGATGACGCCGGGCCGTCGATCGGGCCCGACGACACCGCCCCGACCGGGACGACCCAGCGACTCGCCGACATCCTCGACAAGTTCGCGGCGGCCGAGCAAGCACTTCCCGACTTCGTCGAGTTCGAACGCCTGCGCAGCGAAGCGCTGGCCGAACTTCAGCAGCTCCAGGACGACCTCGCTGAAAGTGTGCCCGACGCATTGGGCGAGGAGACGGCCGAGGAACCGGCCGCAGCATGAGTTAGTTCCGGCGCGTGGTCACCGGCTGCCAACCGGCGGGACGGGTCGAGGACGTGCGCCACCGCGGTGCCGACGTGGTCGAGCGTTCGGCCTCTCGTGACTGCTCGAGAGAGCGTTTCACCGAGTCGAGCGTCGACCCGATCGAGGCGATGTCGACCGAGATGTCGTCGTCGGTCTCGATCGGTTTGGAGGCAATCACGTCGTCGGTGGTCCGGTTGGGCAACGAATCGATCCGTTCGGCGGAGGGCAAGGGTCGACGAAGAGAGTCCTCAAGTCGTTGCACTCGTTCCTGGAGGTCGGTCACCTGTTGGACCAGGGCTTGGAAGATCCGGTCGTGTTGACGCGTGTAGGTGCGCTCTTCGAGACGTCCGTCATCGATGCTCATGTGAGAGGTCTTTCGTGCCGTGCCCGCTCGTAGGCCCTCTCCGGAAAGAGACAGTACCTGCCCGCTCGAAGGGCCCGGCGGACCTCGCGGCTTCGGTCGCGGCATGGCAAGAGGCGCCCGGAACTGAAAAACTGCTGGCATGACCGATGCTTCCACCGCTGTCGACGCTGCAATCGACGCCCTCCTCGCCGAACATGACCCGACCACGATGTCCGATGCGGAATTTCGAGGGCACCAGTTCGATGCCGGACTCGCCGTCGTTGACTTCCCCGTAGGGCACGGAGGATTGGGGATTTCGCCGACATTGCAACCCCGGATCGATGCGCGCCTGTCCGAAGCAGGCAAGGCGTCGGAGGATCCAACCAGCTTCTTCCGCCACCTCGCCGGGCCCACGATCGTGACCCACGGGAGCGACGAGGTGAAAGCGCGCTTCCTGCGTCCCATGTTCACGGGCGAGGAAAAGTGGTGTCAGCTGTTCTCGGAGCCGGGGGCGGGGTCCGATTTCGCCGGACTCGCTGCGAAGGGAATTCGCGATGGCGATGAATGGATCGTGAACGGACAGAAGGTGTGGAACACTCTCGCCCACATCGCCGATTGGGGCATGCTCGTCGTTCGGACCGATCCCGACCTTCCGAAGCACAAGGGGATGACCTACTTCGCCGTCGACATGAGCGCCGACGGGGTCGAAGTCCGGCCACTGCGTCAGATCACCGGTGAAGCCGAGTTCAACGAGGTCTATCTCACCGACGTTCGAGTTCCGGATGCAAACCGGGTGGGCGACGTGGGCGAGGGCTGGCGGGTTGCGCTTACCACGCTCATGAACGAACGGGTGTCGATCGGCGGTGGTGCATCGCGGCGCGGCGGTGGCAGCATTGGTCAGTTGGTTGCGGTTTGGCAGAAGCTGCCCGACCAGGAGCGGACCGCGGCCCGCCGCGAGCGGGTGATGAAGATCTGGGCGAAGGCTGAGGCGCTCCGGCTGACGAACATTCGAGCTTCGCAGAACCGCAAGATCGGGAACCCGGGGCCCGAGGGGTCGGTTGCGAAGCTCATGTTCGCCGAGCTGAACAAGGATGCCTATGAGACCGCAATCGACCTGCTTGGAATGTCGGGTCAGGTCGACTACGACTACGCCTTCCGCCGACCGGAGACCCTCGACGTGTCGGGAACGCAGTCGGGCTCGCGCTACGCCTTCCTCCGCGCCCGCGCCAACAGCATCGAGGGCGGTACATCGGAGATCATGCGGAACATCCTGGGCGAGCAGGTGCTCGGACTTCCGGGCGAGCCGCGCGTCGACAAGGACATCCCCTGGATCGAGGTGCCCCGGTCCTGAGGTGACCTACTTCTGAACCTCGAACAGGGTCTTGCGCAGGATGTCACTGGCGGTGAGCCGGCCGATCGGTCCGCTGGAATAGAGCGAGTTCACGACCTCACCATCGGGGTTGATCAGGAAGTTCGTGGCGTGCAGGAAGGTGCGATCTCCGGTCTGGAGATACGCGCCAGTGGCCTCGGCAACGGCGTGTCCGTCGAGATCGCCGAACATCGGAAACCCGATTCGGAGGCTCTTGCGCAGGTCGATGGTCTTGTCGAGTGAATCGACAGATGCGGCCACCACCTTCACGCCGATCTCGGCGAAGGCCGCGCCGTGCACCGCGAAGTCAACCAACTGTTGACGGCAGTACGGTCAAAACGCTCCTCGATAGAGGATCACCGCGGCCCAATGGCCGGCGACCGTCTCGACGATGTCGACCTGGTTTCCCTCGAGGTCGGTGCCCATGATCGACGGGAGCCGATCGCCGTTTTCCAAGCGGTTGTCCATCGGGCGAACCTAACCCACGATGGCGGGGGATGCTTCCGAATCAGCTCGACTGGCCCGCGAGTTTACGATTCTTGACCTTGGCCTTCAGGTAGTCGCGGTTCATGAAGGCGATGAAGTCGAGGCTGATCTCCTTCGGGCACGCTTCATGGCACTCGCCATGGTTGGTGCACGTTCCAAAGAACTCCTCCATGGTCTCCACCATCTGCTCGGTGCGCTGCCAGCGCTCGGGTTGACCCTGAGGGAGAAGGTTGAGGTGCTCCACCTTGGCCGCGGTGAAAAGCTGGGCGGCGGAATTCGGGCATGCTGCGACACAGGCGCCGCAACCGATGCAGGCCGCAGCGTCCATCGCGACGTCAGAGGCGTCCTTGGGAACCGGCACGAGATTTGCATCCGGTGCAGCGCCAGTGTTCACGCTGATGTAACCGCCGGCCTGCTGGATCGTGTCCATCGCCGCTCGGCTCACCGCCAGGTCCTTGATTACCGGGAAGCTCTTTGCGCGGAAGGGCTCGATCGTGATGTGGTCGCCATCGGAGAAGGTGCGCATGTGCAGCTGACAGGTCGCCTGCCCTTTGTTGGGCCCGTGTGCCTGGCCGTTGATCATCAGCGAGCAGGTCCCGCAGATGCCCTCGCGGCAGTCGCTCTCGAAGGTGACCGGTTCCTTGTCGTCGTGCACGAGGCGCTCGTTCACGAGGTCGAGCATCTCGAGGAACGAGGCATCTGGACTGATCCCGCGCGCCTCATAGGTGTCGAAGTGGCCGGAATCGCCGGGGCCGTTCTGGCGCCAGACTTCGAGAGTCAGGTCGATGGTGTCGTCGCTCATTGTTTCACCTGATCACTTGTAGCTGCGCTGCGTGAGCGGCACGTGGTCGAATTGGAGCTGCTCCTCGTGGCGGGTCTGCACGGAGTCTGTGTCGTGCCATTCCCAGGCGGCCACGTGACTGAAGTTCTCGTCGTCGCGGAGCGCTTCGCCCTCCTCGGTCTGGCTCTCGACCCGGAAGTGGCCGCCACAACTCTCTTCGCGTAACAAGGCGTCGCGAGCCTTGAGCTTGGCGAGTTGGAAGAAGTCGGACACTCGGCCCACCTTCTCGAGTTCGGTGTTCATCGAGACATCGTCGCCCTTCACGCGCACATTGCTGCGAAATTCCTCCTCGAGCACGCCGATCTCGTCGACCGCCTTTTCGAGACCGTTCTTGTCGCGCGCCATGCCGATGCGATCCCACACGATCCTGCCGAGTTCCCGGTGGTAATGCTCGGGCGACTTCGTGCCGTTGACCGACAGCCACATTTTCGTTTCGTCGGCCACCGCGGCCTCGGCTTGGGCGAAGGCCGGGTCGTCTGTCGGGACCGGATCGTCGCCCAACATTCCGGCGAGGTAATCGCCGATCGTGTACGGCAGGACGAAGTAACCGTCGGCCAGACCCTGCATGAGCGCCGACGCGCCGAGTCGGTTGGCGCCGTGATCGGAGAAGTTGGCCTCGCCGATGGCGTAACAGCCGGGCACGGTCGTCATGAGGTGGTAATCGACCCACAGCCCGCCCATCGTGTAGTGGGTGGCGGGGTAGATGCGCATCGGTCTGCTGTAGGGATCCTCACCAGTGATGTTGGCGTACATGTCGAAGAGGTTTCCGTACTTCGCCGCGATCGTTTCCTTGCCGTCGCGGGCAATGGCATCGGCGAAGTCGAGGAACACCCCGTTCTTGAGCGGACCGACGCCGCGGCCCTCGTCGACCACCGTCTTTGCGTTCCGGCTGGCCACGTCTCGCGGCACGAGGTTGCCGAACGCCGGGTACTTCCGTTCGAGGTAATAGTCGCGCTCGCTCTCGGGGATCTCCGAAGCCATGCGGTTGTCGTCGAATCCGGTGGGAACCCAGATGCGACCGTCGTTGCGGAGTGACTCGGACATGAGCGTGAGCTTCGACTGATGATCCTCCGACGCCGGAATGCACGTTGGGTGGATCTGGGTGTAGCACGGGTTGGCGAAGAATGCGCCCTTGCGATGAGCTCGCCACGCCGCCGTGACATTGCTCATCATTGCGTTGGTCGACAAGTAGTACACGTTGCCGTAGCCACCGGTGGCGAGCACGACAGCATGCGCCGAGTGTGACTCGACCTCGCCGGTGAGCAGGTCGCGGGTTACAACGCCGACCGCTCGGCCGTCCTTGACGACCAGGTCGAGCATCTCCATCCGGTTCAGCATCTCGACCGACCCGGCCGCGATCTGGCGGTTGAGTGCGGAGTAAGCACCGATCAGGAGCTGCTGACCGGTCTGGCCGCGCGCGTAGAAGGTGCGGCTCACCTGAGCGCCGCCGAACGACCGGTTGTCGAGGAGGCCGCCGTAGTCGCGTGCGAAGGGCACACCCTGAGCGGTGGCCTGGTCGATGATGTTCACCGACACCTCGGCCAGTCGGTGCACGTTCGCTTCGCGGCTGCGATAGTCCCCGCCCTTGACGGTGTCGTAGAACAGCCTGTGGACCGAATCGCCGTCGTTCGGATAGTTCTTTGCCGCGTTGATGCCGCCCTGCGCAGCGATCGAGTGGGCCCGCCGCGGACTGTCGTGGAAGGTGATCGCCTTCACGTTGTAGCCGAGCTCGCCCAGGGTGGCGGCGGCCGACGCCCCCGCGAGGCCCGTACCGACCACGATCACAGAGAACTTGCGCTTGTTGCTCGGATTGACGAGCTTCATCGAGAACTTGTGGTTTTCCCACATCGACGAGATGTCACCGCCGCCCGGAACCTTCGAATCGAGCCGGGGGCTCGTTGTCTTTCCGTCCATCGTCGCGGTCACGATCCCGCCTCCATCTCTTCGATCTCGTGTTCGAAACAGGCGAGCGCTGCGTCTTCGGAACCCGCGTCTGCGCAGGGATTCGAGCTGTCGTCGATCACACCGGCTTGGGCGAGGATCGGGAAGCTGAGATTGCCGATCAGGATCACCGCGGCAAGTCCAGCGGCGAACGCCCGACGGGCGTTGTTGAACTTCGGGTTGTTGATGCCGAGGCTCTGGAACATCGACCAGGCGCCGTGGAAGATGTGCAGCGCAAGCGCGACGTTGGCGACCACGTAGATGATCGCGACGGGCAGATTGCCGAGGCTCGTCGACAGGTTGTGGTACGGATCGCCCCGCACATAGTCGGTGTGGGGGAGCCAGCCCCACGTGAGGTCGGCGAGGTGGAAGATCAGGTACAGCAGAATGATCGGGCCGGTCCAACGCATCGTGCGGCTGGCGTAGTTGGCGGCGATGTATTCACGCCCGCCGGGGTACGACTTCTGGCCGTCGACCCAATTGGCGTTGTCGGAGGCCTTCCGGCTGAGTTCCTTGGTGGTGTAAGCAGCGGCGATGTGGAGCCCGAACATGGCGATCAAGCCGAGCCGCAGAATCCATAGGAGGTATGTGCGCGGGATGATCTCGCCACCGAGGTTCCGGAGGGCCTCGGCGTATTCGTGGAGCTCGACCGGCCCTTCGTAGACGTGAAGGTTGCCGATCATGTGGGCGACCACGAAGCCGAGGAGCCCGATGCCCGTCACGGCCATGATCCACTTGCGACCGACCGCCGATTGCCAGATGTTGAGCGGGAAGGGAAGCGGATCGGTCTTCGCCTTGATCGGCTGCGGATCTCGGAGGGGATTGGGCATCGTCTGGGCCATGTTGGTCCTTGTCGAAGGCGGCTTGACCGGCCTGAGTATCGATGACACGGCCGGTGTTTGGGGAAACCTTGCGAGCAACCTACTCATCCGTATTCACGCTCGCCCACCCAGTCTCGCTTGACCGAGAGCCGGTCAGACGGATCGGACGATTTGAAAGACGTGTGATTGGTCACGCGCCCGATCGGGCGCCTGGTCAGGTCGCCATGAACTGGTACTCGTTCTCGGTCTCGAACCCATCTCCGGTCGCTCTGAGGACGATTGTGGCGACATCGCCGATTCGGCCGCCGAGAATGGCGACGTCGCCCAGATGGGCCACGTCGTCGGCTGCGATCATCCCCGTGAATGCCCGCGTGCGGGTGCCCCGACCATCGGAGATGGTCGCCCGCACAGTGGTTTCGTGGGGGCGGGGCTCATCGTTGCACAGGTGCAGGGCAAACATCGTGGTCGAGCGGGCGTGAACGCTCGGCAGCGGTGGGTACAGCACCGGGAGAACCGGAGCGAGCGCGTTCCGAGCCACATCGAGGGCAGGGCGCGACGTGCCCGCCGCATCGACGAGCGATCTCGACAGCCCGGGACCGAGTGCACGCCACAGTCCCGCACAAAAGCCGCCCGTCGGTGTGTATTTCAGGACCCGGAGCGTTTCGAGTGTCGTCTTGAGCACCTCTGCCTGATAACTGCGCGTGTGGGCGACCCACTCCGCCGCGTCGGCGCTCCCGGCCGCGGGCACCATCGCACGGAGTGCTTCGGGCTCGGAGCCGTGGGCGTCGAGGAGTTCGTCGAGACTCCGATCGAGATCGACCGGCAGCGCCTGGGCGCCCATGTCGGAGACGAACCGAACGAAGCGGGGGAGGGTGGCCGCGTATTCGGCGAGATCGGCGGCCTGACCGTCGAACCACCCGAAGTACAGACCGAGGTCGGACCCACTGAGATGGGGAATGTGGGGCGCCACCTCCGAGTGCGCGACCACCTTCCGAGACGGATCGTTTCCCGTGAGGGTGCGGCGGATGGCACGGTCGAGGACGGTCCGATTCCACGACGGGACCTGCTGCTGGCGCAGGTTCGGGATCGCCGACGATCGGGGTTCGTTTGTGTGGGGTCGCATATGGCCGCCCCAAACGACGATCGACGGATGATGCCCGAGCAGATCGACCATCTCTCGAGCCTGTTCGGTCGCACGGTCCGTGATGTTTCGGGCATAGCTGCCGCTGAGCGGCATGTCCTGCCAGACCAGGAGACCGGCTTCGTCGCACGCGTCGTAGAACTCACCCCGGGTCACGTGACTGCGAACCCGCACAAGGTTGAAGCCCGCATCTCGGATCGCCTCGACCTCATGTTGGATCTGGGCAACCGGCACCCTCGCGAGATCGAGCGCCGTCGGGGCGACGTTTATCCCCTTTGCGAAAACGCGGGCGCCGTTCACTCGCAGCACGAAGTCGCTCATCGACGTCGACCGGAGCCCGATCCTTCGGTGTTTTCGATCGCTGATCACGCCATCGGCGGTCCGGGCCTGCACCCGCAGGTCGTATAGGGGTTGATCGCCGTGACCATGAGGCCACCAGAGCTCGGGCTCGTCGACCTCCACGTGCCACTCGACCTGGTTCTCGCCGGCGGCGACGGTCTGCGTCGTCGTGTGGGTTTCGCCGTCGACGTCGGTCACCAACTCGATGTCGGTGGCTTCGTGCGAAAGAATGACAGCTCGAAGGGCCAGATCGGCCCGCGAAGCGTTTGCGTGCTCGCAGATCACGCGCAGGTGCCTGAAGGCGATCGGACCCGTGTCGACGATGTTGACCGGACGCCAGATCCCAGCCGGAGTCCACCCGGCGGGGCGCCCGGGGGCGTCGGTGAACCAACCGGTCAGGGTGCGCTTCGGCTCGTCTGGTGTGTTGTGTGGGGCGCCCACCTCTACGGCGAGCACAGCGCTCCCCGCTTCGGCGACGAGATCGGTGATCTCAAACTGGTGATGGGTGAAATAGCCCTCGGTTTCGCCCAGGTACACACCGTCGAGAAAAACGTCGCTGGTGTAGCAGACACCCTCGAAACGCAACCATCGCCGTTGAGTCGGTTGCAATGACGGCACGATCATGTCGGCCCGGTAGAGGAGCGTTCCGTCGAAGTCCTCGAACCCCTCCTGGGTCTGCCAGTGAGCGGGAACCTCGACGGGAAGCCAGTCGGAGTCGTCGAAGGCAGGGTCGGTGAACCGGCGCTGAAGGCGCTCGGTCGCCCGGATCGCACGCCAGTTGCCGACGGCGTCCGAACCTTCTCGGGAGAGCGGACCCATCCGAGCACGTTAGGTGCTTAGCGGGTCCGGCGGGTTCTGCAGTCGTTAACAGGTCTGAACGGGTTCATGGATCTGAACGTCGCAACATCCCTTAAGCGTCCCGGAACAAAGCCGGATGACCGAAGACCAGGACGATTCGGAGGGCTTCGATGGGCGTGCTCGGCAACGAGGTCGAGCGCGTACAGGAGGAATCATGAAGAGAGCAACGCTTGTGATCGTGGCGATGGTGGCGGTCCTGCTTCCAATCGCGGCGTTTGGTACCGCGGCCGGGGCGTCCCACAACGGCTACACGTACACGGTCGAACTCCGCAATCTCACCGGGGGCCAGTACCTGACCCCACCGAACTGGGCCGCGCACACGATGGCCGCCGACGTGTTCAGTCTCGGTGACGAGGCAAGTTCCGCCCTCCAGCAGTTGGCGGAGAACGGCAACAACTTTGGTATGGCGGCCGCGATCGAAGCCGCAGTCGACGACCAGGGCCTGGGTGTGTCGGGCAACCCCGGCGGTCCGGTCGGTCCGGGCCAGACGTCGACATGGGAGTTCACGACGACAGCGGACCGCCTAAGTGTCGTCTCGATGGTGATCTGCACGAACGATGGCTTCGCCGGTCTCGATTCGCGGAAGCTCCCCACCCATGCCGGGGCAACGAAGACCTACCGCCTGCACGCCTATGACGCAGGCACCGAGATCAACACGGAGGCTCGGGACGACCTCGTGCCCGCTCCCTTCTGTGGAGGCCCGGGTGGCACCGGGACCACGAACCCCGATCTCGCTGAGAACGGCGACATCGGTCATCACCGCGGGATTCTCGGCACCGGCGACCTCGACGACAGCTTCGACTGGAGTGGCCCGATCGTCGAAATGGTCGTCACCCGCACGAACTGAATTCGCCACTCCGCACGGCGGGGTCAGACCCCTTCATCGCGAACGGGGTCTGACCCCTTCCGGGCAAATGTGCTCTGACCCCTTTTTGCAAGAAGGGGTCGGAGCAGGATTCTGTACGGGTCAGCCGGTGTGCAGCAGGATCTGCTTCCAGATAGCGGTCTCGTCGAAGAGGACCCATTCGCGGCGCAGACCTCCGGGGCCGAACTCGGCATGAGAGATTCCCATCACATGAACCGGCGCACCCGTGGGTGGGCCGAAGGATCCCGCCCCGCTGTGGGTGCCATCGAGCGACCAACGCATTGCGGCTCGCGGTGGCATCGAAGGATCGTCCCGTCCGATTCGGTGATGGACGGTGAAGGTGGCGTCTGGGAAGGAGCTGCGCAAACCCATCCAGAACCGATCGGCGGCTTCCCACCCGTGGCTCGTGACGCCGCCCGGAAGTTCGAGCTGTGCCGCCCGGTCGTAGCCGCCTTCGATCGCAGCGAGGTCTGCTCCCATGATGGACTGCATCAGGGCTTCGTACCGAAGGCCATGTTCGTGGTCGTTGCCGGTACCGAGATACCGATTGCCCTCGTCGATCGCAGGCGTGAACGGACGGCTGGCGCTCGCAGCGCCACCCTCGGCCTCGATCTGGTCAGCGGCATAGGTCCGCGGGTCAACACCCATCTGTCGGACGATTGCCCCTTGGTCGCGAATGAGCCACTCGTCGTAAATCCGATTCTCGCGGGCAGCGCAGTCGGCGATGATCCGGTAGGTGTAGGTCCGCCCGGTCGGCGGGCCATAAGCGCCGTGGCCCAGATGTGTGGCGGTCGACAGGATGCGATGGGAAGACAGGAGACCGGTCTCGGTGTCGCCGCTCCAGATCACGTCTTCGCCCAGCAGCTGGCGATCGGGAAATTCGGCGAGCGTGGCCATCGTCGCCGCGATCACTGCTTTGTTCCCGATCACGACTCCAGAAGGCGACCGCACCGCCAAGTCGGGTGCGTAGTAGTCGTGCAGCGTGTGAATGCCGCGGTCTTCCCAGATCTCGCGCGTGATCCCGAGGATGTAGTCGGGGAAGTCGTCGAATTTCGGATCGAAGCCGTCCAGCCCCACGCTGCCTCCCGGTGTGCGTCGAATCGTGTGTATACGTAATCACACATCGCGGCCTTGACCCAACCATGGATCGCGCACAATGCAAAGACAGCTGCTTGACGAAATGACTACGTATTCATAGGCTCGGACCCCAATGGGGACGGAGGGGACATCGACGTCGGGCGCGGCCCGGCGCGGCGCAAAGCGTGTCACGTCCGTGGACGTGGCAATCGAATCCGGATTCTCACAGGCCACCGTGGCGCGAGTCTTCTCCTCGCCCCGCCTCGTCTCCGAGAACACTCGCCGAACCGTGGAAGCGGCAGCCGAGCGGCTCGGCTACGTGCCCAATGCGATCGCCCGCAGTCTGAAGAGCCAGCGCACCAACATCGTGGGAGCTGTCGTGCCGGCAGTCGGCGAATACTGGCAGCACGCGCTCACCTCGATCAGCCGTCAGCTCGCGGCTCGAGGCCAGCAACTCCTCCTGTTCAGCTTCGCCGACGCTCCAGACGTGAGCGGCGTCCTGGAATCGGTTCGACAGTATCGACTCGACGGCCTGGTCGTCGCCTCTGCCAACATCAGTCAGACCCATCTCACGCGACTCACCGGCGGCGAACTCCCTGTGGTGGCATTCAACCAGCCGGCGGCGGCAGGGATCGTTCCGTCGGTATCGGTCGACAACGAAGCAGGTGCCGCCGCTCTCGCCGATCATCTGGTGGACCAGGGCTGCTCGTCGGTCCTGTTCGTCGGTGGTGTCGCCAGCGCCTCCACCGATCAGATCCGCTATCGAGGCGCAGCCCGCGCACTCGGCTCGCATGGCATTGGATGTGCCTACATCGAGGCTGGCTCGTTCGGATACGAAGACGGCTACAAGGTGGCGGAGCGCATAGCCGAGCTTCCCGAACGCCCCGACGCCGTGATGGTCGCCGGCGACGAGCTGGCGTTCGGTGTCGTCGACGGGCTCGGGGCCGCAGGACTGCGAGTTCCGCACGACCTTCTACTCACCGGATTCGACGGACTCCCCCAGGCGAGCTGGGCCGGGTATGACCTCACCACGCTCGTGCAAAACGTCGATGCGCTGGTCGAGCAGACGCTCGTCCAGTTGCTCGACCTCACGGACCAGAACGAACTTCCAGACATCGTCGTTCCCGGAACCATCCGGCTCGGCGCCACCACGAGGAGGCCAACCGATGGCTGAAATCCTGAAGGACGCCACGGCCAAAGCGGCTCACGGCGCGAACACCGAACTCACCGACACGGTGCGCGGCATCATCGCCGACATCGAAGGCCGCGGCGAAACCGCCGTTCGCGAACTGTCACAGCAGTTCGACAACTGGAACCCCGATTCGTTCCGCCTCACCGACGAACAGATCGCCGATGTGATCGCCCGGGTCGACCCTGGAACGCTCGACGACATTCGTTTCGCGCAGGCGCAGATCCGTCGGTTCGCCGAGGCACAGCTCGCATCGCTCTCCGACATCGAGATCGAGACGCTGCCGGGTGTCTTCCTCGGCCATCGCAATGTTCCGGTAGCGAGTGTCGGCTGTTACGTGCCTGGTGGTCGCTACCCGATGGTCGCATCGGCGCACATGTCGGTACTGACGGCGAAGGTCGCCGGGGTGCCCCGCGTTGCCGCATGCACCCCGCCGATCAACGGCGACATCCCGATCGAGACAGTGGCCGCGATGCACCTCGCCGGCGCCGATGAGATCTACCTTCTCGGTGGCATCCAGGCCGTCACTTCACTCGCCATCGGCACCGAGTTCGTGGATGCCGTCGACTTCATCGTGGGCCCCGGAAACGCTTTTGTCGCCGAGGCGAAACGACTGCTGTACGGCCGGGTCGGCATCGACCTGCTCGCTGGTCCGACGGAGACGCTCGTGATCGCCGACGAGACGGTCGACGCCGAACTCTGTGCGACCGACCTTCTCGGTCAGGCCGAACATGGGCCCACATCGCCGGCGGTGTTGCTCACGACCTCGCAGGGGTTGGGGGAAGCCACCATCGTCGAGGTCGACCGTCAACTCGAGACGCTCGCGACCGCCGACATCGCTTCCGTCGCATGGCGCGACTACGGCCGGGTGATTCTTTGCGCCGACAACGCCGAGATGATGGCGGAGGCAGAGGCACTCGCGTTCGAACACGTGCAGGTGATGACGAACGACGACGACTTCTTCTTTGAGAACATGCGGAATTACGGCGCCCTCTTCCTCGGCCCGATGACCAACGTGAGTTACGGCGACAAGGTGATCGGCACCAACCACACGCTGCCCACCCAGGG
>JBPCTR010000292.1:0-18505 GCA_051011575.1 Acidimicrobiales bacterium | reverse complement strand
CGGAAGTTGAGATAGATCAGGGAGTGCTCAACGAAAAGGCGTCGTGGAGAGCCTGAGTTGCGAGATCGACGTCGGTGTCACGGACCACGCAGCTGATTCGGATCGCCGAGGTCGAGATCATTTCGATGTTGATGTCGTTGCCGGCGAGCGTCTCGAACATCTTGGCGGCGACACCCGGATTCGACTTCATGCCAGCACCGACGAGCGAAACCCGCCCGACTTCGGCGTCGGTCGTGACCGTGCAACTCTCGTCGGGCACGCGCTCGGCCGTGATGTCGGCAGCGAGCAAGATCTGCTCTCGAGGCACCGTGAAGGAGATGTCGGTCACCCCGGCCTCGGATGCGTTCTGCACGATCATGTCCACGTTGACGCCAACATCGGCGAGCGCCCGGAAGAGCCCAGCGGCGATCCCAGGGCGGTCGGGCACGCCTGACACCGTGACCTTGGACTCCGACGTATCGGGTACGACTGCGGTGACGACGGCTTGTTCCATGGTGGGGTCCTCCTCGGCCACCCATGTCCCGCTCTCCCATGTGAAAGCGGAGCGGACATGCAGCGGTACGTTGAAAGCGCGTGCGACCTCGACGGATCGCATCGCAGGTTTGGGGCATCCGACGGCGGTCATCTCGAGCAGCTCGTCGAAGCTGACGGTGGTGATCTTTCGCGCGTTCGACACGACGCGCGGGTCGGTCGTGAACACGCCGCTCACGTCGGTGTACAGCTCGCACGAGTCGGCTTCGAGGACATGTGCGAGCGCCACCGCGGTCGTGTCGGAGCCCCCGCGACCAAGAAACGTCACGTCCTTGTCGGGAGACACGCCCTGGCTCCCGGCGACGATGGGGACCATGCCCTCGTCGATCGCTTCGCGGATGCGGTACGGATTTATCTCGAGGATCTTCGCGTCGCGGTGGTTTCCGTCGGTGAGAAACCCCGCCTGACTGCCGGTGAACGAGGCAGACGGCACATCAACGTCGTGCAGAGCCATCGCCACGAGAGCGCATGCCTTGCGCTCGCCCGCGGTAATGAGGAGGTCCATCTCACGTCCGGGCATGCTCGTGGAGACCTCGGACGCGAGGCGGAGGAGCTCATCGGTCTCTTTGCCCATCGCCGACACGACGAGAACGACGTCGTCGCCGCGGCGGCGGCAACGGGCGACATGGTCGGCTACATCACGGATTCGATCGGCGTCGGCGACGGATGTGCCACCGAACTTCTGAACGACAAGGGACACGGCCATTCACGGTAACGTTGCGGCGTGTCTCCACAAACGCAGCGGGGCTGCATCCTCGCCCTTGGCATCCTGCTCGTCGTTGCGATGCTCGCGCCGCTGATCGCCATCGCGTTCTCCTGAGCGAACGTCAGACGCCCCTCGCGTCGCGCTCTCTGTCGAGATCGATCGCCGTCAGGTCCATCCAGATCTCGCCGTCGACCGCGAAGCGCTCCATCGACGCAATCGTCCATCCGGCGTTGCGCACGGACGCGACCACGCTCCCCGACGGTCGGCGAGCGCCCCTTCTCGGCCGTGGCTCCTGCCGTACGAGCATCACCAGACGCACGCCGGGCCGTACCGAACGACGCAACGAAGTGAGTTCCTGCCCCGATACCGACTGTTCCGGCCATTGGATCGCGAGGACCGAGTCGGCAGTCTGCAGCGTCTCCGAGTCGGGCTGAACCCGATCCCCCGGCACGAGAACCAGAGTCGAGGTCGACATCCGACGGCGGTGCCGAAGAACTCGATCGGCCACAAGCGCGGGGAGATCGTTGGGGATCGAGTCGACGGTCACGGCGAGATGTTACGTCCGTGACCGTATTCTGGAGGCATGACCACCGCGGGATGGGTATTCCCTCCGGCTGACACCGCCGACGAGCACGGAGTCGTGGGAGTGGGCGCCGATCTCGAACCCGAGACGATGCTCACCGCCTACGCGAGTGGCTTGTTCCCGATGCCGATCGAGGCGGAGGGTCCGGTCGTGTGGTGGTCGCCCGATCCGCGCGCCGTTATCCCGCTCGGGGAACTCCACACCTCCCGCTCCCTTTATCGATCGATGCGGTCGTTTCACTTCACGGTCGATACGGACTTCGAGCAGGTGATGCGACGATGCGCCGATCCCGAGCGCCCGAACGGGTGGATCGATCAACAAATGATCGGCGCATACGTCAGACTGCACCACCTCGGTTGGGCTCATTCAATCGAGACTCGAAATTCCGACGGCGACCTCGTGGGCGGCGTGTACGGAGTCGCGGTCGGTGGGATGTTCGCGGGCGAGAGCATGTTCCACACAGAGACCGATGCGTCGAAGGCCGCGCTCGTGCATCTGGTCACGCTTCTCCGCGACTCAGGATTCGAGCTGTTCGACGTTCAGTGGCTCACACCACATTTGTCGACGCTGGGGGCCATCGAGATCGATCGAGCCGACTACCTTCGGCGGTTGACATCCGCGATCGACGTGGGGCATTTCCCGGAATTTTTGAAGGATCACGCTTGAGAACTCACTCCATGCCGCCGACACACAAGACGTGATGGATCCGCGCGCCTTCGTCTCCCTTTCGATTGGAATCACCGGGTTCATTCTCGGCGTCCTCGCTGCGGTCGAAGGTGCGCTGCTCGGCGTGTTCTCGGGAGTCGCGGCCCTGGGCGCTGGCCTCGTCGGTTGGGTGATCTCCCGCCACGCCCGCGACACGGAACGTCAGCTCACGATGGAACGCAACCAGATCACGAGCCTCGAGTCTTCGATGGCCTCGCAGGTTCAGGCGCGCATCACCGCCGAAGACGCCGTGGCCTCGATCGGCGAAGAACTTGCGGCCACGCAGGAAAGCGAGGCCGAACGGACATCCCGAATCGAAGAGCAGATCCTTGAAGAAGTCCGCTCGCAGTCGGGGGGTCCGAAGAACTCGATCACCGATTCCGAGACCGGCCTCTACACCGAGAACTACTTCCGCGCAGCGATCGAGGCCCGGGTTGCGGCTGCACGACGTCACCTCCGCCCGGTCGCCGTGATTCTTCTCGAGGTCGTGCGGATCGAGGAGGAGACGCGTACCCAGGCCGACCCGCAGTTGGTGGCCGACTACCTCATCGCCACCCTGCGAGAATCCGACACCGCGTGTCGAACGAGCAAAGGACTGTTTGCCCTCGTGCTCGAGGACACTCCCGAGAACGGTGCGGTCTGGACGGTCGAGCGAATCCGCCGACGCCTCAACGAGGAACAGACCGGGTACACGGTCTGGGCCGGCGTCGCCTGTTATCCGGCACACGCGTTCGAGGTCCGCGATCTCGTCGGAAAGGCATCGGAAGCACTCGACGCTGCGACGGACTGGCATCAGGATCGCATCGAGGTCGCCGTCAGCGACCTCTGAAGCGCTCGGTCAACGCTTCGCGATTTCCGACCGGAGACCTAGGTTCCGCGGGGACTGAGGCCGGCGGCGACGTAGATCGAATCGATCGCAGTCATGTTCGCTATCGAGTCCTGACCCTTCGTCAGGTACGGCGTACCGTGCTCGACGTGGTCGACGAACGCACGGAGCATGTGGTCGTACGTGACCCCAGCATCGACAGGCCCTGCGGTCACCCCTTCATCCGTTTGAACAGTGAGCATGTTGCCTTCCTGCGGGGCGAGCGGATTGATTGCCTCGATCGAACCCCTGGAACCGTCGATCACAAGACGAATGTCGTCGGTGTCTGAGATCATGGAGCTCTCGATCCGAGCGGTCGCGCCTCCTGGAAAGGCGAGTTCGGCCGAGATTGCGGCGTCTACCCGCTCGGGACCGACATCGGCCTCTGCCGACAGAACCGACGGCTCCTCCCCCACCACGTGCCGTACCCACGTGACCGGGTAGCAGCCGAGGTCCATGAGCGAGCCTCCCGCTGTTTCGTAGTCCCACCGAATATTAGGTTGTGGAATCGAGATGTTGAAGACAGCCTCGACTCGTTCGACAGTGCCGATCACCCGGCTATGACACAACTCCACAATCCGCTCGAACATCGGGTGGTATCGGTGGTGGAACGCCTCGCCGAGAATTCGCTCCTCTTCGTCGGCGACCCGCACCATCTCAGCAGCTTCGACAGCGTTCGACGCGAGCGACTTCTCGCACAGCACGTGCTTGCCGGCTCGAAGGGCCGCGATCGTCCACTCGGCGTGAAGGTTCATGCTGAGCGGGTTGTAGACGACGTCGACATCGTCGGCCTCGATCACCCCGGTGTAGTCGTCGGACACGGCGGCGATGCCATGGGCCGCCGCGAAGGCCTCTGCTCGCGAGCGTTCGCGGGCAGCGACGCGGGTGACGGTCACCGAGTGGATCTTCGAGGCCGGTTCGATAAGGGCCTTCGGTGCGATCCGGGCGGCGCCGATCACCCCGAAACGCAGAGGGTCGGTCATCTATGCACGACCCCAGCGCCGGAGCGGCACCTGTCGACCAACCCATGGTCGTTGACTGAAACGCCAGGTCGCGTCGGACTGCTGGGGCTCCCACGCGCCTGCCCTCGACGGTGCTGGCCACGTCTCGTCGAGCGCGATCGTGATCGCGGCGATCACATCAGCCGTGGGCTCGGGACTGATGTCGCCAATTCGAAACCGCGGGACCTCACTCATCAGAGCGGTACGTTCCCGTGTTTGCGGTCGGGGATCCGTTCCTGCTTCGACTCGAGCAACCGAAACGCACCGGCAACCGCCTTGCGCGTGTCGGCGGGGTCGATGACCTCGTCGATGTAGCCGCGCTCGGCCGCGATGTACGGATTTGCGGTCCGTTCGGTGTATTCGTCGACGAGCTCGGCTCGGCGACTCTCGGGATCAGCAGCCTGCTGAAGCTCGCGGCGATAGATGACCTCGACCGCACCCTGCGGCCCCATCACCGCCATCTCCGCCGAGGGCCACGCGAAGCTGATGTCTGAGCCGACCGCCTTGCTGTCCATGACGAGGAACGCACCGCCGTACGCCTTGCGCGTGATCACCTGAACTCGAGGCACCGTCGCTTCGCAGTAGGCGTACAGGAGCTTGGCACCGTGGCGGATGATGCCGCCGTGTTCCTGGTCGACTCCAGGCAGGAAGCCGGGCACGTCGCAGAACGTGAGTAGTGGGATGTTGAACGCATCACAGGTGCGGACGAAGCGGCCCGCCTTCTCGGCCGACTCGATGTCGAGCACTCCCGCCAGAACCATCGGCTGGTTGCCCACGACCCCGATCGGTCGACCCTCGATGTGGGCGAAACCACACACGATGTTCTGGGCCCAATCGGGGAAGTACTCGAAGAAATCGCCGTCGTCGACGACCGAGCCGATCACGTCCTTCATGTCGTAGGGGACGTTCGAGCTGTCGGGGAGAACCGACCGCAACTCCGGGCATGCCCTCTCGGGATCGTCGTCGGCCTCGACTCCCGGTGCGGTCTCGAGGTTGTTCGATGGGAGGTACGACAGAAGCAGCTTGACCTGATCGAGTACGTCCTCTTCGCTCTCTCCGGTGTACGTGGCCACACCCGACTTGGAGGAGTGTGACCGGGCACCACCGAGCTCTTCGAGCGTGACCTCCTCGCCGGTCACGGTCTTCACGACATCGGGACCGGTGATGAACATGTGCGACTTTTCGCGGACCATGAAGATGAAGTCGGTCATCGCGGGGCTGTACACCGCACCGCCCGCACACGGGCCGAGAATCACACTGATCTGGGGGATGACGCCAGAGGCCTGCACGTTCCGGTAGAAGATGCCGCCGTACGCGTCGAGACTCACGACGCCTTCCTGAATGCGGGCGCCGGCACCGTCGTTGAGCCCGATCATCGGCGCGCCGACCGACGCGGCCAGGTCCATCACCTTGTGGATCTTCTCGGCGAACACCTCGCCCAACGCACCACCGAACACCGTGAAGTCCTGGCTGAAAAGGAACACCTTGCGGCCGTCGATCGTGCCCCAGCCGGTGACCACGCCGTCGGTGTAGGGACGATCCTCGATGCCCGACTCGTGTGCGCGATGGCGGGCGAGCATGTCGAGCTCGTGGAACGAGTCCGGGTCGAGCAGGTAGTCGATGCGCTCGCGCGCGAGCATCTTTCCCTTGTCGTGCTGGCGCTGAACCGCGCGTTCGGATCCTGCGTGCCGGGCCTCGGAGCGTCGGCTCTCGAGATCGGCGATCCGTTCGGCCATCGAGTGGGTCGTCATGGCCGAGGAGGCTAGCGGAGGGTGGTCTGCGTAGTCTCGGTGCGATGAATTCTCGGATGTGTTCTCGTCCAGGATCGACCGGATGACCGACGCGTCGCGCTCCCACCATTCGACCGAAGCCATCGACGCACACAACCCGTTTCTCGGCAATCGCCTGGGCATCGCTGGCATTCCTCCGGTGGTAGCGGCGGAAGTCGGGGCGAGAACGGTGACGGTCGTCTTTGCCGATGGGGTGACCCGCGACTTTCATCATCAGTGGCTCCGGCACGCGTGTTATTGCGCGACCTGCGGGAATCCGGCCGACGGCATTCGGTTCACGACCGTTGTCAACGTCGACCCCGATGGCATGCCCGAGTCGGCGAATGTCGCGGATGGTGATCTCGAGCTCCACTGGTCCGACGGACACATCTCCTCTTTTGGATGCGATTGGTTGCGGCACCACGCGTACGACGGGGTCGATGGTGATCGTCGCAAGGCCTGGAGACCCGTGACCTGGCGCGCCGACCTCGCCGACGACTTCCCCACTGTGCGTTGGACCGACGCGACCGACGGAGGTCGAGGGCAGCTGCGGGTGTATCAGCTGCTTCGCGATCGCGGCATCGTCCACGTCTCGGATATGGGCACCGCCCCAGCCCGCACCGAACAACTTGCAGGCCTGATGGGTCCAATCCACGAAACCACGGTGTATGGCCGGATCTACGACGTTCGCGCCGAGCCGGTCGCAAAGCTCGGAGCCAAGACCGGCATGGCGCAGGCCCCTCACATCGACGACGCCTTCACATACTCACCACCGGGAATCGACATCTTCCACTGTCTCGTGAACACGAGCGAAGGTGGCCTGAGCACCTACGTCGATGGATTTGCAGTCGCGGAATCGATCGCCCGGGCCGACCCCGACGCGTACGAGCTGCTCACGACAGTCCCGATCGCGCACATCCGCCGCCACCCGGGAGAGATCGACATGCGCAACCGCGGCCCGCTGATCTCGCTCGACGAGTTCGGACGACCATGCGGGATCCGCTACTTCGACCGAGCGCTGGCACCCCTCGACTGTGCTGCCGAGTTGGTCGACCCGATGTTCGCCGCGATCCGACGTTTCAACGAGCTCATGCTCGATCCGGCGTTCATCGCCAGGATTCGGGTGCCGGCCGGGAGCGGGATGCTGATCGACAACCACCGCGTCATGCACGGCCGGACGGCATTCGATCCGAGTTCGGGACGCCACATTCGGCTCTGCCACGTACCGCGCGACGAGTTCCACGGGCGGCTTCGCGAACTGAGCAGGAGACTCGAGCCGGACACTCACGACCTGTACCTACCGCAGGGATCTCACAACGCGTGAAGGTAAAGCTCGACGGGAGGGAGCAACGCTGGTTGAGCGGTGCCGACGGCGAGGCAATGCAGTTTGCGATGCGCATGATCGTGGCCGCGGCCGAGGTCTCAAAGGCCACTCAGCTCGTGCCGATCGAGATGGCCCACATCAACTCGTGCCACTACTCCGGCCCGATGTCGCTCGACTTCGCCGAGTTCCTGCTCGCAGGTGGAGCCAGTCTCGCAGTGCCCACACATACCAACGCGAGCCTGATTTCCTGTACCTCGCCGGATCTACGGCCCGAGGCCGCAGCGCCGGCGGAAGTCGCCGGGGCTCGGCGGATGATGGAGATCTACGAGGAGCTCGGCTGCTCGACCATGTGGACCTGCGCCCCATACCAACAGCCCGAGGGTCGCCCCGCCTTCGGCACCCACGTCGTCGGATCCGAGTCGAATGCGGTCGGGTTCACGAACTCGGTCCTGGGCGCTCGGACGAACAAGTACGGCGACATCCTCGACATCTCTGCCGCGATGGTGGGGAGCGTGCCGCTGTCGGGACTCCACACCGACGAGGGCAGGCGCGCCACCCACGTTTTCGACCTCTCGACCCTCGACGCGACAACGCTCGCCGACCCCAACCTCCCCCATCTGCTCGGCGTGGTGCTCGGGCGAACGGTCGGTGAGAGCGTCGGAGTCATCGATGGGCTGTGTGGAGCGACTGAAGACGACCTCAAGGCCATCGCGGCCGGCGCCGCGGCTGCGGGGGGCGTAGGCCTGTTTCACGTCGTGGGCACCACGCCGGAAGCACCCACGCTCGACTCCGCAACTCAAGGGACCTCTCCACGCCATCGCACGGTGCTGACGGCCGGCGAACTCGTTGACGCCGCGGCCTCGCTCACGACGTCGAAGGACGACGAACCCCTTCGCGCGGTGTGCCTGGGCACTCCCCACTTCTCGGTCGACGAATTCGATCAGACCGTCGCGTTGCTCGACGGGCGGCGTGTCGCCGCGGGTGTCCGGATGATCGTGACCACGAGCCGAGCCGTCGCCGCAGAACTCCAGCTCCGCGGCCTCGACGAGTTGCTCGGGGCCGCCGGCGTCTCGATCGTGCTCGACACGTGCACGTACTACCCGCCACGACCGAGCGGACTCGACGGGCTCGCCATGACCAATTCAGCCAAGTGGGCGTACTACGCCCAGGGGATGCTCGACATCCCGGTCGCGTTCGGCAGCCTCGAACGCTGCGTCGAATCCGCAGTGACCGGGCGGTGGCTCCGATGAGCGAGCTGGGTGGTATCTGGCTCGTCGAGGCTCCGATTCGCGGCGAGGTGTTGCGGCTCCAGGAGCCGCTCAGCTTCTGGGGAGGCTTCGATGCCGGTACTGGCCGGGTGATCGATCGGGCCCACCCCCAGCACGGCTCCGTACTCACCGACAAAGTGGTGGCAATCCCCGGGTCGAAAGGTTCGTCGGGCACTCCCGGCGTACTCGGAGACTCGATCCGGCGCGGCACCGGTCCGCACGCCCTCGTGATCACAAAGGCCGACATCAACCTCGTGGCAGGGGCATTGGCAGCCAGCGCGCTGTACGACCGAAGGTGTGCGATCCTGCTCGTAACCGACGACGTGTTCGACTCCCTCCGCGACGGAGAGATCGTCACGGCAACGCCGACGTCAGGATGCTGATGCAGAACCCGATGTTCCTCACGCTCTGGGCAACACCTCGGTCCACTTCCACCGCCTTCGAGTGGATGATGCGCCAGCGGGGCGACTTTGCGTGCCACCACGAGCCATGGAACGAGCTCTACTACTACGGCGAAGATCGTGTGAGCGACCGCGACGCCCATGTCGATCCGAGGTCGGGCCACAACTACGCCGCCACGTGGGACGAGCTGACAACAGGCACGACCAACGGCAGCGTCTTCGTGAAGGACTTCGTGTATTCCGTCGAGCACACGCTCAGCGACGACATGCTCGCCGAGATTACCCACACCTTCCTCATTCGTGACCCCCAGCGGGTCGTGCAGGGCCTGGCCAAACACTGGCCAGACTGTTCGTGGGAGGAGGTCGGATTCGAATCGCTGCACCGACTCTTCCACCGCATCGCCGACCGTGACGGTGCTCCGCCGCCCGTCGTGCACTCTGCCGACCTGCTCGATGACCCTGCGGGCACAGCCCGCGCATACTGCGCCGCCGTCGGTATCCCCTTCATGGCCGAGGCGCTCGAGTGGGAGGCGGGGGACCGTAGCGAGGTCAGCTGGTACGGCGAAGGCACCGGCCCCTGGCACGACAGCCTGCGAGAGAGCACTGGTATCCAGAAACCCACGACAAGATATCCCCCGCTCGAGGACACCCCCCGACTTTTCGAAATGTATGAACGAGCGGTACCACTGTTCGACGATCTGAGGCAGCACTCGCTGGCGCCCGCCGGCTGAGCCGCACCAAACCCGACCAGAAAGGCCCCCTCAATGGAGATCTCGCTCGAAGGCAAGCGGGCGTTCGTGACCGCCGGTGGCGACGGCATGGGACGGACGACGGCGGTCACGATGGACCGGCTGGGGGCAAAGGTGTTCACCTGCGACATCGACCCGGCCGGGCTCGCCACCCTGCCCGACAGCATCACCACCTGGGAGTGCGACGTCGCCGACTCCGACGCCCTCGATGCGATCTTCGACGAGATCCTCCCCGGGGGGCTCGACATCATGATCAACAACGCCGGTGTCGGCGGTCCCACCAAGCTCGTCGAGGACGTGACGAACGAGGAGTGGGATCACTGCATGGGGGTGTGTGTAGACGCCCAGTTCTATTGCGCCCGCCGTGTCGCCCCCGTGTTCAAGGCACAGAAGAGTGGTGTGCTGATCAACATGGTCTCGGCGGCTGGGATCATGGGCTTTCCCGGTCGGTCGCCATATGTGGCCGCCAAGTATGCGGTGGCCGGGTTCACCGAGACCCTTGCCATGGAGCTCGGCCCCGACAACATCCGGGTGAACGGAATCGTCCCGGGCAATGTGAACGGCGAGCGGATGGAGAGGGTCATCGCCGGCCACGCCGCACTCGAAGGAATCGATCCCGAGGAGGTCCGCCGCCTCTACGCGATCGGCACATCGATGCAGTGCTACGTCGACCCGCAGGAGATCAGCGATCTCATCATGTTTCTCGTGAGCGACTACGGCCGACACATTTCCGGTCAGGTCATCGGGGTCGATGGCAACACCGAGACGCTCTGGATCCGGAGCTGACGCAGACCGATCAGCTGCGAACGCCGAGCGGATCGGGCAATGCTCGACGGAACGCGTCGTAGTTCTCGAAGCCGAGTTCGGCACCGACCGTATCCATCCACATCTGATCGAGCTCGGCGCGGAGGTCGTCGTCGATCTCGACGCTTGTCGCCGCGACGACTTTGGAGGCATCGCCACCCGGCGGAAGGCCCCAGAGGTGATCGCGGTGCTCGCGCAGAACCTGCTCCTCGAACTTCGAGGCGTGTTCGAGCATGACCGCTCGACTGGAGTTGTGGGTTGCCGCGGCGAGTTCCTCGTCCGAAAGGTCGAACCCGAGAAACTCCGCGACCACAGCCGGAACCCGATCAGGAGCCGCGACCATGTCTTCGTAGCTGAACGCGAGCACGTCGGCTGACTCGATGTGGGGCCACCAGTCGACGAGGTGATTCCAGTGACTTCCGGCCTGTGAGCCTCGCATGTACAAACCGCGTGCGAACTCGGCGAGCGAGATACTGCCCGACTCGAACCACCAGCCGTCGAAGAACCGGTGGAACGAGGGAAGAACCGTGAGCGGATCACGAAACACGGTGACGTAGCGCCCACCGTCAGGCGCCTCGCTGCGCGTGAGGTGAGTCTTGAAAACCCGCGGCCGCCACTGCTGGTCAGCGTGGGGGTCGATGCCAACGTCGAACGCGGTCTCGAGCCAGGGCACGACAACACTGATCTCGTCGAAGTCCATCGACGAGCCGCTTCGCAGCTGATGCAGGATCTGCTGCATCCAGGTCGTACCGCTCTTCGAGTAGGTGCAGATGAACACGTCGGACGGGCGAGCGACGAAGTGCGCCACCGCATCGGCGGCGTCAGGCGACCGGAAATTCTCCAGTCGATCGGTCACGTCGGCGATGTCTGTCGGGCGGCGGAGATCCATGGCCCCTCGTTCTAGTCCGCGTTCTGTGCTTTGGTGTGAGCATGGACCTCGACACCGCAATCCCCTGGGCCGCAGAACGCACGCAGGGCGTGATCATCACGATCCGTCGCGACGGCCGGCCACAATCGAGTGACATCTCGTACGCCTTCCATGATGGCGCGTTCGAGATCTCGATCACCGAGAGCCGAGCGAAGACGAAGAACATGCGGCGCGATTCCAGGGTCGTGCTGCATATCAGCGACCGCGAGAGCTGGTCGTATCTCTCGTTCGACGGCACCGCCGAATTGTTGCCGGCGACCACCGACCCAACAGATGCCACCTCTGACGCGCTCGTCGACTACTACCGTCGCGTCGCCGGCGAACACTCCGACTGGGACGAGTACCGAGACGCGATGGTGAGCGAGGGCCGTCTACTCGCCCGCGTAACCCCGGCGTCCGTCGTCGGACAAATCCACTGACCCGTCCGCTCCTCGTCCCTCGTCGCTGGTCGGCTACTCTCGGGTAACAAGCGGGACGCGAGAAGGAGAACGACACCGTGGACCCCACCTACAGCGCCGAGGCCGATGCGTTTCGGGAACGCATCCAGGACTTTCTGCGCGAGAACCTTCCCGACGGTTGGCAGGGGCTCGGCGCGCTGGATGGTGATCGGATCCACGAATTCGCTCTCGATTGGCGTCAAAAGCTCGCTGCCAACGGACTTCTCGCCCCGGCCTGGCCAGCAAGGTACGGAGGCGGCGGCCTGTCGTCGCTCGAACAGGTGATCCTGGCCGAGGAGTTCCAGAAAGCGGGCGCCCCAACCGGGTCGGGCAACGACGCGTTCTCGATCCAGATGGTCGGCAACACGATCCTTCAGTGGGGTACCGAGGAGCAGAAGGAGTTCTTCCTTCCGCGCATCATCTCGGGAGAACAGGTGTGGTGCCAGGGGTACAGCGAACCCGATGCAGGCTCCGATCTCGGGTCGCTCGGATGTCGTGCCGTTCTCGATGGCGACGAGTGGGTCATCAACGGGCAGAAGATCTGGACATCGGCCGGTCAGCTCGCGAACTGGATCTTCGTGCTGTGCCGCACCGACCCCGACGCTCCCAAACACCGCGGGATCTCGTTCATGCTCTGCCCTATGGATCAGGAGGGCGTGGAGGTTCGCCCGATTCAGATGCTCTCTGGTGACTCCGACTTCAACGAGACCTTCTTCACCGACGCCCGCACCCACCGCGACAACGTCGTCGGGGAGGTCAACGGCGGCTGGGCGGTCGCGATGACGCTCCTCGGCTACGAAAGAGGAGAGGCGGCCGCAACCGGGCCGATCATGTATCGAGCTGAGTACGACAAGCTCGTCGAGCTCGCCCGGGAGACGGGCCGCAACACCGATCCGGTCATCCGCGACCGGCTGGCCCAGATGTACATCGAGGTGGAGATCATGCGACTGCTGGGGCTGGGCACGCTCACCAAGTTCCTCGCGGGCGAACACCCCGGGCCCGGCGAATCAACGTTCAAGCTCTATTGGAGCCACTACCACCAGCGCATCACCGAGCTCGCTCTCGACATTCTGGGTTCGGCGGCGATGGTCCCCGAAGGAATCGCCAAGACGTCGTTCAACGCCGACCTTCCGGGCGCGGCCAACGATGCGGGGTCATGGGTCGGCGCGTTCTACAACTCCCGATCCGGCACGATCTACGCCGGAACTTCCGAAGTGCAGCGCAATATCATCGGCGAGCTGGTCCTCGGCCTGCCCAAGGAGCCCCGCCCAGCTCAGGGCTGATCGAAGCTCGGATCGGTCATTGCTGCACCTGCACGCTCACGTGCAGCCGCTCGCCTCCCGTTCCGAATCGCAGCCCGGAAATCGGCGCGGCATCGGCGTAGTCGAGGCCCGTGGCGATGCGGACGTAGCGTTCGTCCGGCGAGATCCCGTTCGAGACATCGAAGCCGACCCAACCCAATCCCTCGGTCCAGACCTCAGCCCAGGCGTGCGTCGCGTCCTGATCGACGCGGTCGTTCATCATGAGATAGCCGCTGACGTACCGCGCCGGATGACCGAGGGCGCGAGCGCCGCTGAGGAAGATGTGCGAGTGGTCCTGGCAGACCCCCGACCCCTGCGCGAGGACTTGCTCGGCGGTCGACGAGGTCTCGGTCGAGCCCAAGACGTAGTCGACCCGGTCGAGGGTCGCGGCTGCGAGCGCGTGCAGTGTTCCCAACGGATCCGCGCGTTCGAGCCCAGCGACCAACTCACGCAGACCCGGACCCGCCTCCGTCAACTCGGTCGCGCGTTTAAAGAGCCACAGCGGCGCGTGACCGCTGTGATCGCCGAGCACACCAGCCATGTCAAATGTCTCGACGTCACCCTCAACCCTCACCGTCGTCTCGGTCGCCCCCGGCATCACACTCACGAGCTGGACCCGGTTCGAGAACTGATCGTCGAACTCAACCTCCACCCGACCCCCCTCGATCGTCGTCGTCCAGTCGTGCACGAGCTGCGCCGGGCCGCCGCGTGGCCACAGCCGGACCTCCTGGAGGGCCGAGGACACTGGCGTGTCGTATCGATACGTGTTCTCGTGCGAGATCGCGAGCCGCATCGTCAGGACTCGTTGAATCGGTAGTCGGCTTCGATCCGGCGACCGAGCTCGTTGGTGCGGGCGATGCACCGATCGAGGAACTCGTGAAGCCCCTCGTCGAAGATCGAGTCGATTGTCCGCGTGTCCACGTACTCGAGGAGATCGTCGGCGGGCCCATGACAGGAGTGGGTGGCGTCGTACTCGCCGGCGAGATATCCGAGATTTGCCCGAATCTTTCGATAACAAAAGGCGAGCGATCGGGGCATGCGCCGATCGAGGATGAGAAAGGCGGCGATCGACGCCGGACTCACCTCACCGGGGTGTTGCCATCGATATGCGCGCTGGGCCGACACCGATCGCAGGATTGTCTCCCATTGCACGTTGTCGAGCCACGAACCCACGTGGAACGCCGACGGCAGCAACACGTAGTACTTCACGTCGACGATGCGGGCGGTGTTGTCGGAACGCTCCACGAAGGTGCCGAGCCGCGCGAAGTCGTAGATGTCGTTCCGCATCATCGTGCCGTGCAATGCGCCACGAACGAACGCGCTCTCCTGGCGGATCAGACCCAACACGGTTGGGAGGTCTCGTGCGTTCACGGGCTGGTCGAGCGCGTCGCGGAGTGTCATCCAACAGGTGTTCGTCGCTTCCCACACCTCGCGTGTCAGCGCAGTTCGTACCTGCCGGCCGTTGTTGCGCGCCGAGTCGATCACGGCCCGGACGCTCGACGGGTTGTCCTCATCACGAAGGAGGAAGTCGACGGCGGTGGCCTGATCGAATATGTCGTGCTTCTCCATATAGGCATCGCGTTGGCCGGCTGTCGTCACGACCGATTCCCATTCATCGGCGGCGTCAGCCGAACGGGTGAGGGCAATACGAAGCCCGGCCTCGATGAGGCGCGCCGTGTTCTCGCTGCGTTCAAGGTTGCGGAACATCCAATAGATGCCCCCAGCGGTGCGTCCGAGCATCGGCTACTCCGCCATGACCCAGGTGTCCTTGGTACCGCCACCCTGGCTCGAGTTGACAACCAGCGACCCTTCCTTGAGCGCGACCCGCGTCAGCCCTCCGGGCGTGATGTGCATGCGCTCAGGCGACACGAGGACGAAGGGGCGAAGGTCGACGTGTCGCGGGGCCAGGCCGTGCTCGGTGAGAATTGGCACCGTCGACAGCGCCAGCGTCGGTTGCGCGATGTAGTTCCCGGGTCGGGCGAGGAGTTTTTCGCGAAAGGCGTCGAGCTCCCGTTTGCTCGCCGCCGGGCCCACGAGCATCCCGTAACCACCAGACCCGTGCACCTCCTTGACGACCAGTTCGTCGAGGTGGGCAACGACATGGCTGAGTTCGGACGGATCGGAGCATCGCCACGTGGGCACGTTCGAAAGGATCGACTTCTCGCCGGTGTAGAACTCGACGATGTCGGGCATGTAGGAGTACACGGCCTTGTCGTCGGCAATGCCAGTCCCCGGCGCGTTTGCGAGTGTGATGTTGCCGGCCCGGTACACGTCCATCACACCGGGCACCCCGAGCGTCGAGTCGGGGCGGAAGGTGATCGGATCGAGAAAATCGTCGTCGACGCGACGGTAGAGAACATCGATCGGCTCGTAGCCCTCGGTGGTTCGCATGGCGATTCTGCCGTCCACAACCGACAGGTCCTGGCCCTCCACCAGTTCGGCGCCCATCTGGTCGGCGAGAAACGAATGCTCGAAGAAGGCCGAGTTGTGGATGCCGGGCGTGAGCAGCGCCACGGTCGGTTGGTCCGACGAGCAATCGGGGGCGCATTCCGACAGCGATCGCCGCAGCCGCTCGGGGTAGTCGCTCACAGGCCGAACCCGAACCTCCGAAAAGAGCTCGGGGAACATCTGCAGCATCGTCTCGCGATTCTCGAGCATGTACGAGACACCCGACGGAGTTCGGGCGTTGTCCTCGAGCACGTGGAATTCGTCTTCGTCGGTGCGAACCAGATCGATGCCGACGACGTGGGTGTACACCGAGCCCGGCGGCGATACGCCGATCATCTCTGGCACGAAGGCCTCGTTCTGGCTGATCAGGTGCTCGGGAACCCGGCCCGCCTTCACGATCTCCTGGCGGTGATAAATGTCGTGGAGGAACGCATTGATTGCCCGCACCCGCTGCTCGATGCCGCGTTCGAGGCGAGACCACTCGGCTGCCGACAGGACCCGCGGGACGATGTCGAATGGGATCAGCCGCTCGGCGGCGTCGGCCTCGCCGTACACATTGAAGGTGATGCCGGTACGACGGAACAGCGCCTCGGCCTCGGCCGATTTCTCGAGGAGGTGGCGGGGTTCCTCGCGCGCAAACCAACGGTCGTATCCGCGGTAGACATCGCGCTTCGTGCCGTCGTTTCCGAGCATCTCGTCGAAAAAGCTCGCCGGGCCGTCCATGGAGCGAAACTACAGAACGAACCCGAGCCGGATGGAATTTTCGACCGATTGACCCGTGTGGGCATTCGCGGTTCAGCCGGCGGGCGACGATTCGATGAAGTCGGCGAAGCGACCAAGGAAGGCGCGCAATTCCACGATCGCGTCGGGGTCGGTGAGCACGTTCTCGTCGAACTTCTCGCGGTATTGCCCGATGCCGTGGGTCTCATCGAAGAGCCGAATCGGCTGATGTTCCATGATGTCCACGAAGTGCGATCGAACTCCGGCTCCCGCCCGGCCTCCGGGCGTGGTCGCCACGATCGTGACCGGGGTGCCCTCGTAGCGACGGGGAGGGCGTGACAACCAATCGATCACGTTCTTGGTCACCGCCGGGAGCGAGCTGTTGTATTCCGGCGTGAAAAAGATCACGCCATCGGAGATCGCGACCCGGTCGATCAGCGACTCGACTTCCGCAGGAACGCCCTCGACTTCGACATCGCCGTTGTAGAGAGGGACATCGGCGACGTCGTCAATCTTGATCTGCATGCCCCCCGGAGCATGTTCGATGGCCGCTCGAGCGGCGGCAGCGTTGACCGAACCGACCCGGAGACTTCCGACGATCGCGATGACATCCATCTGCAGCAGGCTACGGACCTCGGCCCCAGACCATCACCGCCCCTACCGAGGGGTTCACAAATTCGCATGACGAGCGTAAGTTCGCGACACGCGACGTCCCGGTGCAGCGGATCGCCACGGCGGACAACCCTGATTGCCCGTCGAGAGAAGGGACAAGAGAGATGACTCGACCGATTCGGGCGGTATTCGTTGCCGTCTTTTCTACGTTCGCAATTCTGGTCGCCACGGTGGCACCGGGTAGCGCACAGCCGCCGCCACCTCCGAGCGACGGTGTTTTCAACCATGACTTCGCCTCACCGGTTCTGGGTCTGAACGCGATTCATGGGACGAACCTGTTGTTCGCCGCCGATGCGGGCGCCGGAATCGCTCGCGTATCACGCGGGGGTAGCACGATGCTGGCCGACCTCCCCGGTGTGAACGACGTCCTCCCCATGAGCCGGGCCCGCGGTTTCGCGATCACGGGCGGGCCACCGCCCGACGAGGGGCCACCCGAGCAGACGCAGAGCGCATCACTTCAGAGTGCCGCCCCGGCACCGTCGTCGGTGTACGTGTTCCGCGGCGGCCATCTCCGGCTGCTCGCCGACATCGGTGCCCGTGAAGCTCGACTGAACCCAGATGGCGAGGAAATCGACTCGAACCCGTTCGACATGTACCGGCGCGGCGGCCTGCTCGGTGTGTCCGACGCGGGAGCGAACACGCTCTGGGGTGTTCGAATCGGAAACGGGCGCACCCGCGTGATCGCCGTCTTCCCCGGCCAGGTGGAGGAAACCCAATGGCTGAAGGACCTGGTGGGATGCCCCGAAGGTCCGCCCGACCTGTGCGATCTACCGCCGGAGCTCTACGCGCAGTCGGTGCCGACCGGCGTCACGGTGGGCCCGGACGGAGCATGGTACGTCGCAGAGCTCCGTGGCTTCGGGGCCGGACCTGGTACAGCGAGGGTGTGGCGAATCGAAGCCGGCACCTGGAACGCGGACTGCTCGGTCGACCCGCGCTGCGAGGTCGTTGCGACGGGGTTCACCTCGATCATCGACATCGCGTTCACGGCTGACGGCCGACTCGTCGTCGCCGAAATGGATGAGCTGACCTTCCTCGCCGCCGAGGAAGGCCTGGGCGTAGGAGGCGCGATCTGGGTCTGCGAGATCGAAGCCGAGTGCAACCTCTTCGCCGATGGGCTGCCCTTGCTCACCTCCATCGCGCTCGGGCGCGGCGATCGCGTATTCGCAATCGTGTTCGGCGTGGTGCCCGGGTCAGCCGACATCGTCAGTCTCGGGCGTATCACGTCCTGACACACGTCCGGCGGCGGCGGGGTGGACAGGTGTACCTGTTCGTTCCGGCAGGGTGGGGTTGAGG
>JBPCTR010000291.1:0-43982 GCA_051011575.1 Acidimicrobiales bacterium | reverse complement strand
GGCGTGCAGGGCATCGACCGGTACGTCCACGACAATTCCGCAGAATGGGCTCGGCTCGAGGAACTCGTCGATCTCGCTCAGAGCAGACGCACGCGACTCAGCACGGCGGAACTCGACGAGTTGCTGGCCCGGTACCAGCACACCTCGACCCATCTCGCGCACATCCGGTCGGCATACGGCGACCCGCAGCTCACCGCTCGCCTCACCCGGGCCGTCTCGGGTGCCCGCGCAGCGATCTACGGCGAGCAGGCCCGGGCCGGCGGAACGATTCGCACCTTCTTTGCCGAAACGTTCCCCGCTGCCGTGTGGGTTTCGCGGCGCCAGATCCTGATTTCGGCCGTCGCGCTTCTGCTCCCCTGGCTGGCGGTGGCGGTCTGGGTCGCCAATTCACCGGCCGCACTCGAGGCGCTGGCCCCCGACGCCTTACGAGAGGCGTACATCAACGACGACTTCGAGGCGTACTACAGCTCGGCGCCAGCCGCCGAGTTCTCGACGCAGGTGTTCACCAACAACATCCGTGTCTCGTTCGTGGCGTTCGTGCTCGGGATCGCGTGGGCCGTACCCACGATCCTGCTGCTCATGTACAACGGCGCGAGCGTCGGCGTGGCGGCAGGGCTCTTCCACGATGCGGGCGAGGCCACCAAGTTCTGGGGCCTGATCCTTCCCCACGGTTTGCTGGAGATCTCGGCGATCATCGTGGCGGGCGGCGCCGGACTTCGGCTGGGTTGGGCGATGATTTTGCCCGGCGACATCCCGCGCACACGCGCGCTCGTTCGCGAGGCTCAACGCTCGTCCTCGATCGTCCTCGGCCTCGTGATCGTGTTCGTTCTCGCCGGCCTGATCGAGGGGTTCGTGACGCCGTCGAGCCTTCCCACCTCCGCACGTGTCTCGATCGGGGCGGCGGCTTTCGCCGCCTTCTGGTCGTACGTGATCTCATTCGGTCCACGCGCGGTCGCGGCGGGCAACGACGGCTCGATCACGCACGACCGCGCGGCCGACGATCAGAGTCGACCAGTGGCCTTGACCTCGAGGTAGTGATCCATCAGCCGGCCGGCCAATTTCCCCGGCACCGCATCGATCACAGTGGCGCCGGTTCGCCGGATCAATGCAACCGTCTCTCGCCGCTCGACCAGTGACGCCCGGGCCGCGGCGTGCCGGTGGACCTCCTCGACCGTCGATGGTGAGTCCTGCGCCCACCGCTCGATCTCCGGATCTCGGACCGCTGCGATGACCACCACGTGGGACCTCGTGAGCAGCGGTAACGCCGGCAGCAGGAACTCGCCCACGGCATGGGCCGCCAATTCCGTGTGGATCACGAGCATCGTGCGACGCGAGAACCGCAGCAGGGTCTCTGCGAACGCTCCCTGGTAGTCGCTTTCCGCGAGCTCGGGCTCGATCGCATACATCGCATCGGTGACCCGTCCGAGCTGGGTTGCGCGTGCAGACGCTGGCACCGAGGCCCGCACGGTCCGGTCGAACACCAACAGCCCGGCGCGATCGCCGAGCCGGGTGGCAACGGTTGTGACCGCCATGATCGCGTCCATCGCGTACTCGACGCGCGGGGCTCCCGAGACCTGTCCGGCCATGAGCCGACCGTTGTCGAGAATGTTGATCACCGTCTGATTGCGCTCTGCGCGGTACGTACGAACGATCGTGCGCGAAGCCCGGGCGGTTGCGGCCCAATCGATCTTGCGGAACTCGTCGTCGACCGTGAAGTCGCGCAACTGATCGAATTCAGACCCGCCGCCACGGGACCGTGCAGTTCGTAGCCCCACGTCGAGGCGGCTTCGCCGCAGACGGAGTTCTGCCTCGGCGCGACTCGGGAACCTAGGGAGAACTCGAAGTTCGGCGGGCATCCATCGGGTCTGTTGACGAGCGGCGAGGCCGAGCGGTCCGCGGGTGCGAACCACGATCTCGCCCAGCGGAAAGTGCCCGCGTCGGGTGGGGTGCAGATCGGTCGTGACGGTTGCGATTCGACCGGAGCCGAGCGTCAGCGTCGCCCGACGCGCATCGGCATCGAGCGACGGCGCCAACGCCTCGCTGAAATCGATGGTTGCGTCCGACCCATGTCCATTGCGAACAAGCCAGCTCATCGAGCCCGTCCGGTCGAGTGTGATAGATCCCGGAAGTTGGCGGGCGACACCGATTGACGCCGGTGGCGGAGCGAGGGCCCAATCGACCAGCGCCATGAGCCCCACAACAGCACCGATACCGAGCAACGCCCACCACGGCGACGCGTCAAACAGCAGCACCGACGGCGCAAGGAGCGCCGCGAAGAGTGCGAGTCGGGGCTGAACGGTCATGGATCGATGAACCCTCGGGGTCTCAGCGGGGAACGGGAACGCTGTCGAGCAATCCGTCGAGCACGATGTCGGGCGTGACCCCTTCGAGCTCGGCCTCGGGCTGCACGTGCATTCGATGGCGCAAGCCCGGTTTGGTCACCATCTTCACGTCGTCGGGCGTCACGAAGTCACGACCACCCATCCATGCCCACGATTTGGCCAAGCCCAGAAGTGCGATTCCGCCTCGCGGCGACACGCCGAGGTCGACGACCGGCGAGGTCCGCGTGGCCCGGACAAGCTCGGTGATGTAGCCGAGCACCGAGTCTTCGACGCGCACGTTCCTAACCGATGCGCGGGCTTCGTGAAGAGCTGCCGGCGAGGCGACCGCTCGAACCCCACTCGACGACAGGTCGTGGGGGTTCATGCCACGGTTGTGCCGGGCGAGGATCTCCTGTTCGTTGTCCCGCTCGGGGTAGGCCACGTTGATCTTTGCGATGAAACGGTCGAGTTGAGCCTCGGGAAGTGGATAGGTGCCTTCGTATTCGATCGGGTTCTGGGTGGCAATCACCATGAAGGGATCGGGTAGCGGGTGCGACTCCGACCCGACCGTCACCTGACGCTCCTCCATGACCTCGAGGAGTGCGGCCTGGGTCTTCGGCGGGGTCCGATTCACCTCATCGGCGAGCAGCAGGTTCGTGAACACGGGGCCCTTCCGGAAGTTGAAGCTCGACGTGTGCTGCTCGTACATGAGCTGACCGCTCACGTCCGAGGGCATCAGGTCGGGTGTGAACTGGATTCGACCCATTTCGATGTCGAGGGTTGCGGCAAGAGTCTTCACCAGCAGCGTCTTGGCCACGCCGGGCACACCTTCGAGGAGGATGTGTCCGTCGGCGAGGAGCGCTGCGAGGAAGCCGCCGAGGACTCCCTGCTGACCGACCACAACCTTTCCGACCTCGGCGCGAATCTCCTCCATCAGCACACGTCCATGAGCGCGTGGCGGGGTGTCGGTCAGCGGCGGCGCGACCGATGGTTCAACGGGAGGTACCGGATCACCAGCGGGCGGGAACGTCGTCATGTGAGGTCCTTTCGATCTGATCGTGCTCGTTGGAAGGATTGGAGGAGGGGTTCGGGGCGGGTGCGGCCGGTCGTTCGAGCCGGAATCTGCGGTTGTTCAGCTCGGCAGCGAAGGACACGAGCCCGTCGTCGGTTCGCGGCAGCGGGCCGTCGAGCAGGGTGGCGAAGGCCGCCGCTTCGTCGGGTTCGGGCAACACCGCCGCGGTGATTTCACTGGCGGGCGCGTCGACCGCTCGACCGGCCTTGCGGGCCACCACCGAGCGTGCGTCGTGGCGGAGGATCTCGGCGCTGTGGGAGATGGGATCTGTGGTGCGACGGTGTAAGCGCCCGACGGCCTCGACGTAGGTCGAGCTGGCGAGTTCGATCGGCACGGTCTCGACGACGGGCGAGCCGAGCCGGCGACCCTTGGCGATCGCGTAGAGCAGAAAGGCGACGGCGAGCCCAATCAACATCGCCTGTACCCGATCGGGAACGAGCTCGAGCAACGTCGAGTCGCCCGCGCCAACGGGTTCGCCATCTTCGTTGACCGGGCCATCGAATCCGCCCGCCGCCAGGACCGGACCGCTCAGGAACGCAACCGACCGTCCTTCGCCGAGCTGCATCGTGCGAGCTGCGAGCGCACCGTTGTCGGCGTCGTCCAGGGCGCGGTTCATGAACATGCCGAAACCCGCGAGACGAATGATTCGACCGTCGCCGAGCGCCCGTTCGACGAGCAGGGCCGAGTCGCTCTCACCGAAACAACTCTGATCGCTCGATCCGACGACAACCGGGATGTGAGCAAGTGGGCGAATCTCGCCTACACCGTCTACGGAAGCGGCGGTGCAGTCACCCCTACCAACGCGTAGGTCGTCATCATCGACAACTTCCTCGGAGGAAACGGGTCCGCCCGGAACATCGACGCCGGTGACGAGAACGCCGCCCTCGCGAACCCACTCGAGGATCGGCTGATGATTCTCGACCGTCGAGTCGTCGGTGCCGTCCAATCCGGAAAGGAAGTCGACGTACAGAGGAAGAGCGAGGAGCGCCACATCGTGCGCTTCGGTCGGGGTACTCACCGCGGGATCGGCCGACCCACCACTCTCGTCGATGAGCGCCCGCAGCGCGCCGAGCCCGTCGGGGCCGAGCCCGTCGGGGTCGGCAAAACCACCGAGCTCACGATCGTCCTGGCCGGCCCACGAGAGAACCACGACCACGGCGACGACGGCGACGAGCCCGAACCACACCGCGGCCGACCCGCGTCCGGCGCGAGTTGCCGTGGTCATGGCGCGCCGACCCCCTGGAGCGAACCGAGCAGTCGGTCGATGTTCGAGACATCGCCGACTCCGATCTCGAGTTCGCTGTAGAACGCACGCTCGAAGGATCCGGACGCGTCCCAGTAGATCGGCGCGAGATCCGTCCGATTCCGCTGGACCGCACGGCCGAAGTCGCCGGTTGTCGCGCCCGGCGCGTCCACGGATATCCCGGCGTCGATGAGCGCCAGAATCGCAAGCCGGAAGCCGGCGATGACCGCGGACCGATGATCACCGGCGGAACGAGCCCGATCGAGTTGAGCGCGCAACTCGACGGGGTCGACGATCTCGTCGAACACGATTCGGGGACCGCGCTGGTCGTCGTCGGCCGTGTCGCCCGGGCGGTGAAAGAAGGCTTTGATCAGAACGTAACCGAGCAGAATGATCGCCAGGCCGAGCAGGAGGTAGGCGACCACACTCCCTGCTCCCGTGCCACCAGCACCGCCGAACAGCCCTCCGAACAGCCACTCGAGGAACCTCCCGATCTGCTCGAGAACCCAGTTGACGGAGCGACTGAAGAATCCGGGCTCGCGGGCGGCGAGGAACTCGTCTCGTAGCAGGATCTGATCGGCGAGCGCGTTGGCGTCGTCGTTCGAGACCTCGATTGGCGGGTCATCCATCAGCGCGAACCCGTGTCGGCGAACACCTCGGGAATCGACATCGCCAGATCGATGCCTTCGCGGCGAACCCGGAGATCGATGTACAACACGGTGGCGGCCGCTGCGACGAAAGCGGTGACGAAGACACTGGCCACCAGATCGGCGACACCCGACACGAGCCAGAGCGGGACCCCCAACAACTCGAGCCCCAGTGCTGAGGGGGCGAGTTCGATCGCGAACCGCATGACGATCGCACCCACTCCGGTGAGGATGAACACGAACAGGGCGTGACCCAGTTTGGCCGACACGAGCGAGCTGCTCCGACGGATCGATGTGAGGCCACCCGACGCTTCTGCACCCAGCGCGGGCGCCGTGACCATGAACAGCGTCCCGAGAAAGATCCCGAGGAGTCCGACGCTCACGACGGCCCCCAACGCTTCGGCGACATGGATCGCCCCCCAGGCCACGACGATGGCGGGCGATCTCTTTATCGATGCGATCAGAAGATCGACGGCGGTCACCTCTTTGCCGCCGTACCACGCTGCTGCCGCCTCGCCGTACATCGCCCCCACGGTGAAAAGCGCCAACGACTCGAGCACGAGTGTGGCAAAGGCCGCAAAGACAGCGCCGGGGGCGTCGAGGTTTCCGATGAGGACGTCGATGAGCTGATCGGGCCGGGCATCCCGCAGAGGCGATCCGGGCAACGCCACGGCGATGATCCTCAACGGAAGTAACACGACGACAGCGACGGTGAAGAGGATCCCTGGGTCAACACGCAGAAAGGCAACGGCCTCGTCGAAGACCGACAACGCCGACCTCGGCACGAGTGGAGGCAGCGCTTCAACCGCGGGAATCCGCGGCGGTCGCCGCAGCGGTGCGTTGGCCTGCTGTCCGCTCACTGCGCCATTCTTAACCAGTGAGCGGACCTCCGACACCGATGGTGCCCCTTCCCGACGACGAATTCGCAGGTGACACCTACGGCAGCAGCTTCGCCGATGTCTACGACGAGTGGTACGCGGACGCTTCCGATGCCGAGGCGACGGCGCGCTTTCTGGACGACTTCGGCTCCGAGCAGAAGGTTGTCGAACTCGGCGTGGGAACCGGTCGGCTCTCGACTCCCGTGGCCCGCTCGGGGCATCGAGTTGTGGGATTCGACATCTCGGCAGCGATGCTCGAACGTCTTTCGTCCACGCCCGGTGTCACGGCCGTTCGAGGCGACATGGCGGTGCTCGCGGTCGCATCCGGCGCGGTCGACACCGTGTTGGTCGCTACCAACACGTTCTTCAACCTCACCACTAAGGGCGCTCAGGAACAGTGCCTGACCGAGGCTCGTCGAGTGCTCCGGATCGGAGGCCGGCTGATCGTCGAAGCGTTCGTTCCCGACGATCCCCACCCTGGCCGCGACCGACTCGTGACGACCAGAAGCATCGATCTCGACCGGGTCGTCCTGACCGCCACGATTCGATCGCCCGACGACCAGACCATCACCGGCCAACACATCGAGATCTCCGAGTCCGGGATTCGGCTTCGACCCTGGAAGGTGCGGTTCGCAGCACCCGAGGAGCTCGATGCCATGGCGACCGCGGCTGGGTTTCGACTCGGCGACCGGTGGGAAGACTGGGAGCGCTCGCCATTCACCGACCAGAGCAGTCGGGCCGTGACGGTGTACGTGGCGGTATGAGAAATGGTCAGTCGTCGACGAAGAGGACCTCGAGCTGCTCGAACATGAACGGAGGCGGCCGGGTGGGCCTGCCGTTGGAGTCCGTGATCGCCACCGTCACGGTGGCGGTCGCGATGCGATCGTCCCCGCGGATGATCTCCTGGCTCCATACCGTCGATGCCCGTCCGAACTCGGACACGCCGGTGTGCACGACCAGGTCCTCCCCCGCCGTCGCCGCCTTCCGGAACCGGACGTCGAGTCGGGTCACGACGAACTGGAATCCCTGAGTCTTCAGCTTGTCGAGGCCGAGGTCGATCGCGTCGAGCGCATCGACCCGCCCGATCTCGAAGTACGTCACATACATGGCGTGGTTCACGTGGTCGTAGGGATCGAGTTCGTGGAATCGGACCCGGTGCGGGGTCTGGTGTGCCGGCATGGCGCGTTGTCTAGCACACCCCTCCGATCTCCTCGGAACGTCGCCGCCCGCCTAACCTCGGCCGCATGGTTGCCATCACGGTCGACACCGAGCTCGACGCCCCACCCGACGTCGTCTGGGCCGATGTGCGGAACATCGCCAGCCACGTTCAGTGGATGCATGACGCTGAATCGATCTGGTTCACCTCGGCCATCACCGAGGGCGTGGGCACATCGTTCGAGTGTGAGACGAAGGTCGGCCCAATTCGCGTTACCGACGTCATGGAGATCACCCAGTGGGTCGAGGGTGAGACGATGGGCGTGAGGCACTCGGGACTCGTGACCGGCGAGGGGACGTTCACGCTCACTCCGATGCTCGGCAACCGGACCCTCTTCCGGTGGGCCGAAGACCTCGAGTTCCCCTGGTGGTTGGGTGGCCTCGTCGGCGCGCCGATCGGCGCGTTCGTGCTCAAACAGATTTGGAAGCGGAACCTCCAGAATCTGAACCTCCGGTACGCACGCGGACAGGTTGTGGCCCCTTAGAGGAGCGGGGACATCCAGGTCGACGCGGCAAGGATCGACGCCACGAACAGAACGGCGGCGAAACCCACGTTCACACCGAGGGTCACGGCCTTGTTCGACCCGAACGGCGGGCGACCATGGGGCGTGACACCGAAGTGCAAGGCCCCGAGCGCGAGACCCGCCAGGAACCCGCCCAGATGTCCGCCCAGACTCACGCCGGCCGTGAAGCTGAACAGAAGATTCAAGACGAGGATCGTGCCGAGTCCGGTGCTGAAGATGCTCACGCCCCGACTCCGGTACGCCATTGTTGCGAGCCCGAACAGGCCGAACACGGCGCCCGATGCACCAACCGTGCGTGCCTCCGGGCTCAGGATGAGCGCACCGAACGACCCTCCGATGAGCGCCGTGAGGTAGCTCGCGAGATACGGAACCTCGCCCATGCGCCGCTCGAGCTGCTGGCCCAGGGCCCACAGGATGTACATGTTGAATCCGAGGTGGATGATCCCCGAATGCAGGAATCCGCCGGAGATGATGCGCCACCACTCGTTGTTCACATCGATCGGTGGTCCCCATGTGCCGTAGTCGGTCCATACGTTTCCCGCGTCGCCGGCCGTGGCCCCCAACGCGAAGATCGAGATGACCCAGATGCCCACGTTGAGCCCGACGAGGGCTCGGGTGACGGTGCCCTGGGCTCCCGGCATTGTTCGAGCGGTGTACACCTGCTGTTGACTTCCGGAGACACACTCCGGGCAGTGGACGCCCACACTCGCCTGATGCATGCACGAAGGGCAGATCACCCGGTCACATCGCTGGCACGTCACGCCGGACACTCGGTCCGGGTGGCGATAACAGACCTCGGTCGCGTCGGATGTCGATTCAGCAGAGCTCATGTTTCTCCCAAGCGACGAAGGTACATGTTTCATTCCGGACGCGGCTACCGTCGGCCCCGTGACCGACGCCCACACCGTGCTCTCCAGCGAGCTGTACGAACGCCTCACCCAGCTCGCGCAGGTGCCGAATCTCCTGATCGCCACCGACTACGACGGCACGATCGCGCCGATCGTCGGCGATCCGATGAAAGCCGTGCCGCAGCGTGAAACCGCGGTGGCGCTGCGCAACCTTGCGGCCCTCGATCACACCGAGGTCGGCGTGATCTCATCCCGAGCACTACGCGACCTGGCCACGCTGAGTCGCCTGCCGTCCGAGATCCATCTCGTCGGGAGCCACGGGAGCGAATTCGACGTCGACTTCGCACTTCGTATCGACCCGACGACCGCCGAGCGACGCGACCGTCTCGGCGGTGCGCTCGCCGAGATCGCACGTCGATATCCGGGAACGAGCCTGGAGCAGAAGCCGGCGTCGGTTGCTTTTCACACCCGAAACGCCGAGCCCGAAGCCGCCGAGGCCGCGTACGACGACATTCGGGCCCTCGTCGACCTCGAACCAGAACTGATGGTGCGGCACGGGAAGATGGTGTGCGAGGTCGGCGTGATGCCGTCGAACAAAGGTCTGGCTCTCGCCACGCTCCGCGCCAACGTGCATGCCACGGCCGTCCTGTTCCTCGGCGACGACGTGACCGACGAGGACGCGTTCATAACACTCCAGGGTCCCGACGTGGGGGTGAAGGTTGGCGACGGCGACACCGCCGCCGAGTTCCGCATCGACGATCCCCTGGCCGTGGCCCGCCTGCTCAGCTCGCTCTCTGAGCTTCGGTCGACGTGGCTAGCCGGCGCCGGGCTCGTGCCCATCGAGCAGCACAGCCTTCTCTCCGATCAGCGCACCGCGGCGATCGTCACTCCCGACGCCCGCATCACGTGGTTCTGCGCACCCCGCCTCGACGACCCGGCGATCTTCGCTGAACTCCTCGGTGGGCCGACCGCCGGCCATTTCACCGTCTCTACCACTGACGGCGCGAAACCGAGTCTGCAGCGGTATTCGGGCGCTTCGATGATCCTCGAAACGATCTGGCCGGGAATGACGCTCACCGACTATCTCGACGTATCCGACGGACGCCCGACGCTTCTGGCGGGGCGATCCGACCTCATCCGGCAGATATCGGGCACGGCGGCGGCCACGATCGAGTTCGCACCACGCCTCGATTTCGGTCGGTTCCCGACCCAGATCGAGGTCCGCGACGGTGGGCTCGAGGTTCTGGGCGCCCGCGACCTGATCGTGCTGCGGTCGCCCGAGGTCGACTGGAAGATCGAGGACACGGGGCCACACCAGACGGCGCGCGCCGAGGTCGACCTGTCGAACGGTCCGATCACCCTCGAACTTCGGGTCGGAACCGCGAGCCTCCGCGCCGAGGCCGACGAAGCCCGTCGCCGCAACCACACGCGCCGGTTCTGGGCCGACTGGGCCGACCGACTCGAGATCCCGTCAGAAGCGGGAGAACACGTGCGGCGATCGGCGCTCGTGCTCAAAGCCCTCGTGTATGGCCCAAGCGGTGCCATTGCCGCCGCGCCCACGACCAGCCTTCCCGAGTACATCGGCGGTGTTCGGAACTGGGACTACCGCTACTGCTGGTTGCGCGATGCTGCCCTGAGCGCGGCTGCACTCGTTCGCCTCGGGAGCCATGAAGAGGCGATGGACTTTCTCGACTGGGTTCTCGAGGTTCTCGACAGCGGTGGCGGACAGCCGGAACACCTCAAACCGCTGTATGCCCTCGACGGTTCGAAGCTGCCCCCCGAGGCCGACATCACCGAACTCGCCGGCTACGGAGCGTCCCGACCGGTTCGGGTGGGAAACGCCGCCGACAATCAGGTGCAGCTCGATGTTTTCGGGCCGATCGTCGATCTCGTGCATCTCCTCGGCGAACGCGGCGCTCCCCTGTCGGCGCGCCACTGGCGTCTCGTCGAGGCGATGGTCGCGGCGGTCGAGCTCCGCTGGACCGAAGCCGACCACGGGATCTGGGAGATCCGAGCTGCACCTCGCCATCACGTGTACTCGAAGGTGATGTGTTGGGTCACGGTTGAACGCGCCGCTACCGTCGCCAGCGAGGTCTTCGGCCGCGAACGTCCCGAATGGGCAAAGCTCCGCGACGAGATTGCCGACGACATCTTTGCGAACGGCTGGAGTGACGCGGCCCAATCGTTCACCGCCGCCTATGACGGCACCGACCTCGATGCCTCTGTGCTCATGGTCGGGCTTTCGGGACTGGTCGACGCTGCCGACCCCCGGTTTTCCGCCACGGTGCGGGCCGTCGAAGCGCAGTTGCGCGAGGGCCCCACGGTGTATCGCTATCACCACGACGACGGCCTTCCGGGTGCCGAGGGCGGCTTCAATCTGATGACGTCGTGGCTGATCGACAGCTACGTCATGTTGGGCGAGGACGAAGAAGCACACAGCCTGTTCCGCAAACTCCTGGCCACGGCCGGCGACACCGGCCTGCTTTCGGAGGAGTACGACCCGGTCCAGCACCGTGCGCTCGGCAACCATCCGCAGGCCTACAGCCACCTCGGCGTGATCAACAACGCAATCAACCTTTCCCGCGTCTGAGCCCCGACGATGGCGGGGTCCGACCCCTTACCGCCGATTTTGCTCTGACCCCTTTTTGAGCAAAGGGGTCAGACCCCATGGGGCGCGCAAGGGAGCGCGGCAGAACGTTCGTACACTTGACGTGATGAAGGAATCTCCCGTTGCGGCTGTCGCCGGCACTTCTGCCGGTTCCATTACCCAGGCTCCCGCGCCTGGATCGATGGAAGTCGAGGTCGCCAAGGTGATCGCCGCCGTCCGTCCCGCCGTCCAAGCCGACAAGGGCGACATCGAGCTCATCTCCGTGGATACCGAGACGGGCATCATCGAGGTCGAGCTCAAGGGCGCCTGCACGAGTTGCCCGGCGTCGTCCCAGACACTCAAGGCGGGGGTCGAGCGGATCATGAAGGATCGTGTGCCCGGAGTGACCGAGGTCGTCAACGTGGGACAGCTGTACTACGACGACGGTACGGCCGTCACCCTCTGACCATTCGAACCATGCTCGCCCTTCTCGCACACCAGGGAGGCTGGGACGAGATCGCCCTGGTTGGGGGTCCGGTCATCCTCCTGGGCCTGGTGCTGGTGCTCGCCAACCGACGCGCCGACCGGATCGCACAACAGCGAGACGAGTCCTCGAAGTCCTGAGCTACTCGACCCGCCGCATCGTCACGTCGGCGCCGAGCGAGCGGAGGTCTCCAGCCAGGTCCGGATACCCGCGGGCGATGTGGCCGTGATCAACCACGATCGTTTCGTCGTCCGCCCCGAGGGCCGCTACCACCAGTGCCGCACCAGCGCGGATGTCGTGACTCGTAACGCGTGCACCGCGCAGGTGCTTCACGCCTCGGATGATCGCATGATTTCCGTCCGTTCGGATTTGCGCTCCCATCAGGGTGAGTTCGTCGACATAGCGGAAACGGCCCGCAAACAGATTCTCGGTCACGATGCTCGTTCCCTCGGCCAATGACAGCAGTGCTACGAGAAACGGTTTGTAGTCGGTGGCGACTCCGGGATAAGGCAACGTCGACAGGTCGACCGACTCGAGCCGATTGGACGACATCGCCCAGATGCCGTCGCGGGCCGGCGATGTTCGCAGCCCCATCTCGCCGACCTTCTGACACACCATGTCCATGTGGTCGTAGCGGGCTTCCTGCAGCATGATCTCGCCGCCGGCAACGCCCACCGCTGCGAGGAACGTGGCCGCCTGTATGCGATCTGGCACGACCCGGTGCGTGACCGCCTCGAGCGAGTCGACCCCCACGACGGTGATCGTCGACGACCCAGACCCCGTGATCTGGGCGCCCATTTTGTTGAGTAGTGACGCGAGGTCGGCGATCTCGGGTTCGCGGGCCGCGTTGTCGATGCGTGTCGTCCCGTCGGCCAGGACAGCAGCCATGAGGATATTTTCGGTCGCACCGACGCTGGGAAAGCCGAGCACGATATCGCCGCCGACGAGACCGTCAGTTTTTCCGATCACACCCTTCGATGTTGTCTCGAAGGTGGCGCCGAGCGCCTCCAGGCCGGACAGATGGATGTCGATCGGTCGATGCCCGAAGTCGTCGCCACCGGGAATTCCAAGCTCGACATGCCCGAAGCGCGCCAGCAGTGGACCGAGCACGGCGGTTGAGGCCCGCATCTGTTCGACCAGTTCGAACGGAGCCACCGGGCGCAGATCGTCGATCGTGATCTCGACGACACCAGGGCGACGGGCGGTGGTAGCGCCCATCGACTCGAGCAAATCGCACATCACCGTGACGTCGTGGATCTCGGGCACGTTGTAGAGAACGTGAGTGCCCTTCGCCATCGTGGTGGCGGCCATGAGTTTGAGGGCCGAGTTCTTCGCACCGCCGATGGTGATCGGGCCCGAGAGCTGTCCGCCGGGACGGATCACGAATTCGGTGGTGGACTGCTGTCTCATCGCTGCCAGTATTACCCGAGTGACAACGCAGCGGCGCACACTCGTCGTCGACGACGAGCAGCTCGAGCTGCTGCGGACACCCCGCGACGGCATCCTCCTCGAACGCCCGGTCGGACCTGATCGGTGGGAGCTCGCCGAAGGGCCCTTCGACGCCTACGTGCGCACGCTTTCGGTCGAGAGCGGCATCGACGGCAACCACGCCGTGGTCGAGGAGCACGAATGGTCACTCGCCATCCCGATCTGGTGGGTGATCTACTGGCTCCCGATTCGTGAGCACTTTCGACGCGGCACGCGCACCAGATCGCCGTGGTGGGCCCCTGCAGGTCGCCTCGACGCCCGCGCCGCGCGTGTTATCGGCCTGCTCGGCGTCCTCGCGCTCGTGAACGGATATCTCGGCACCGTGATCGGCCAGACGCTCACGTTCGCAGCCGACGAGTTCTGCGGCGAATTCGAGGTGGTCGACGGCCTTCGATCGTGCATCGATCCCAATGCAGACGAGTCCGCCCGCGCCGATATCTTTTCAATCGTTCGGATCGCTGTCATCCTTTCGCTCGGTCTCACCGTCGCTGCCGATCGGGTGGGCCGCCGGTCAGCGATCCGCGCGGCGGTTATCGCATCGTGTGCCGCGACCGCACTCGGCGCTCTGGCGCCAGGGCTCGGCACGGTCACGCTCACCCAGATCGTGGCTCGCGGTCTCGCCACCGGCCTTGCGATTCTGATCACTGTGTTCGCAGCCGAGGAGCTGCCGCCCAGAAGTCGTGCATACGGCGCGAGCATGCTCGTGCTGCTTGCCGGGCTCGGATCGGGAATGGTCGTATGGGTCCTCCCCAGCGCTGGAATCGCCGACTGGGGGTGGCGAATCGTCTACGCGATCGCGGCGCTTTTTCTCCCCGTGGCCTGGTGGGCTGCCACTCAGCTTCCCACGACGCGACGGTTCGCTCACACGACCCGATCGACGATCAGCGCGTCGCTTCGAGAACTCGCGCAGAACGACAAGTGGCGAAAGCGCCTGCTTCTGCTGGGCGCGGCCGCGCTCTTCGGCACGATCTTCTCTCAGCCGGCGTCGCAATTCGACAACGATTTCCTCAAGAACGAGCTCGGATTCACCGCCGCCCGAATCAGCCTGTTCACCGTGGTGACATCGACGCCGGTCGGACTCGGCGTATTGGCGGGCGGAATGCTCGCTGACCGAATCGGACGACGCCCGGTTGGCGCGGTGGGCGTGGCGATCGGCACGGTGATGACCTTGTGGTCATTCTTCGCCGACGAGCCGTCGATCTGGTTCATCCGTACCGCGGGCACAATCCTTGGAAGCGGCATCGCCATCCCGGCCCTCGCCGTCTATGGCCCGGAACTGTTCCCGACCCGGCTTCGCGGTGCTGCCAACGGTCTGGTGATCACATTCGGAGTGACAGGAACCGTGATCGGCCTGCAGATCGTGGGAAGACTCGCGGAACGGTGGGATGCATTCGGGCCCGCGCTCGCACTCGTTGCAATCGGCCCTGCCATCGTGGTGGGCCTCATCGTGATGCTCTTCCCCGAAACCGCGGCCCTAACGCTGGAAGAACTCAACGATGAGGCACCGCTCGGCGATTCCTGATCGCGGACGACCACCAGTAGCCTCGACCGTGTGAGCACGAACGGCCGAAGCTCGCTGAGCCGTCGGGCCGTACTCGCGGGACTGGGAGCGGTTGGCGTGGCCGCCTGCGCGCCGGCGAACGGTCGGCCCGACCTGGTTCAGCCTCCCGCGACCACGAGCACCCTCCCCCGATTCGGGCAGCAGCTCATGAGTCCCGCCGACGATCGCATTTTCTCGACCGCCCCCGACGCGGCAGCTATCGATCGGTCGATCGTCGCCACAACGGTTCCAGCCACGATCGAGGTCTTCGACGAGCCCGGCGGCGACGTCATCCATACGATGACGAATCCGACGCCTACGAACGGACCGCTCGTCTTCCTGACCCTCTCGAACACACCTGAGTGGCACGAGGTTCTGTTGCCGATTCGCCCCAACGGCAACAGCGGATGGGTACGCAACGCCGACGTGAGCCTCGCCGCCCACAACTACCGCATACGGGTCGACCTCCCCGACTTTCGGCTCCGCGTATTCGAGTCGGGCGAACCGATCTTCGACGCCGTCGCAGGCGTCGCACGCGACAACGCACCCACCCCGGGCGGCACCTACTACCTCACGGAACTCCTTGCCCCAACGGTTCCCGACACGATTTACGGAACCTTCGCGTATGGCTTGTCGGGTTTCAGCGAAACCTTCGAGACCTTCAACGGTGGACCGGGTCAGCTCGGCATCCACGGCACGAACGAACCCGAGACGCTCGGCACCGCCGTGAGCTCGGGGTGCATCCGATTGCACAACGACGACGTCGGTCGTCTTGTCGAATTCCTTCCCCTTGGAGTGCCCGTCGAGGTCAGCTGACGTCGAACGGCCGGGTCAGGCGATACCGAGCCAGCCGCGAACGAGTTGCACGACCTCTTCGTCGTCCTTGGGGGAATGGCCGCCCGGTATCCAGCTCATCTCGGTTCGACCAGCGATCTCGCCGACATGTTCGGCGAACTCTGCCGGCGACCCGAAGGGGTCCTTCTCGCCAGAGACGAACAACGTGGGCACGCCGATCGATGGGAAGTGGTCAACCCGCAGCTTTTCGGGCTTCCCCGGCGGGTGGAGCGGATACGACAGCAGCGCCAGGCCGGCGGCCGGCAGCCCTTCCGCAACCGCCAGCGAGCACGCCCGACCGCCGAAACTTCGACCTCCGAGAAGAATCCTTTCGGAGTCGACGCCGAGCTCTGCGGCCAGCTCATCACTGGCTGACACGATCTTGTCGACCGCCCTCGCAACACTCGTCGTTCCCAATGTGAGTCGGCGCACGCTGATCTCGGCGAGCCCCTCGTCGAGCGCGATGAGCGTGCGATGGTTGCGGTCGGCACTCGCCCCCGGCGTCACGATCATTCCGGCCGGTAGCTCGATCAGGCTCATGACAACAGGATCTCTCGGGCGCGGGCGAGATCGGCAATACGCGAAGCAGCCTGGTCTTCGGCCGCTCCGTGGTCAGGGTGGGCGTCGCGGAGGAGCCGCCGATAGCGCTTCTGCACCTCACGGGGGCGGGGTTCGCTCTCCCCCTGCAGTCCGAGCACTCCCAACGCCCAGATCAGCGGGTCGGAGGCGATCGAGTACTCGCCGGAGCGGAATCGTTCAGCGACTTCGCGACCGACCAGGTGGTCGACGAGCCCGGGCCCGACAGGTCCGACCCAGTCGATTCCCTTCCGAAGGACGCCGATCACAGGACCGCGGCTCTCGAGGGGGATCTTCTCGCACGCGTAGACCGCGGCCAGCGCCGACTGTGCCGGATTGCCCTTGGCGGTCTCGAGCGAGAACCGGAGCACGTCGGCGTCCTGGAACAGTCGATGGCGGCTGCGGGTGAGGCCAACGCGGTCCCTCTGGAGCCGATGCCGCAGGCGTGGTTGACCGATCGTGACGCCCCGCTCCACCTCGGCCATGAGTTCGAGCATGTCGTCGTGAAGATCGCGATCGAGATCGGCAGCGAATCGCGCGAGGACCGCGCCGAGGAGCAGGCCGCCGGGCCCGGGGGCAGGATCGGTGGGAAGGTGACAATCGCCGAGCGCGACGCGCCGAGTTGGCGCAATCGGACGGGAATGCCACACCTCGAGCTCCGCGAGCAACATGAGGTCCTCATCGTATCGAGCCTCGATCGGAAGATTCGGTCGGAGCCAGGCGAGCCAACCCGGTTTTTGTCAGCGTCAGGCGAGGTCGCGTAGCTGCTCGGCGAGTGAGCCCGCCGCGTCGACCACGTCTTCCTCGGTTCGCTCCTCGGTGGCCAGAACCGTACCCATGTTGGCTGCGCCCATCCGGATCGCCGCCCAGCCGCGACTGTCGAAGCCGAAGGGTGTCCGAACGTCGGAGAGGGCATCGGCCTGACGAACGAGGCTGATCGTGGCCTTCGCATCGCCCGGGTTCTTCACGAGGCGCTGTGCAAGCGTGCGAACCTCACCCAGCAGATCGCTGAGCTGGAGGCCTTCGAGGACGGTCTCGGCATCGCCCAACTCGTCTTCGATCGCCAATCGCTGAGACACGCCGTCGATGAGGTCATCGACCGCCTCCTCGTCATCTTCGGCGATCACGAGCTCACCCTCAGCGTCGAATTCATGTGCGATCCCGGCCAGGCCAAGAGCATCGACGAGCGCCGACTGGGCGTCGGCCGTCCAGTCGTCCATCGCATATCCGATCTTCTCCACCTCCGGATCGAGCCGAGGTCCGTCTGCCTGCTCGGCCTGTTCCACGAGTGCGTCGGCACGGTCCTCGTCGGCTTCGCGAACGATCACGACCGCTCCCTGCCAGCCATGACTGATCCCCTGGCCGGTCAGCAGCTGATCGAGCATTCGACGGCTCTCGAACGACCATTCGTAGAGCTCGTACGCAACCTGGGGTTCGTTCTCCTCCCCCACCAACTCCGGAGGTGTGGGCTCGTCCTCGACAAGGGGCACGCCGCACTCGACACACTCCTCGACCTCCTCCACGTATTCGCGCGCGCACTGGAAGCAATACATCGACGACATGGGTGCAAACGGTACTCTCTTCGTTGCTGTCAGCTAGCAGCGCGTCCTGCCGACAGGAACTCCACATCTACCCCCGAAGGACCCCCAATGTCCGACCTCAGTCAACCCGACAGGAACCTGGCTCTCGAACTGGTTCGCGTCACCGAGGTCGCCGCGATTGCCGCGTCCAGATACATGGGCCGCGGCGACAAGGAAGCTGCCGATGGTGCCGCCGTCGACGCGATGCGACATCAGCTGTCGGTCGTGTCGATGGATGCCACGGTGATCATCGGCGAAGGCGAGAAGGACGAAGCGCCGATGCTCTTCAACGGCGAGAGCGTCGGCAACGGACAGCCTCCAAAGGTCGACATCGCTGTCGACCCTATCGACGGCACCACACTCACTGCCCTCGGGCGGGCGAATGCGCTCGCGGTGATCGCCGCATCGGAGGGCGGGTCGATGTTCGATCCGGGCTCCTGTGTGTACATGTCGAAGATTGCCGTCGGCCCTGATGCCGCTGGAGCGATCGACATCCAGAAGTCGCCGACCGAGAACTTGCACTCGATCGCAGAGGCCAAGAACGAGGCGGTGCACAACCTGACGGCCGTGATTCTCGACCGGGACCGCCACAACGAGCTGATCAAGGAAGTCCGCGCCGCCGGCGTGCGCATCCGTCTCATCCCCGACGGCGATGTTGCGGGCGCCATCTCCACCGCATGGCCTGACGCCGGCGCAGATGTACTGTTCGGCATCGGTGGCACGCCGGAGGGCGTCATCTCGGCGGCCGCCCTCCGTTGTATGGGCGGCGAGCAGCAGGGAATGCTGTGGCCTCGCAACGAAAGCGAGCGGAAGGACGCGATCGAGGCCGGGTACGACCTCAAGAAGGTGCTCCACATCGGGGATCTCGTGAGCTCGGACAATTGCTTCTTCGCCGCGACCGGGATCACCGACGGCGACCTGCTTCGCGGGGTGCATTACGAGAAGGGCGTCGCGCAGACCCAGTCGCTGGTCATGCGCTCGAAGTCGGGCACGGTTCGCCTCGTCGAAGCCCATCACCTACTTCGCAAGTACGAAAATATCTAGGGTCGCGCCCGTTCGTGGTGCAGCACCAAGGTGCTGAGCCCCGTCTATTAGCCTCATCTCCCATGGTTGAGATCGACGTCGAGCAATTCCGTGTGGACCCGGCTTCGTTTCCGGGGCTCGATTCCATCCCCACCGACAGCAACGGCGGGCTCGACAAGTCGTCCGCAAAGCCGCTCATGAAGGCCCTGAACGGCAGGCTCGAGGAGCTACAGGAAAATCTGTACGCCCACGGCCGCGAACGACTGTTGGTCGTCCTCCAGGCAACGGATACCGGCGGCAAGGACGGGACGATTCGAGCCGTGTTCGACGGCACGAATCCGCAGGGTGTTCACGTCGCATCGTTCAAGAAGCCCACCGACGAGGAACTTGCTCACGACTACCTGTGGCGGATTCATCCTCACGTGCCCGGCAAGGGCGACATCACCATCTTCAATCGGAGCCATTACGAAGACGTCCTCGTCGTCCGCGTCCACGACCTAGTGCCAGAGGATCGTTGGCGAAAGCGGTATGGCCACATCCGCGACTTCGAACAGATGTTGGTCGACGAGGGCATGACGATCCGGAAGGTCTATCTCCACATCTCTCCCGAGGAGCAACGGGAGCGCCTGCAGGCCCGGGTCGACGATCCGGCGAAACACTGGAAGTTCTCCTTCGGTGACCTCGACGAACGCAAGCTCTGGGACGACTACCAAGCCGCCTTCGCCGAGATGCTCACCGAGACGTCGACGGCCGACGCCCCGTGGTACGTGATACCGGCCGACCGGAAGTGGTACCGGAACCTGGTGATCACCCGGATGCTCGTGAACACGCTCGAGGAGATCGCGGCCGACCGATTCCCCCCGAACCCTGAGCTCGACGGATTGGTGATCGAGTAGGCGTTAGGCCCTGCCCTTGAAGCCGGGCTCCGGAGCGCCGGTCACCCCGGCATCGATCGCGAGCAGACATCCCGGTTCGAACGCGTCGCGGCCTGGTTCAGAGGGCGTGTTTCCCGCCGAGCCGATGCTGGTCACATAGAGGGTCGACAGGTCGTCACCGCCGAATGCGGGCATCGACGGTTTCTGTATCGGAAGTTCGATCCGGCGGTCGACCTCGCCATCGGGAGTGATTCGAATGAGTTCCCAGCCGTACACGGCCGCCGACCAATAGTGGCCGTCGGCATCGAGGCAGCCACCGTCGGGGACACCGGCCTCATCGGCGAAGTCGAAGAAGACCCGGCGGTTGGACCGCTGGCCCGAGTCGAGGTCGTAGTCCCACGCCCAAATCGTCGCGTGAAGTGTGTCGGCCCAGTACATCCGACTACGCGAGGGATCGAACACCAGCCCGTTGGGGATGCCCACATCGGTCTCGAGCCTCTCGACCGAGCCGTCGCTCTGTGCGCGATACAGCGCTCCGTTGAAGCGACCCTCCTCGCCCTGGGGCCACATTGTGCCAACGACGAACCGTCCGGCGTGATCGCATCGGCCGTCGTTCAGGCGATTTCCGGTGTCCGGCGACTCGACCTCGGCAATCGTCTCGACGACCTGACCGGAGGTCCAATCGAGCCTCACGATCTCGTTTTCCATCGCGACGACGAGGTCACCAGGTCTGTCGGTGAGCACGAACGAGCCCGGTCTACCCGGGAGTTGTCGCGACTCCGTCTCGTTCGCATCCGGATCGAAGCGATGAATTGCGCGACCCTCGATGTCTTCCCAGTAGAGAACGCGCTCGGCGCCACTCCAGACCGGACATTCCCCGAGGGAGGCGACAACGCCACCAACCGCTTCAATTTCGACCATCGCGCCAAGGTAGTTGGCGCGGGTTCACGAACGGGATGTCAGGACTCGGCGCGTTTGCCCAGACTCATGGCAGCTGCGCCGACGATGATGAGCGCCATTCCCACCATCACCGAGAGCATCGCGGTGCTTGGTCCGGTGAGCGCGAGACGAGGCGGCACTGGCGTCGGGGGTGCCGGGGTCGAGATCACCGACGTTGGATCACACTCGTCGGAGCCGGCCAGGATCTCGTCGGCGTCGCTGACGCCGTCGCCGTCGCTGTCGGTGGGCGTTGCTCCAGCGAAGGGTCCGTTCGGGCATCCTCCGCTCTGGGCGGATGCCGGCGCAAAGAACGCAGCGGTGAGCACGAGGATCAGCGCAAAGGTGCTGGCCGCCATCATCATTTTCCGCAGGGACAAGGTGGTCGATTCCATTGTCTATCTCCTCATCGTGTTCGATCGAACCCCGTTCCATCGGCGGACCCGACGAGAACGTGAGGAGAGGTGGCCCGGCCACCACCCGAGCTGTGCGGGTGGACAAACGTCAGCTCGAGGCGTCGATTCCCGGCCGTTCAGCGCCGATCGTGGTGTCGTCGCCATGCCCGGTCTTGACCACGGTTGCGTCGTCCATCGGCATCAGGCGGGATGCGATCGACTCGACGAGAAGCGGGTGGCTGCTGAACGAACGTCCGGTTGCACCGGGACCGCCGTTGAACAGTGTGTCGCCGCTGAAGACCGTGCCCAGATCCGGTACGTGAAAGCAGCACCCACCGGGCGAGTGGCCGGGCGTGTGCAGCACCGAGATGTCGGTACCGGCGACGTGGATTCTCTGCCCATCGGCAAGCGGTGCGTCGATCCGGCGGTCGGGATGAACAACGTCCCAGAGCATCGCATCATCCGGGTGGAGCCAGATCGGTGCGTTCGCAGCGGAACCGAGCTCGACGGCAGCGTTGATGTGGTCATTGTGCCCGTGGGTGCACACCACGGCCTTCAACGTTCGGTCGCCGATCGCGTCGAGGATCGGACGATGATCGTGGGCGGCATCGAAGACGATCACCTCACGGTCGTCGCCCACGATCCAGATGTTGTTGTCGACGTCGAAGTCATCGCCGTCGAGTGAAAAGATCCCGCTCGTGACGACATGATCGATTCGGACGGTCACAGGACGACGACCGAACGGAGCACCTCGCCGCGTTCCATCTTGTGAAACGCCTCTTCGACCCCGTCGATACCGATCGTCTCCGATACGAAACCGTCGAGATTGAGCCGGCCCTGCTGATAGAGGTCGATGAGCATGGGGAAGTCGCGGCTCGGAAGGCAGTCGCCGTACCAGCTCGACTTCAGAGAACCGCCTCGACCGAAGACCTCTATGAGCGGAAGCTCGATCTTCATCTCGGGGTTCGGAACACCGACGAGAACGACGGTGCCCGCCAGGTCGCGTGCATAGAACGCCTGCTCGTAGGTGACCGGAAGGCCGACCGCTTCGATGGCTACATCGACGCCGTTGCCATCGGTGAGTTCGCGGATGGCTTCCACCGGATCGGTCAGGGTCGAGTTGATCGTGTGTGTCGCACCGAAATCCTTGGCCCACTCGAGCTTGGTGTCGTCGACGTCAACCGCGATGATCGTGCTCGCACCTGCGATACGCGCACCCTCGATGGCGGCGTCGCCGACTCCCCCACATCCGAACACGGCAACCGAGTCGCCGCGGCCCACGTTCCCCGTGTTGAGCGCAGCGCCAAGTCCGGCCATCACACCGCAGCCAATGAGCCCGGCGACCTCGGGACGGACCGATGCGTCGACCTTGGTGGCCTGACCCGCCGCAACCAGCGTTTTCTCGGCAAATGCACCGATCCCGAGCGCCGGCGACAGCTCCTGACCGTCGAGGGTCATCTTCTGGGTGGCGTTGTGGGTGTTGAAACAGATCTGCGGATTGCCGCGCTTGCACGACCGGCACTCACCGCAGACCGCTCGCCAGTTCAGGATGACGAAGTCGCCCGGGGCAATGTCGGTGACGTCGGGCCCCACGGCCTCGACGATGCCCGAGGCCTCGTGGCCCAAAAGGAAAGGGAACTCGTCGTTGATCGCACCCTCGCGGTAGTGCAGGTCGGTATGGCAGACACCGCACGCCTTGATGTCGATCAGCGCCTCGCCCGGGCCGGGATCGGGAACCTCGATCTCGACCAGCTCGACCGGAGCGCCCTTCTCCTTGGCAACGACTGCCTTGACCTTGTGCATGACTGCCACCTCACTTCGCAGGAACGAATCGGCAGCATAGTTCGGGCGCTACACGTCGAGGTAACGACTCACGGCGACGATGGAACCGACGGTCGCGACCGCCGTGCCGATGGCAATGACCAACAACGAGATGAAGAGGAACTCCGAGTCGGTGACCCGGAATCCGGCGAGCAGAAGAAGCGTGTCGGACTGCGAGAAATCCTCGATCAGGTAGGACCGCACGAAGGCCAGCAACGGTAGCGCGACCAGCGCCCCGATGACGCCCTGCACCATGCCCTCGATCATGAACGGAATCCGGATGAACCAGTTCGAGGCACCCACGAGCTTCATGATCTCGATCTCATTGCGCCGCGACGAGATCGCGATGCTGAGCGTCGTGAGGATCATGATCGTAGAGGCGCCCAGGAGCGCGACACCGGCGATGAGCGTTGACTGACTCACCTTGTCGGCGTTCGACTGGATGGCACGAATGGCGTCGGAGGCAAATGTGACTGTGCGTACGCCCGGGCGGGCCTCGAACTGGGAGCCGAGTGCCTCGACCGCACCGGCGTCGGTGTCGATCGGACGAATGCGATAGGACGGCGGCATCGTGTCGACCGAGATCTGGGCGAGTAGCTGTTCGTCGTCCGCGAAGAACTCGGTGAACTCGACGAAGGTTTGCTCCTTGTCGACGTACTCCCACGACGCGATCTCCTGACCGAGACTGCTCTCGAGATCGGCCCGGATGGCGGCATCCTGACTGGGCTCGGCGTCGTTCTTCATGAAGACAACGAACTCGATGCCGCCTTCCCATCGTTCGGTGGCGTTGTCGACCGCGCGACCCACGAGCTGCGAGGAACCGAACAGTGATAGCGAAACACCCACGACGACGATCGACGCCAGCGTGAGCGCGATGTTCCGCCAAATGTTCTGGCCGGTCTCGGCGAGAAGGAATCGAAGCCGTGCGATCATCGGTACCGCCCCCCGGATTGATCACGGATGATCCGGCCGTTGTCGAGTTCGATCACCCGACGACGCATCGTGTCGACGATGCCCCGGTCGTGGGTGGCCATCACGACGGTGGTGCCCGTGCGGTTGATCCGGTCGAGCAATCGCATGATGCCGACCGCGGTGTCGGGGTCGAGGTTTCCGGTCGGCTCGTCGGCGAGAAGAATGAGCGGCCGGTTGACGAACGCACGGGCGATCGAGACCCGCTGCTGTTCACCACCGGACAACTCGTCGGGCATTCGATGCGACTTCTCCGACAGCCCGACGAGATCGAGGATCGCCGGCACCTGCTGCTCGATCACGTGTTTTGGTCGTCCGATGACCTCGAGGGCGAACGCCACGTTCTCGGCCACGGTGCGCTTCGGCAGCAACCGGTAGTCCTGAAAGATGCAACCGATGTTCCGACGCAGGAACGGCACGCGCCAGCTCGAAAGGCCCACGATGTCCTTGCCGGCCACGAATACCTTGCCGTGGGTCGGCTTCTCCTCACGATTGAGCAGCCGAATAAAGGTCGACTTGCCCGAACCAGATGCCCCGACGAGAAAGACGAACTCGCCCTTCTCGATCTCCACACTCGCATCGATGAGCGCCGGCGAGTCCGCGCTGTAGTCCTTCGAAACGCTCTCGAGCTTGATCATCGATCTGCCTCTGCTTCCGCCCTGTTCCAACGAAGGTACGACTCCATGAACGGATCGAGCGCGCCGCCGAGCACGTTGTCGACGTTGCCGGTCTCGTGTTCGGTGCGCAGGTCCTTCACCATCTGATACGGCTGGAGCACGTACGAGCGAATCTGGGAACCGAAACCCACGTTGCTCTGCGTCCCTGTGATCGACGCGATCTCGTCTTCACGCTTCTGCCGTTCGAGGTCGAGGAGCTTGGCGGCGAGCATCTGCATCGCCTTGTCCTTGTTCTGGTGCTGGCTTCGTTCGTTCTGGCAGCTCGTCACCACCCCGGTTGGGATGTGGGTGATGCGTACGGCCGAGTCGGTGACGTTGACGTGCTGACCGCCGGCACCCGAAGAGCGGAATGTGTCGATTCGCAGGTCCTTCTCGTCGATGTCGATCTCGTCGGCCATCGCCTCGAAGAACGGCGCAACCTGCATTGCCGCGAACGCGGTCTGGCGTTTGCCTTCGTTGTTGAACGGCGAGATGCGGACGAGTCGGTGAACACCGTGTTCCGCCTGGAGAAGTCCATATGCGTGGCGTCCCTTGATCATGAACTCGGCCGAAGAGATACCAGCCTCGGTGCCGTCGGACGCGTAGAGCAGCTCGTACTGAAAGCCACGGCCATCGGCCCAGCGCTGGTACATACGGAGCAACATCTCGGCCCAATCCTGCGCGTCGGTACCACCCTCGCCACTCTTGATCTGACACACAGCGTCGCGCTCATCGAACTCACCCACGAACAGTGCCCGGAGCTCGAGTTCATCGAGGTCGGCGTCGAGTGATGCGATCGTCTGGTCGATCTCAGCGGTCTCTGACTCGTCGCCCTCCTCACGGGCCAGCTCGGCCAGGACCTCGATGTCGTCGAGGCTGGACGTAAGTCGGTCGTAGAGCACGATGTCGTCGTTCACCGCAGCGAGCTCGGTCTGCACCATGCGGGCCGCGTCGGCGTCGTCCCACAGGTCGGGGCGTGACATCTCGGCCTCGAGCTGGGGCTGTCGAGAACGGATCTCGTCAATGCGCAGGTAGCCGGCAGCAGCCACAAGTCGCTCGCGGAGCGCGGAGAAGGAGTCGGAATAGTCCTGCATGCGTCAGCGGCCGTGACAGTGCTTGAACTTATTGCCGCTTCCGCACGGGCACGGGTCGTTTCGTCCAACCTTCTCGAACTCGTCGTTCACCTTGGGAGTTTTGGACACCGGCTTCGATTCTGCGGGAGCCTTCTCGCTCGAGCCCCCGGCGTCGACTTCTGCCTTGGTGGCGGTCGCCTCGACCACCGGATCGGCCCCCTTGGCCGGCGCCTTCGCTTCGGCCTCGTCGCGCGTCTGCACCTCGACGTGCATGATGTAGCGCACGAATTCAGAGTTGATGGTGTCGACCATGCGGCCGAACATGTCGAAGCCCTCGCGCTGCCACTCGGTTGCGGGATCACGCTGACCCATGGCACGCAGGTGGATGCCCTCGCGAAGGTAATCCATCTCGTAGAGGTGTTCACGCCAACGCTGGTCGATCAGGCGCAGCATGATCTGGCGCTCGACCTGACGCATGGTCTCCTCGGTAACCGTTTCCTCGCGCTCCTCGAAGCGGGCCATGGCGTCGCCGCCGAGGGCCTCATAGAGGGCCGCTCCGCTCGGCTCCTCAGCAAAACGATCTGCATCGAGTTCGGTGGGCCAGAACCCCTTCACCTCGGACTCGAGCGTGTCGACGTCCCATTCGTCGGGATTCTCGGCAGCGGCGTGCGTCTCGATCAGGCGGTCGACGACCTCGACGATCGCATCGACGGTCTCCTCGCGGAGGTCCATACCCTCGAGAATGTTCTTGCGTCGCGCGTAGATCACCTTGCGCTGCTCGTTCATGACCTCGTCGTATTTGAGGACGTTCTTGCGCACCTCGGCGTTCTTGGCCTCAACGGTGTTCTGCGCCCGTTCGATCGCCTTGGTGACCATCTTCGCTTCGATCGGAACGTCGTCGGGGAGGGCGCGATCCATCACGTAGTTCATTGCACCGGTCGCAAACAGGCGCATGAGGTCGTCTTCGAGCGACAGGTAGAACCGGCTGCGACCAGGATCGCCCTGACGACCCGACCGACCGCGAAGCTGGTTGTCAATCCGGCGGCTCTCGTGGCGTTCGGTGCCGAGCACGTACAACCCGCCGAGCTCACGGATGCGGTCGCCCTCGGATTCACACTGCTCGGTGTACTTTTTGAGCAGATCGGCGTAACGCTGGTCGAACTCGGGAGTACCGGGCTCGAGGTCCTCGGCGCGAACATCGCGTTCGGCGAGACCCACCGGATCACCACCGAGCTTGATGTCGACACCACGGCCCGCCATGTTCGTGGCAACCGTGACGCCGTGGAGACGCCCAGCCTGGGCCACCACGTGCCCCTCCGAGGTGTGCTGCTTGGCGTTCAGGACCGTGTGCTTGATGCCGCGTTTCTCGAGCGTGCGACTGAGCTTTTCGGACTTCTCGACCGAGACCGTGCCCACAAGTACCGGCTGACCTCGATGGGTGGCCTCTTCGATGTCATCTGCGACCGCGTCGAACTTCCCGTCTTCGGACTTGAAGATGAGGTCGGCGGCATCGTCGCGGATGACCGGCTCGTTGGTCGGGATCTGCACGACCTGCAGGCCATAGGTGCCCGCGAGCTCGGCCGCCTCGGTCTGCGCCGTACCGGTCATCCCGGCGAGTTTGTCGTACTGGCGGTAGTAGTTCTGGAGCGTGATCGTTGCGAGGGTCTGGTTCTCCTCCTTGATCTTCACTCCTTCCTTGGCCTCGACCGCCTGGTGCAGGCCATCGGACCAACGGCGGCCCTCGAGGACACGACCCGTGAACTCATCGACGATCTTGACCTCAGCGTTGTCGACCAGATACTCCTTGTCGCGCTTGTAGAGCTCCTTGGCCTTGAGCGACGCGAGGAGCTGGTGAACGAGATTGGCGTTGGCCGATGCCGGGTCGTACAAGTTGTCGATACCCAGCGCCGACTCGACGGAGTGGATGCCCTCTTCGGTGGGCGCGACGATTCGCTTCTCCTCGTCGACGTCGTAGTCGACGTCGCGCTGGAGTGAACGGGCGATGCTTGCGAACTTGTAATAGGTCTGCGCTGCGTCGGCGACACGCCCGCTGATGATGAGCGGCGTGCGGGCCTCGTCGATGAGGATCGAGTCGATCTCGTCGACGATGCAGTATTTGTAACCCCTCTGTACCCGCGCGGCAGCGCTCATGGCCATGTTGTCGCGGAGGTAGTCGAAGCCGAACTCGTTGTTCGTGCCGTAGGTGATGTCGGCGGCGTACTGCTTGCGTTTGTGGTCGGAATCGCCTGCGCCCGGGATCACGAGCCCGACGGTCAGACCCAACCAGTTGTGGAGCTCGCCCATCATTTCGGCGTCGCGGGCGGCCAGGTAGTCATTCACCGTGACGACGTGAAGCCCGTCGCCACTCAGCCCGTTCAGGTACACCGGAAGCGTGGAGACGAGGGTCTTTCCCTCACCGGTCCGCATTTCGGCGACCCAGCCGAGGTGCAGGGCCAGCCCACCCATGAGCTGGACGTCGTAGTGGCGCATGCCGAAAACGCGAACCGACGCTTCGCGCACGACCGCGAACGCCTCGACGAGCAGATCGTCGAGGCTCGCACCATCGGCGAGTCGCTGGCGGAACTCGACAGTCTTGGCCTGGAGCGCCTCGTCCGAGAGCGCCTGCATCTCGGATTCGAGCGCGTTGATTTCGGGGACGATCGCTTCGAGCGCTCGAAGCTTCTTTCCCTCACCGCTGCGTAGGACCCGATTGAAGATACTCATAGCGAGTCAAGGCTATCGGCGCTGTCCCGAGTGCCCGTGTCACCCGGAACGATCTTCAGACGGGCATTTCGCCAGGTGGACTAGGCGGCGTCGATCAACCCCACGTCGCCGTCGTCGCGGACGTACACGACCGCAGATCGACCGGTCTCGGCGTTGGTGAACAGGAAGAAGTCATGGGAGAGCAGTTCCATCTGGAGGACAGCCTCTTCAGGTGTCATCGGCTCGATCACGAACTGCTTCTTCTTGACAATCTGGGAGACGTTCGCGTCCGGCGTGACCGGCTCGTCGACCACGACCTGTGTCTCTTCGACGCGGATGGTGTTCTCGCCCGAGTGCTCGTGGCGATGCATCTTCGTCTTCAGTTTGTGCAGCTGGTGTTCGAGCTTCTCGGCCGCGAGATCGATGGCCGTGTAGGCGTCGGGGGCTTTCACTCTCGTCCGCACGTGATGACCACGGCCTTCGACGGTGACCTCGCAGATCTCCTTGTCAGATATTCGAGGATTTCGTTCCTCACAGAAGTGCACATCAGCTCGCTCCAGCCCCGGAACGTATCTCTCGAGCCGGCCGATCTTGCTGCGGGTCAGGTCTTGCAACCTGTCGCTCACCACGGTCCGACGAGAGCTGATGTTCACCTGCATGGGCAACCTCCGTTGGTTTCTGTTGTGACATTCGACACTAATCGACGGGACCTTGACTGTCAGATTTCGGTGGAGGTGTCGCGGCGATCACAAACAGGTCGACGGCGTCTGCTCCTCCGGCTCGCAGCAAGGCTGCGCAGGCCCGTGCCGTGGCCCCGGTCGTGACCACATCGTCGACGAGGAGAACGGTTCCAGCGACCGATCGCGTAGCCCGAAATCCGCCTCGGTGTAGGCGATCACGGCGTGGAAGACCTTGCTGCGTTTCGTGGCCGGTGCGGCCGAGCGCACGGGTCGACGCGACCCCGAGTCGCTTGCCGACAATGTCGGCCAACAACTCGGGAAGGTCGTAGCCGCGCCGGCGCCTTCGGGTTGCGTCGGCGGGCACAGGCACCACCGTGCCGATCGCGTGGCCCAGGAACGGAACGGCCGAGTCGGCCAGTACATCGAGACTCGAACGGCGGTTCGAGAACTTGGCGCCTCGGAGCAGGGCAGAACCCCGGCCCTCGTACGCGATGACGGCATGCACCGCATCCAGGTCAGGCCACAAGTCGATCGCAGGCGGCGCCGGCAGGTCCTCACGACACCTGCTGCACAACCCGCGCGCCGAGGCCCCACACAGATCACAGAGGCCTCCCAACCCGAACATGCAGTCGAGCGTAGAAAGCCCATCGGACATCGTCGTCCCTCGGCGGTCAGCCTCTCAGGTCGCTACGCCGGCAGGCCGACAACTCAGAGATGACACCCGAAACGATGTCGTTGGACCAGGAGGACAGTGGCGCCGATCTGGCAACCGACTCCGGGCGGCGACTCTCACCGATGGCGATCGCGGGCCTTGTCGTCCTCGCCCTCGCTGCATTCGCGATCTCCGCCGTGGTCGTGAGCCTCGAGACCCACTTCGATTGCGGCGGAACCTTCGGTGGGTTCGGAGCGAGCGCTACGAGTGACATCGATCAGTCGTGTGTCGACGGCCGGCTGTGGCGAATCCCGGTGGTCTGGCTGGTCATCGTCGCGACCTCCACGTTCGCAGGCGTGACGATCGGCCGACCCGACGCCGGTTCACGACTGAGCCGAACCGTTCGCACGCTCACGGTTCTCGCTGGTCTGATCGCCCTCTGGGCCGTCAGCCTCACCACACTCGTCAAGACCTGAGCACCGTCAGAATCGCAAGCTCCGGAGGAGCGAGAGACGAGCGACAGCTCGCGGCCTCCGGCGGTCCGCAGCGCGAGTCGAGCCCGTCCCGATCCGCCCCTCACGGGCGGATCGAGCCTGCGGCTAGTAGCGGTAGTGGTCGGGCTTGTAGGGGCCGTCGACGGGAAGGCCGAGGTAGTCGGCCTGATCCTGGGTCAGCTCGGTGAGGCGGACGCCGAGGGCGTCGAGGTGGAGGCGGGCAACCTTCTCGTCGAGTGACTTCGGGAGAACAGCGACCGAGATGCCCATCGCCTCGGCGTTGGCGTGCAACTCCATCTGGGCGAGCACCTGGTTGGTGAAGCTGGCCGACATGACGAAGCTTGGATGGCCCGTGGCGTTGCCGAGGTTGAGCAGACGACCCTCCGACAGCACGATCACAGAGTGGCCGTCGGGGAAGACGTACTCGTCGACCTGCGGCTTGATGTTCTCGCGCTGGACGTCGCTCATCTTCTCGAGGCCGGACATGTCGATCTCGTTGTCGAAGTGGCCGATGTTGCCCACGATCGCCTGGTGCTTCATTCGGGCCATGTGGTCGGCGAGGATGATGTCCTTGTTACCGGTGGCAGTGATGAAGATGTCGGCCGTATCGACGACGTCCTCGAGGCGTACGACCTGGTAACCCTGCATGGCTGCCTGGAGGGCGTTGATCGGGTCGACCTCGGTCACCATCACGCGTGCACCCTGGCCGCGCAGAGAATCGGCGCATCCCTTGCCCACGTCGCCGAACCCGAGAACGACGGCCGTCTTGCCACCGATCATCACGTCGGTCCCGCGGTTGATGCCATCGATCAGGCTGTGGCGCGTGCCGTAGAAGTTGTCGAACTTCGACTTCGTGACCGAGTCGTTCACGTTGATCGCCGGGAACAGCAGCTCGCCGGCCTCCAGCATCTGGTACACGCGATGGACGCCCGTGGTGGTCTCCTCGGAGACGCCCCGGATACCGGGCGCGATCCGGTGCCACATCTGCGGATCCTCTTCGTAGAGCGCGGCGAGCGTTCCGAGAAAGACCTTCCACTCGTCCGGATCGTTCTCGTCGGGCTCGGGCACTCCCCCGGCCTTCTCGAACTCGAGGCCCTTGTGCACCATCATCGTGGCGTCGCCGCCGTCGTCGAGAATCAGGTTGGGGCCGCCGGTTGCGGTGTTCGGCCAGCGCAGGATCTGGCTGGTCGCCCACCAGTACTCCTCGAGGGTCTCACCTTTCCAGGCGAAGCAGGGCACACCCTGGGGGTCGTCAGCGCTGCCGTTGGGGCCGACCACCACGCCCGCGGCAGCGTGGTCCTGGGTGGAGAAGATGTTGCAGCTCGCCCAGCGCACTTCGGCGCCGAGAGCGATGAGCGTTTCGATGAGCACTGCCGTCTGGATCGTCATGTGCAGCGAGCCGGTTATCTGCGCGCCGGCAAGCGGCTGCTCGTCGGCGTACTCGGCGCGCAGCGCCATCAGGCCGGGCATCTCGTGTTCGGCGAGTCGAATTTCCTTGCGACCAAAATCGGCAAGGCTGAGGTCGGCGACCTTGTAGTCGGTGAACGTCATGGGAGCTCCTGGGTGTGCGCGCCGGGGCGTGCACGTCATGTCGGGGCGGCTGGGGCCAGCTGGCCTCGAGAACCTCTGTTCAGCCAGCGCTCAGCATACGCCAAGCGTCTCGGCTCAACTCGCCTCGAACGTGGGAGCGATATCGAGCTCCGCGGCGAGGGCGGTGAGACGTTCGTGTTCGGCGTCGTCCAACGTCTCTGCCTCGTCGATCAACATCACGGGGATGTCGTCGGTGATCGAATACCGCATCCGAAGGCGAGCGTTGTACAGCGACTGTTCCGCCTCGAAGTACAGGAGCGGACCCTTGTCTTTCGGGCAGGCAAGGATTTCGAGAAGCTTGGGATCGAGCGCCATGTCGCCCACGCTATCGGGCCATGTGACCCTGGACCTCGGCAACCCGCAGCGCCGTATCGGCCGAGGTGGAAGCCTCGAGGTTGAGCCGCAGCAGCGGTTCGGTGTTCGATGCCCGCAGGTTGAACCACCAGTCACCCATGTCGACGGTGAGGCCGTCGAGCCGGTCCTGCGCGGCATCGGCGTACACCGCCGATACCTGCTCGATCATCGCATTCGTATCACTCACGCGCGTGTTGATCTCTCCGGACGCGGCGTAGCGGCGCAGAGGCGCCACGAGCTCGGCGAGTGACGCACCGGTCTCGCATATCGCGGCCAGGACGACGACCGCGGCGATCAGACCCGAGTCGGCCCGAAAGTTGTCGCGAAAGTAGTAGTGCCCCGAGTGTTCGCCACCGAACGCGGCACCCGTGTCGGCCATCACGTCCTTGATGTAGCTGTGCCCGACCTTTGAGCGAATGGGCGTGCCCCCCATCTCCGACACCATCTCGGGCACGACCTTCGAGCAGATCAGGTTGTGGATGATCGACGCGCCCGGCTCCCGCTCGAGTACTCGACGGGCCACCAGCGCCGTGGTGAGCGAACCCGACACGCCGTCGGCGTTGGCGTCCACAAGGAACACCCGATCGGCGTCGCCGTCGAACGCGAGCCCAACGTCGGCGCTCGTCTCGAGCACCCGCTTCTTGAGGTCGACCTGGTTCGCGTCCTGGATCGGATCGGCAGGATGGTTGGGGAATGTGCCGTCGAGCTCGGGATACATCACCTCGAGATCGAAGGGCAGCCGGTCGAAGATCGCGGGCACGACGAGCCCACCCATTCCGTTTGCGGTGTCGGCGACAACCTTCAGCGGTCTGACTGTGCCGACGTCGATGAATCCGAGAACGTGGTCGGCGAACTCGTCGAGCATGTCGCGGTGCTCCAGTGTCCCGAGCGTGCCCGTCAGCGGTTCGGGTCCACCGCCGCGCGCCATCTCGCGGATGTCGAACAGGCCGGTGTCGCCGCCAAGGGGGCCGGCGCCCGCACGGCACAACTTGATGCCGTTGTACTCAGCCGGGTTGTGCGACGCCGTGAGAATCGCACCGGGCATGTTCAGGCGGCCGGACGCGAAGTAGATCATGTCGGTCGACACGAGCCCGATGTGCACGACATCCAGCCCCTGCCCCATCGCACCGTCTGCGAACGCGTGTGCGAACTCGGGCCCGGTGGGCCGCATGTCGTGTCCGATCACCACCGATCCCGCGTCGTCGTGGTCGTGCACGAACCGGGCGAAGGCAGCACCGATCGCTCGGCACAGATCGGCGTCGAGCTGCTCGGGGGCCAGTCCTCGTACGTCGTACGCCTTGAAGATGGCGTCGATGTCACCCATGGTTGATTTCCTCATCAGGAATTGTGGCGTCGTCGATTGCGGTCAGGCGGCCGTCACCGGTGCCCGGAGCCGGCAGCCTTGCCAGACCCGCTTCGTCGGAATACATACCCCGGGCGCTCCACCTGCGGATGCGTCCAAGATCGGTGAACAACCGCATCGTGTCCGCCACGATGTTCACGGTCGATTGGCCGGTCTCGGCGACGGTCATCGGAACCTCGGTGAGCGTGAGGCGCCACCGCTCGATGAGGTGGAACAGCTCGATGTCGAACGAGAATCCGGTGAGCTGGGTGTTGGAGAAGACCAGCTCCGCCACGTCGCCACGGAAGCCCTTGATGCCCGCCTGGGTATCGCGGTACTGGCCGAGCAGCAGCAAGTGGGTTGCGAGGTTCACGAGTCGACCGCCGACATCGCGGATCAGGCCCGCGCTCGTGTGCGTGACGAGCCTGGATTCGCGCCTCGACCCGACTACGGCGTCCCAGCCGGCTTCGAGTTCGGTCATGATCCGCACGACATCGGCGGGGCCGTATGCGAGATCGGCGTCGAGGAAGACCCGGCTTCGACCCTTTGCCGCGAGCATCCCGGCTCGGACAGCTCCACCCTTGCCCTGGTTCTCCGGGAGCAGGATCGCGTGAGCGAGACCGGTTTCGCGCGCCGCGTCAACCGTCCCGTCGCCGGATCCGTCGTCGACGACGACGATCTCGAAGTCGCGCGCATCCAGGAGGGTTGCCAGATGGTCGTGCAGGGTGTGCACGGTTGTGGCGATCCGATCGCGTTCGCGATACGCGGGCACGATCACGCTCAGCCGCAGCGGATCGGCCGATGGTGCCCGGCCGGCCGGTCGCTCCTGTTCGTGCCGCACGATTCGGAAGAGGAACCATCGGTTCGACACCGCGCGAACCGACGCTGCGGCAGCGATGGCGATGATCTTGGCGACCGCGCCGCGGTCGGTGGCCGCCCAGAGCACGAGCAGATCGATGAGCCCGGCCAGGATCGTGCTCGACGTGAAGGCGATCGGCCGGTGGATCCAGCGAAGGTTCGGATCGTTGCGGAGCGTGAAGTGACGATGCGCGCTGATTCCGAGCGTGGAAGCGAGGACGAGGGCCGCCACATCGGCCGCCCACCAACGAAATCCGAGCTCGACGAGACCGAGGTACGAGAAGAGGTCGATGGCGGTCGCGCCGAGTGCGACGAGAACGAAAAGTCGCAGGCGTTTTCTCATGCCGACTCCCGACGCACATCCCTCTCGGCGACACGGCGACTGGCGACGACGATTAGACCCACGATTCCGACGAGGGTGAGACCGATCGCGATCCAGTCGATCGAGGTTCGTTCGAACACGAGCTCCACATCGGTTTCTGTCGGCACGACGACCATGAAGTTGGGGGCAACGCGGAATGGACCTTCGGCACCCTGGGCGGTCCAGTTGGGGAAGTAGGACGAACGCACGATCACCGGTTCCCCGACGCGGTCGACCGAGAACGAGATGCGGTCGGTGTCGGTGCTGACGTCGGACACCACGGGCAGCGTCGTGACAGGCGTGGTGGGCAGCAACTCCAAGAGCGATTCGGAGCCCGGAGCTATCGAGCCGGCGACTTCAGCGGTGGAGTCTTCGTAGCGGGCGACGACCGCATCGGCGTCGACACGATCCCACTCGTCGGGGCCACTCGATGCCGGACGTACAGCACCCTCGCCGGTGAACCATTCGACACCGAGGTCGAGCCACTGGTCCTGGTGGTTGCGGACCCCGTCGACCACGACCGGATTGTTTTCGAGCGGTGCGACCAACGTCGCCTCGGTCTCGAAGACGACCCACGGTGATGCCGTGGTCACCTCGACCAGTTCGGGGTGTTCGCGGGCAGCAGCGATCGTCTGAGGGCTGAAGGCCAGGTAGTAGCGAACACCGAGTTCATGGAGGAACTCGACGCCACGCTCGATGTCGAAGCTCTCGTACGGAAGATCGCGCATCGCCCTCGACGGGCCACCCACCGATTCCGAGACGCCGACGGTTCTCGAAGGTGCCGACAATTCGCTCTGGGCGAGGAAATGGTATGGCACGGTCGGAGTGGCCTCGAAATAGAGGCCTTCCATCGATCCGATACATCCGTCGGTCCACATCGGCAGCAACATCATCGCCATCGTTGTGCCATATCGATTGAGCTCGGGGGCGAATTCCCAGAGCGCGCGCCCACAACCGACCTCCTGTCCTACTCCGAGCATCGTCCGCTGCACGTACTGGTACTCGAGCCAGCCACCCTGGCCGACGTCACCCGGGCTGCCGTCGACCTGGGGCTTGGCCTGCAGCCCCGAGAAGTTCCATCGCGCCCATCCGGGAACAAAGCTGTTGTCGTCGGATGTGATCTCGAGCGGCCCGAGCGCCCACGACCTCCCGGCATCGGTTCGTTCGGTGCCACCGATCGTGTCGAGGGCGAGGCCGAGGAGCACGAACACGGTTGCTGCCGCCGCAACTGGCGCCGCCCACAACACGCTTCGTCGGTCGGTGGGAAGGATGACCGGCACGGGCGGCGGCTCGGCCGGCATGACCGGTGCGTAAAATCCGGGGTCGATCACCGGTTCGACCGGAGGTGGCATCGCGCGGTGCACTCGAATGGCTTCAGCGCGCCGCACGAGCGCGAGTCCGGCTCGGCCGAGCACCCCGACGAGCGTGAGGATCGACAGGAACAACACGAACGCCCAGAAGATCCCGACCGGCTCGTCCAACGACTCGATGCGGACATCGCGGGTGGGACTGACGATGAGTACTGCCACCGCGGTCATGACGGCCACGAGCAGCCGTGCTTCGACGAGACGCGAAAGCTGGCGGGGGGCCTCGGTCAGCAGGAGGACGACGAGCCACGCGGTGCTCATCACCCGCGCCGTGTACATCAACGCCGGTCGAAGGTAGGGCTCCTCAGTGCCCGGTTCGGGCCACACCCATCCATCTCGAACCTCCGGCACGAGCAACAGCGCCACCGCGATCGCTCCGAGCGAGAGACGCGCCTGCCAGGGCATGCGAACGACTTCCCGCACCAGCAGTGCCACGCCGATACCGGCCAGAAGCGTGACGGAGAGGTAGTAGAAGGGAAGAATTCGGGCGTTCCAGAGGCGTCCGTCGGGAAAGATCACGAAACCGAGGGCCATGAGCGCTGCCGTCCCGGTCAGGACGAAGCCGAGATCGAGTCGGTGCCGGATCGAGAGCAGCACACCGACCAGACCGAGGAGCAGGAGCACGGGTAGTGGCGGGTAGTCGCTCAGCACGTCGGACGGATTGAGCTTGCTTCTGGTGACGAGCGGCGAATGGATGATCTCGATGCGTTCCCACCCCATGTCGTTGAGGTAGTCGGTGCGCGCGTAGAAGGGCAGCACCCAGAACGCCGATGCCAGGGCCGAGAGAGTTCCCACGATCGTGAGCCATGCGACCGATGCCCAACGGGACTGGACAAGCCGAACGAGGACCACCACGAACATCGCCGCGAGAAGGAAGAACGCGGGCAGCAGGTGATTGAGGCCGGTCAGCGCGATGAACACGGCTGCCTTCGCCTTGTCTCCACCTGTGCGGGTGCCACGGATGACATAGCCCAACGCCACGAGCGAGAGTGTGAAGGAGATCGACGCCGCGAACTCGCCCGCCATGGTCGACGCGATGTTGCCACCGTAGATGTTGAAGGAACGATCGAAGGCAAAGGCCAGACTCGCGAGCGACAGGACTGCCGGCCCGGGGAACCGGAGGCCACTCAGATGCCCGAGCGCCCACGCGCCGAGCGGGAAGAGCACAACGCCGCTCACCGCCACCAATTTGAACGCGACGTTGTACGGGATGCTGACGATGAAGGGTGCGGCCACCGCCAGAACGATGAGGAAACGGGTGGCGAGCACCCGGTCGCCGGCGATGAAGATTCGTACGGTCGCGTATCCGCCGATCACCACGAGCGGGATCGAGAGGAGCGGATCAAGCCCCACATCGAGAATCACGATGAGGAGCGACGGCACGACCATGTAGAAGTGAAACGCTGGGAATCCCGAATACCAGTCCGGTGTCCAGCCGCTGAACCGGAACCTCGGCAGCAGTTCATCGCGCAGAAACGCTGGACCCCACACGTGGGCTCCCATGTCGCCACCGGTCGGTGTCGTGTCACGAAAGATCAGCTCGAGCTGCACCTGCCAGAACACGAACAGGCACGCCGAAAAGACGACGAGGGCAGTGATGAGCCGTTCGAACCGCCCGTCGGCAGGTGCAGGCGGAGACTCGGGCGCACGCATAGGGCCACCATGATTCCATCCCCGGCCCCCCGGGTGGTGTTCAGGAGCGAGCGGAATCAGCGAGCTCGTTCAACACATCGCTCAGCTCGGTGTCGGTGGCCTCGGTGGCCCACTCGCGGATGTCGCAGTGCGAGCACGATCGAAGCGTGCGGAAGCGTCCGTCGATGTCGAGGGTGATCGCCACCATCGCACGCGTGCAACGGCGGCATTTGCGCTGCCGAGCCGCAGGTTGCGCCACCTCGCGGTCATTCTGTGTGCCTGTCCCTGCCTGCGTCATGACAATCACTCTCCGTAGTCGTATGAACCCATCGGCGCCGGAGGGTGAGATTCAAGGCAAACGACCACACTCCGTGGGAAACTGAGTCCGATGGATCACTTCGCCCGACGTCGGGCGGGAGATGTCAGCGAGCGAGAAACAAGCTCGTCAGCGTCATGGCATTGAATGTCATGTGCCCGATGATCGCCGGTGCCACGCGACCACTTCTCCAGGCGACCACGCCGAACACGATGCCGACCACGGTCAGAGGCGCCAGCTCGAGCAGGCTGAAGTGAACCGCACCGAAGATCAGCCCCGCGAGCCCTATTCCCAGCACAGGACCAAGCATTCGCACCAGAGCCCGCTGCACGAGCCCTCGGTAGAACAGCTCCTCGACGATTGGTGCGCCGACCGCCACGAACAGGAACAGGACGGCGATCTCCAGGGGGCCATCCACACGATCGGTGATCGACAACGCCCGCCCTGGGGTCTCGAGCTCACCCAGAACGAGTTGGAGCACGACGAATGTGGCGGGAAGGAGGACGAGTTGAAGCAACAGACCCGCGCCGATCCCCCTCGAAACATCGGACCATTCGACATCGAGCCGCCACCCCGGGCGCGAGTGGTTGAGGACCGTCGCGGCCACCCAGGGCACACCGATGAATCCCAACCACAACCCGAGGAGCGTCGACTGCTCCCACAACAGCGGGATCGAATCATCGATCAGAGGCGACGCAGACTCGAGGCGGGCAACCGCCCGTCCGATATGGCCGCCTGGGCGGGCCGGAGTCCGCAGATTCCAATCGCCGAACGCAAGGATCAGACTGATCGCGAAGATCGCGAAGAACTGTGCACTGACCCAGCCGAGTCCGGCTTCAGCGAGCCCCCACGGGGCGCGTTCGGAGTGAGTTGATCGGGGCGATGCTGGCGGCTTCGGGAGCCCGCTCAGGACGCGTGGAGGGCGTAGATGCCCCGGGGTGCCCGATCGTCTCGCATCTCCCAACCGCTCGGAGCGGTCGACCGATCGGCGTGCGTGGCACACAGATCATGGGTCATTGGGTGCGCTTCCGGGTGAAGCGCCTCGAGCCACACGAGCTTGGTGCCGTAGTCGTACGACATCGTTGCAGCAGCCGAAACGGAGCAGGTTGGACGGGCACAGCAGCGATTCACGACGATCAAACTAGTCCTTCGGGATGATTCACCGGTGGACAGGCGTTTCAGCTTTCACGGCCGACTCCTAACACCAGCCGGACGATCTCCGATTTGACTAGCAAGCAACTAGGGTATTTTTCATGGCAGCACAGCAACCGAAACCCCCATCGAGCCCCGGTCCGGAGCGACCAGCCGCCACCAAGTGGGGCACCTGGGCGCTCATCGCCGCGCTGATCATCGCGATGATGGCCTTCTTCTCTGCGTCCGGCGGAGACGCCGGCGAAGCCGCGACCTACACCGACTACATCACCTGGCTCGAAGAGGGCATCGTCGAGAGCGTCGACCGCAACAACACAAACGGCGATATCACCTTCACGCTCACGGACGGCAAGGTCTTCTCGACGACCGGACCCATCACCTCTTACGAGCGGGAACTCGAGCTTCTCGACACGGTCGCCCCCGCCTCGGCCGACAACCCCGACGCCGGCGTCAACTTCGCCACACCGAGCGAGAACGTATTCTTCTCCCTGCTCTTCTTCCTGCTTCCCGTGGGTCTGCTCATCGGCTTCTTCTGGTGGATGCAACGCCGGGCGCAGGGCCAGATGGGCGGCATCATGTCGGTGGGCCGCTCGAAGGCCAAGACCTATACAACCGAACGACCGGGCACGACGTTCGAGGACGTCGCTGGGTACGCCGGCGTGAAGCAGGAGATCACTGAGGTCGTCGACTTTCTCAAGACGCCCGACGACTTCTCCGAGATCGGTGCCCGAACCCCGAAGGGCATTCTGCTCGTCGGTCCCCCTGGCACCGGCAAGACTCTGATCGCCCGCGCGGTCGCCGGCGAGGCGGGGGTGCCGTTCCTCTCGGTCACGGGCTCCGACTTCATGGAGATGTTCGTGGGTGTCGGGGCGAGCCGTGTACGCGACCTGTTCGAGTCGGCCCGGAAGATGGGCCGGGCCATCATCTTCATCGACGAGATCGACTCGATCGGCCGCAAGCGTGGTGCAGGCTTGGGAGGCGGTCACGACGAACGCGAGCAGACGCTCAACCAGATGCTCGCCGAGATGGACGGATTCGAGGCGACCGAAGGCATCATCATGATGGCCGCCACCAACCGCCCGGACATTCTCGATCCGGCGCTTCTCCGACCCGGGCGCTTCGATCGCCAGGTGGTCGTGCCTCTTCCGGAGCTCGAGGACCGCGTTCAGATCCTCGCCGTACACCTCAAGGGCAAGCGAACCGGTCCCGACGTCGACAGCAACGTCATCGCACGAGGCACGCCTGGAATGAGCGGCGCCGACCTCGCCAACCTCGTCAACGAGGCGGCGCTCACCGCCGTGCGCGAGGGCGACTCCCGGATCGAGATGAAGCACTTCGAAGCCGCGCGCGATCGGGTCCTCATGGGCCAGAAGCGTGAATCGATGGCGCTCTCCGACGACGAGAAGGAAGCGATTGCCTACCACGAAGCCGGCCATGCGCTCTGTGCGGCCACCCTTCCCACAGCCGATCCGCTGCACAAGGTCACGATCATTCCATCCGGGATGGCACTCGGAGTCACGATGCAGCTTCCCCAAGAGGACAAGCACCTCTACCGCCAGGACTACATCGAGGACCGCCTTGTCGTCATGATGGGCGGCCGTATGGCCGAGGAGCTCATCTACAACGTGATGTCGACCGGCGGGTCAAACGACCTCGAACAGGCCACTGGAATGGCCCGCAGCATGGTCCGACAGTGGGGCATGAGCGACCGCATCGGTCCAATGGCGTGGTCGTCGAACAACCAGGTCTTCCTTGGCGAAGACATGATGCAGAGCCGTGACTATTCCGACGAGACCGCACGCGTGATCGACGAAGAGGTCGAACGTATCCTTCGTGAGGCCGAGGAAAAGTGCCGCGTCGTCCTTGCCGAGAACCGTGACGGGCTGGAACTCGTAGCCCGTGCACTACTCGAGCACGAGACGATCCCGGGCAGCGAGGTCTACCGCCTGATCGGACTCGCCGGAGGCACGACCAACGATCAACTCCCCATCGGTGTGGCGTTTGAGCCGGACGCCGCCGGGGTCAACGGACACGATTCGAGTACCGAGACCGAAGCAACCGTCTCGGAGGCGGAACCCGCGCCCGCATCCGCAGACTGACCCACCCCGTGCAGCAGATCCTGATCGTCGCCGGAGCCGCGGCGATTGCGCTTGTCGTTGGCTGGCTCATGCAGCGGCGCAAACCCGACGTACCGTCGACGCCGATTCACCACGTCATGCCCTCACAGCTCGACCGCGACGACTTCGTTCGCCCTGAGAGCCCATGGTTGGTCGCCGTCTTCACCTCCGAAACATGTGCAACATGCGCCAAGGTCTGGCAGGCGGCTGAACTGGTCGAGGCCGATGATGTCGCCGTGCAGAACGTCGAGGTCGGCCGCGACGGTCAGCTTCACGAGCGATACGGCATCACGGCTGTGCCCGGCGTTGTGATCGTCGACGCCGCGGGGGTCTGCCAGGCATCGTTCCTCGGCCCACCTACCGCCGCCGACCTCTGGGCCAAACTCGCCGAATTACGCGAGCCGTGATTCCTGCTCGTTCCTCGCTCCCGCAGGCTCGATCCGGCCGCTAGAGCGCCCGACCCGGCGGCCTCGACTCGCGCTGCGGACTGCCGGAGGCCGCGAGCCGTCACTCGTCCCTCGCTCCTGGCGTCCGCTCCTGGTGTCTGACCCCTATTCCCAAATAGGGGTCAGAGCCCATCTGGTGGAAAGGGGTCCGACCCCTCGGAGCCGGGTGAGTAAGAGACCGTGCGTCAGCCGGGAAGCAGGGGGCTCCAGGAGCGGGAGCTGAGGCCCGTGATCTCGCGAGCAGCCACAACCGGGGCCGAGGCCGTAAGCCTCACCGAGTAAACACCGGTCGCGAGTTCGCCGAGCGGGATCCGAAGGGTGCGCTGTGGGCCGATCTCGAACCGGAGGTCACGCGAGGCGCCGTCGAGTGCGATCTGGGCCTCGATTGTGACGAACGAATCGACGGCCGGATTGTGCACATGGAGGGCCGAGCGGGTGTCGTCCTCGGCGAGGTCGACAGTGGTGAAGACCTGATTCGATGCGACCGCCTGGCCCGGTGAAGCGGCGAAACCCGTCGACGGTGCCTCGACCGCGTCGAGGAAGGCATCGAGCGGGTCGGGCAACTCCACACTCGGACGCTGCTCCATTCCGGCGACCAGTCGCGGCCCATCGAAGGAACGCACGACAAGAGTGAATGATTCGATACCCGCAAGACGTCCTTCATCGACGAGCACGACCTCGTCGTGTTGCCCGGGGCTGAGCGTGATCTCGAAGGGTTCAACGAAGCGCTCGCCTCCGGCGGGGTACACCTCGACGTCGGCGCGGATGAGCGTGTCGCCGGGATTCACCAGGGCCAGGCGCGCAGGACCGCGTGCCGGGGAGATCCCCGTGAACGTCCAACTCTCGGCGGGCGCGGGAACGCCGCTGATGATGCCCAGACCGATCGGGGCATCGCTGCCGTCGAACGACTGAATGGCTTCGACGACGACTCGCCCACTTCGAGCCTCGACGAAGGTCGACACGAACGACGACGCGGCTACGACATCCCCGACCTCGATCAACCGGCTCGACTGCGCCGGAACGTGCAGTGCCACGAGGTCTTCAGGGGTGCGAACCTTTCGTTCCGATACGAAGTCCACGTCGATCACGGCATCATCGGGGAAGGGGTTGAACGCCACGAGTTGGAGCCGAGCGCCGGGAACCGTTGCGCCGGACGGCACCACCCAACTCGTCGAGCCATCGGTAGCGCATGGGCTGCGGTCGACGCCTGTCGCACCGACAGTCACCTTGTCGACCAACACTCCCCCGCCGGCGATCTCGACGGCGAGCGAGACAACTGCGCTCCCCGGAGCCAGATCTGCCGGCCGGATGTCGACCGTCGACAAGCCGCCGATCTCGAGCACCAGTTCGGTGATCGCCTCGGCCGGGCGGGGCTCGACGCTTCCCGGGAAAACGGACACAACAGCCTCGGTGGGGTTCGGTGTCGTGTTGGCGAGGACGACCAGCGCGTCGGCAAGCCCGCCCTCGTCGCCGGTCCCAGCGGCACAGAACCAGGTCGACGACCGGGAGTCGGTGGGAGCGACCCGGGAGACCGGAGACAGGACCTCGTCGGCGGCGGTTTCGACCGTCTCACGCGAGCTGTCGATGACGAGGCCACCGACGAGCAGGCTGATTACGAGGACCAGGCTCGGAAGTCGAACGGCGTTCACGAGGACACCATCCGATGCGTCGTCCGATGCCGACGCCGGTTGGCACCCACGACCCAACGCCGGAACGAGAGGAGCACGATCCACGCCGCGATCTGGGCGCCGAGTACGAGTTGATGGGAGTCGGCGGTTCGATACTCGAAGACGGCGGCTGTGGATCCTCCGAGACCTGCGGTGTCGAACCCCATGCCAACCGGGCCGACGTCGACGCGCGGTACGACTTCTCCCTCAATCCGGAGCGACCATCGGGGTGACGGCTCCCATGCGGCGTAGAAGCTGCGCGCCTCGCGGATCTGCCCGGACCACGTGTCGTGGTCGTCGCGGTTCGTGACGGCAGGAGCTGGGTCGTCGAGGCGTACGGCGTCGAGTGCCGCCGGAGCGACCGCGGTGTGCACCTGCGCCCAGGCCGTGTTCTCGTAGATCACAACGGCCGGGTTCACGACGCCGGTTCGGACGAGGTCGAGTTGCGACGAAAGCCCCGCCGCACGCGTCGAGGCAACCTCGACCCTTCTCGACGTCTCGGGGACGGGTGCCTGCTGGTCGACGACAATGATGTAGCGGACACCGAATCGGGACAGCTCGCGGCCGAGCCTCGAGGTTCGTCCGTCGAGACCGGCACCGATCGACTCGCCGAGTACTGCGGTTGCGCCATCGTGAGCGCCGCCCCAGAGTGCGCGGATGTCGGGA
>JBPCTR010000290.1:0-3091 GCA_051011575.1 Acidimicrobiales bacterium | reverse complement strand
ACATGATCCACACCACAGCCCACGCCTATCTGCTGTTCTTCTCGAACCGAGGCAAGGTGTACCGGCTCAAGGCACACCAGATCCCGATGACGAGTCGAACCGCGCGCGGAACCGCCATCGTCAATCTTCTCCAACTCCAGCCGGAGGAGACGGTCGAGGCGATCATCGACACCCGCGACTACGAGACCAACCGATACCTGTTCTTCGCCACGAAGCTGGGCCGGGTCAAGAAGACGAAGTTCACGGCATACGACTCCAACCTCAAAGCTGGTCTGATCGCGATCAAGCTCAACGATGGCGACGAACTCGTCGAGGTCATCCCGGTGAACGAGGACAACGACGTGTTTCTCACGTCCAAGAACGGTCAGACGATTCGATTCAACGAGGATGCGGTTCGGCCAATGGGCCGAACCGCCGCCGGTGTACGCGGGATGAAGTTCCGCGAGGGCGACGAGCTGGTGGCCTGTTCGGTCGAACAACAGAACAAGACCTTGCTCATCGTGACCGACGAGGGGTACGGCAAGCGGACCGAACTCGACAAGTACCCGGTCAAAGGTCGCGGCGGCCTGGGCGTGCGGGGCATTCGTGTGACCGAAAACAAGGGCCACGTCGTATCGGCCTTCATGGTTGAAGAGGACTCCGACGTGTTCGTGATCGGCGACGGCGGAACGATCATCCGTATGTCCGTCGCCGACATCTCGCTACAGGGGCGCGATGCCTCCGGTGTTCGAGTGATGAATCTCAGCGACGGCCGTCAGGTGGCTGCGGTCGCGCCCGTACTTGCGAGCGAGGAGAACGGGCTCGACGAGCTCGGTGCCGATGATCTCGAAGCCTTCGACGAACTGCCGTCGACCGAAGAGGAATGATCGCCTAACCTCGTCCGAACACTTTCCCTGTCATCCTTCAGGTGCCAACGCGCGCCGGGTGCTGCCGTGTGGAAGATGCGTGTTTGTCGATCGAGTCGGCGCAAATGCCACGAGCGCGGCCAGGCCGCCATGGGGGCGTTGCTCTGGATCGGGTTCGCCGTGCTGGTTCTCCTGGGCGTTGGTCGGCTGGGTGAAGCCGCAGTCGATGCGGCCCGGGCGGCGAGCGCTGCCGACGCTGCTGCGCTGGCAGGAGCGGCCCATTCAGACGCGGCGGCGACCGACGTCGCACGGCAAAACGGCGCGACGATCGTGTCGATCGAGCGCGATGGCAATGAGTTCCAGGTGCGAGTTCGCGTAGGTGGTGCGGTCGCTGACGCGCGAGCGGAACTGCTCGAATTACGGCCCTGAGCCGCCGCCCGTGGGGACGTCCGCCAATGCAATAGACTCCTCCCCGTGACCGCCATCGACGAGCCCGAGGACTCTGTGTTCCCGGTGCAGTCCGACCGCGACGAGTTTGACGACCGCCTCGATGACTTCTTCGTGTCCGACGGCCCGCTTCCGGTGGCTGCCGACGATGCCGAGATGGCTGTGGCCACGCCGGCGATGATCGATCGGCTCCAGGATCGCCGACTCCGTGCTCGCAAGGTTCGGCGTCTCGTGCGTCACATCGAGCCCTGGTCGGTACTCAAGGTCGCGCTGCTGTTCAACGTGTGTATGTGGGTGGTCACGATGGTTGCGGGCGTGCTGCTGTGGAATGCTGCTGAAACCGCAGGAACCATCACCGACGTCGAGCAGTTCACCCGTGAGATCTTTGCGCTCGAGGAATTCACCTTCCAGGGTGAGGAGATCTTCAACGCCGTGGCGCTCGGCGGTCTTGTCGTAGCGGTGGCCGCAACGGGCTTCGCGGTGCTCGTCGCGATCCTTCTGAACCTGATCAGCGACCTCACCGGAGGCATTCGGGTGACCGTCGTCGAAGAGGAGACCGCGCGGCCCCTTTCGACGTTGCCGCGTCGGGGCTGACTCGGTACCGTTGCTTTGCCTTCGGGCCTATAGCTCAGTTGGTTAGAGCGCACCCCTGATAAGGGTGAGGTCGCTGGTTCGACTCCAGCTAGGCCCACAGTGCAGATCCTCCTCCTGATCCGTCGAGCTGCAGTGGCTCTTGGAATCGCGGCCGGAGTGGCCGGGGCGCTGCGACTGCGCGGTTCCGGAGGTATCCCCTCACGCGGGGGTGGCTGGAGAGAACTCTCCGGCGACGACCTCACGTAAGCGGCTCGAATGACCCATGTCGCTGTCGTCGGTGCCGGCGCGACCGGAACGCGCGTTGCTCGACAGCTCACGAGAGGGGCCCGGCCTTTCGACGTCGTGTTGCTCGACGACGATGCCCAGTTGGCGAACACCGTTTCTCAGTCGCTCGGCGATTCGGCCACATCGGCCAGAGGTCTTGAAGAGCTCGACTGGTGCGATGTGGTCGTCCTCGCGGTGCGATCGGGCGATCACGTCCATCTCGCCGAGAAAGCCCTTGCACCTGGTCGCTTGATCGTGTCGGTCTCCGACTCGATCGCCGATGTCGAGAATCTCCTCAGCCTGAACGATGGCGCCGCCGCGGCGAACTCGACTGTGGTCGTTGGTTCCGGGCTCATGCCCGGGCTCTCGGACGTGCTCGCTGCTCACGGAGCCGGCTGGCTCGACACGGTGCAGGAAGTGCACGTTTCGAAGTTCGGCACTGGTGGCCCGGACTGCGCGCGTCAACACCATCGCGCGCTGAAGAGCTCGGGCCTCGACCGTCGCAACGGGCAGTGGGTGCGACGGCCCGGTGGATCCGGTCGTGAGCTGCAATGGTTCCCGCCACCGGTACAGGCCGCCGATTGCTATCGCGCAGCGCTCGGCGACCCGGCGTTGCTCGCTCGGATGCATCCCGGCGCTGACCGGATCACCGCGCGGATGGCAGCCACCCGACGTGATCGCCTCACGATGCATCTGCCGATGTTGCGCCGGCCCCATCCTGAGGGTCTCATCGGGGCGATTCGAGTGGAGCTGCGCGGAATCACCGATGGCGCCCAGGCTGAAGTTGTGCTGGGCTGCTCGGAGCGACCCGCGGTGGCTGCCGGTGCGGTCGCCGCGTCCGCGGTCGTTCAACTCGTCGATGCGGCGCGTGCCGTCGGTGCCTTCGGCCTCGCCGAACTGGTCGACCCCGCCGCCTTCCTCCGTGATGTTCGCGCCCGAGG
>JBPCTR010000289.1:0-9095 GCA_051011575.1 Acidimicrobiales bacterium | reverse complement strand
GGGTTGGACGAATCGGTCACGTCGAGCGTGACGAAACCGAGGTCCCAGTAAGACACGACCGCAGTCGGAGTCCCGTCGATGATCTCCACCCACACATCGTGGTTGAAGATGCCGGCCGACGAACCCGTCTCGAGCTGATCGAAGTTGATCCCGGCGAGCCAGTCGAGCGCGCCGGTGACCGTGAGGAGTTCGGGCTTCTTTGGATCGGAGATGTCGACCGTGAACGTATCGAAGAAATCACCGGTGTTGGCGGTGCCGATCAGGTAGGACCCACCGTCCCAATCCCACGCGAAGGTGTTGTGCACCCCGCGGAAGTCCGCGAAGTTCTTCTCCAACGGCTTCGGGTTCGTCGGGTCGCTCACGTCGTAGAGGCTGATTCCACCGTTGCCCTTCTGGAGGTCCGGACCCTGGTCGGACTTGTTCTTGTTGCGCGAGCAGTCGTCGACGCCGTCGTTGTCGGTGTCGCAGCTCTTGTTGATGTTCGCGAGCGCGTTCGGCGCACCGACGTTGGCGTCGCCACACATCTCCTCGGTCATGATCAACACATCGGTATCGCCGACCGCGTGGACCTTGACGTCGTTCACTCGTGTGTTGGGAGCCGACTTGATCTCGCCGACGGTGGCACCATCTTCGATGCCGTTTGCGTAGTTCTCGAGCGTCTGCTCGATGTCGACGACGAACACGCCGGAGTTCGTGCAGTCCGGCTCCTGGAAGGTGCCGATGTAGGCGAAGCCGTCGTGCGACCACACGTCGGTGTAGAGCCCGTCGGTGACTCCTCCGAGTTTGTCGCGACCGACGACCTCGAACCCGTAGTTCGTGTTGGCTGGAATGTGACCGTCGTTCTGAGACTCGTGCGCAGAAAGACTTGTCACCGTCGCGGCCATCAGCGCGACCGTGAGGATGGAAAGCGCCGTAAACAGGCGCCGTGAATGCTTCATTGCTCTCCCGCTTTCTGGGTGCGGTCCCATCCGCACTCCGGGAAGGTATTACCATCGGGTAACCGCGATTGTCACATTGGCGACAATTTTCGGTGATCTACGACCACGTCATGCGGTCGATCTTCACTGTGGCTGCAGTCTCCGTCACTCTCCGAGAACATCGGCGAGCGTGCGTCTTACTGGCGTGCTCAATGCAAGCTGGCTGTCGGCTCGCCCGACCTCACCCATCGACACGATTTCCTGCAGGAGCGCATGGAGATCGTCGTTCGAGCGTGCGGCGAGCCGAACGAGTAGGTCACCCGAGCCCGTCACGACATGTACCTCGACCACCTCGGGGATCGAACGAAGTCGATCGACGAGCTCGTCATGACTCCCTTGCACGATCGACAGGGTGGTGAAGGCCGTCACGGGGAAGCCGACCATCGCTGGATCGAGGTCGGGACCATGGCCGATGATCACACCGCGTTCGTGGAGCCGACCAAGTCGGGTCTGCACGGTGCCTCGTGCCATGTTCGTCACTCGGGCCAGCGTGGTGATCGAGGCCCGTGGATTTCGCCGCAGCGCCCGAATGATCGCCAGATCCGGATCGCGCATTCTGTTCACCCTTCTGCACGTCAACAGCTGTCGATTCGTCAGTTTACTCAAAGGGGTCAGACCCTTCTGCACATTTTGAACAGGGTGTTTGAGTTTTGGAATCGATTTGGTCGAATAGAGGGAAGAGAAGTTGCAGATCGAGCGAAACGGAGACTGATGGTGTCCCATCTGAAGCGAGTCGACCATGTCACCTATGCATGTGCGAGCGGAACCATCGAGAAGTGGGCCTGGTTCCACATCGAGGTCGAGGGCGGTCGCCTCATCAACCGCATCGACGACGTCCGTCCCGACGACCCGAGCGATTCCATGAAGATCTGGTGCATCGACTTCGGCGAGTTCGGCGTCGCCCTCATCGAAGGCATCGACCGGGCGGGCGTGTCACAGGTGAGCCGGTTCGTAGAACGCCACGGAGATCACTCGGTCCAGCACGTTGCGTTCGACACCTACAACCTCGAGGCATTCCAGGCCCACATGCAGGCCCTCGGCGGCACACCGCGGGGCGAGACGCTCGTGCGCAACGACGGCTTCGGCATGCTCAAGCAGATGTTCGCACGTGGCTACGAAGAGGGAGCCGCCGACGAGGCCACCTTCCCCGAGTACGTCGAGCGCCCCGATGCCGACAACGCCGAGGACGTGCACATCACCTTCGCCGAGGAGACCGGCAAGGGTTTCTACGACCAGGTCGCCGACGCGGTCGAGGATGGCGACGATGCGCCGTTCTTCGACTTCAGCCGCATGCCTGCCGATTGGGAAGTGCCCGAGGCCGCGCCGTTGGCCGGAACGCGCTGAACCGCTACGTGCGTCTCTCGGCGTAGGCAGAGAGCCGTGGCGTCAGCTCATCGAGGCGATCGACCTCGACGTTGGCGAAGCTGAATCGGACCATTTGGTCGTCGTCCGGGCCGAAGGCCGTGCCCGGGATCACCAGGATCCCCTGCTCGACTATCAGGTCTCGCACGACCTCGTCGGAGGTCAGGTCGTCGAACGGGTGTTTAACCCAGCCGTAGTAGGCACCGGCCGAGAGTAGGTCGAAACCGCCGGGCCGCTCGGCCATCACCCGCTCGAATCGTTTCTGTTTCGCAGCGATATCGGCGACCTTCTCGGCACGCCACGCCTGGCCCTCGGTCAGACCGGCATGGGCCGCTTCCTGCCCGAGGCGAGGCGCACAGATCGTCACACAGTCGATCAGCTTTGCGATCTCGCGTAGTAGCTCAGGGCTGCCCACCACTGCGCCGACGCGGTGACCCGGTATGGCAAAGTCCTTCGAGAACGAATGGAGGCTCACCACGTTGCCGCGCCAGCCCGGCCGGTCGAACAGCCGGTGTGGAGCCACGCCGCCGGGAACGAACGAACGGTAGGTCTCGTCGACGATCAACACGATGCCGCGGTTGGCGGCGAGATCGGCAAACCCCTCCAGCCGATCAGCGTCGAGGATCGCGCCGGTGGGATTTCCCGGAGTGACGAGCACGAGAGCGCGAGTGCGTTCGCCGATCAGCTCCTCGGCTTCTTCGACAGACGGAATCACGCCGGCCGCAGCCCGCAGATATGTCGCCCGCACCCCGTCGAGGCCGAGCCACATGTCGTGATTGAAGTAGTACGGCAGAGTCAGGATGATGTCGTCACCTGGCTCGGCCAGCGCCGACGTGACCATGCAGAACGCTTGGTTGCAGCCCGATGTGATGCAGATGTCGTCGGCGCCCACATCTCCGCCGTAGTGGCCTGAAAGATCGGCGGCGAAGGCCTTCCGCAGGTGCGGCAGACCAAGCAGAGGTGTGTAGCGGCCACCGTCGGGTTGCGACGCTGCCTCGGCGATTCGTGCCGACACGACGGCCGCCGGTGGGAAGCCGGGGGCTCCCTGCGACATGTCGAGCAGCGGCGTGCTCGACGGCACCTGCGCCAGGAGGTGCGCGTACGCACCGATGGGCGATTCGGCGACGTGTTTGGTGCGGCCGGTGAATCGCATCAGCCGGAATGTGGTGCGCGTTCGGGAATCACCTTGCCGGGATTCATGATTCCCGCTGGATCGAGGGCCGCCTTCACCCGCTCCATCAGCTCGATTTCGACATCGGACTTCTGTCCACTCATCCGAGCTCTCATGATCTGGCCGACCCCATGTTCTGCCGAAATGGTGCCCCCGAAACTCCACGTGAGCTCATCGATCGCTGCTTCGAGATCGGCCCCACGCGCGTCGAAGGCGTCGACGTCGGCGTCGGGACCCGGGTAGACGTTGAAGTGGATGTTGCCGTCGCCGACGTGGCCGAAGCCGTAGGTGAGTGTTCCGGGGACGACCGCATCGACCACCGGACCCGCCTCGACGAGAAAGTCGACGACGCGATCGACGGGAACCGCCATGTCGAACTTGTGCCGTCTGCCGCGAGCATCGAACGTGAACGGAGGAGGAATCTCATCGCGAATCGTCCACAGGTTCTCTTCCTGATCGCTGGTGGATGCCACCGCCGCGTCCACGATCTGGCCAGCCGCTGCGGCCGATTCGAGCACGCGGCCGAGCGTCTCGGTCACGTCGTCGTCACCCGACATGCGCAGCAGCACGTACCAGTCCGAAATCGTGGCGAGCGGACGTTGTGCCGAGGGCATGTTGGCGAGCACCCGTCTGATTCCCTCCTCGGGCACGAGTTCGAATGCGCTCACCAGCCCTTTGGACTCGGTGCGGGCGCGAGAGAAGAACGGAATCAGCGAGTCGAGGCTCGACAACGCCACGAAGGCCGTCTGGTGGGTCGATGGCAGCGAATGAAGCTTGAAGACCACCGCCGTCACGATGCCGAGCGTGCCCTCGCTGCCGATGAAGAGGTGTTTCAGATCAAGTCCACTGGAGTCCTTGCGAAGCGCGCGCAGCCCGTCCCACACGCGGCCGTCGGGAAGTACGACCTCGAGCCCGAGAATCTGTTCTCGCATGCTCCCCCACCTCAACACGTTGAGCCCGCCAGCGTTGGTGGACACGCCTCCGCCGACCTGCGCTGATCCACGGGCACCCCAGTCGGGTGCGAAGAGGAGGCCAACATCAGCGGCGGCGGCTTGAAGCGCTTGGATCGTGACACCGGCTTCGACCGTGACCGTTGCCCGGTTCACATCGAGCGAGCGAACCGTGTTCATGCGAGACAGCGACAGCACGACCGACGCCACCGGCGTGGAGGGGATCGACCCGCCGCACAGTCCGGTATTTCCGCCCTGGGGCACGATCGCGACACCTTCGGTCGCGCACAACGAGACCACAGCGGCCACTTCTGCGGTGCTCGCCGGTCGCACGACCGCAACGGGATCGGTCGAGAACTTCCCCGCCCAGTCGACCGAGAACCGCTCGTGGTCGTCGGCGGGCACCAGGCCGACGGGCCCGACGATCGCTTCCAGTTCCGAGCGGAGATCCATGGTCGCAACGTAGCGGACCGACCTCGCCCAGCCCCGAACGGAAACCCGAGGCGTTACGCGGCGAGCACCGACTCGGCACGGCCGAGTAGTCGCGTCAACGCTGCCTTCTGCGTGGGCTTGGCCACCTCTTCAGCGACCACATCGGTACGACTCGCCGTGGCCGCACCCGCGCGGAAGAAACGACGGCGGATCGACCCGAGCACCACAACCTCATCGCCGGAGGAGAACTTGCGCACGCGAACGCTCCCGTCGTCCCACTGCACCGGTACCGACTTGGCCACGCCGTCGACCCGGGTGGTGACCTCCCAGTTCACGACCACCGATCCCGACGGAAGCGTCTGTTCCCTCGGCTCGCTCGACAATGTTCCCTGCAATACGACGAGGTTCATCGACCCGTCTCCCATTCTGTTCGGTGTCACCGGGGGAAGAGTCGCGCGCCAACCTACGGTCGAGGTGAGACAGCCTCGTGGGATTGGTCGGGAATGGGTGGGATCGTGCCCGTTCGAGCGAGATCGGCGAACCAGATCGCGCTCGACTTCGGGGTGCGTTCCAGCGTTTCGAAGTCGACCTCCACGATGCCGAAGCGCTTCTCGTAGCCGAGGGCCCATTCGAAGTTGTCGAGCAGCGACCAGGCCAGGTAGCCGGCGACCGGCACGCCGCCGACGATGGCCCGATGCACGGCGGCCAGATGATCGTGCAGATACTCGATGCGATCGAGGTCGTGCACGCGCCCCTCGACGCGCTGCTGATCGGGCATGGCGCAACCGTTCTCGGTGATCACGATCTTGGGCGGCGCATGGGTGTCGTGCAGCCAGTGCAGCAGGCGATCGAACGACGGCGCGTGGATCTCCCAGCCCATGTCGGTACGGGGGGTGTCGAATGGCAGCGCCTGCCCGACGGCCGACACGACCTGGCGGAAGTAGAAGTTCACTCCGAGGAGATCGATCGGTGCGCCGATCACGGCGAGATCACCGTCGTGCACCTCGGATTGCGACCAGCCGAGCGCATCAACGGTGGCCTCGGGGTACGAACCATGAAACACCGGCTGGGCGTACCACTCGTTCTCCCACCCGTTCGTGACCGAGGTCAGATCCACATCGGCCGGCGCTGGGGTGGCCGCCTCGGCCGGCGTGAAGTTCAGAACGATCCCGGCGTCGGCGTGCGGGGCGAGTGACCGGATCCGTTCCATGGCCAATCCATGGCCGAGGAGAAGATGATGGGCCGCGGCCAGACCATCCGACAGGGACGTACCACCGGGCGCGTGCTCCCCCGACACATAGCCGTGCGAAGCGGACACATAGGGCTCGTTGAGCGTCATCCAGGTGCCGACGCGGTCGCCGAGTTTCTCGATCACTACCTGTGCGTAGTCGGCGAACGCCTCCGCGGTGCCACGGCTGACCCAACCGCCCCTGTCCTGGAGCCCCTGCGGCAGGTCCCAGTGGTACAGCGTGGGGACCGGCGCGATGCCCGCGGCGAGCAGACCGTCGACGAGTCGGTCGTAGAAGTCGAGCCCGGCCTCGTTGACTGCCCCGCGGCCGTCAGGGATCACCTTTGGCCACGCGATCGAGAAGCGGTACGTGCTCAGGCCGAGCGATCTCATGAGCTCGACGTCTTCGGCCCAGCGGTGCACGTGGTCGCAGGCAACCAGACCGTTCGAGCCGTCGGCGATGCGGCCCGGCTCGGCGCAGAACGTGTCCCAAATCGATTCGCCCTGAGGGATCGATGGCGACCGTCCCTCAATCTGGAAACTCGACGTGGCCGCGCCGAAGAGGAAGCCGTCAGGAAAGGTGGTCATGGGGCCGCCTCGGTTTCAGGGTGTTGTGGTTGAGCCCTCGTAGAGCGGGCCGTGGTCGATGTTGGGCAACACGTGGGTGGCAAAGAGGTTCGCCTCCGCCGTATGGGTGTAGCCCGAGAGGATGAACGCGCCCACGCCGACGTCGCGATACGCATGAAGCTTGGCGAGAACCTGGTCGGGATCACCCACGATGGCCGCCCCGGCGCCGCTCCGCGCCCGGCCCACGCCGGTCCACAGATTGGCTTCCACGAAGCCGTCTCCTTCGCTGGCATCGCGAAGCTCGTTCTGCCGGGCGACGCCAGCACTCGCGGTGTCGAGCGAACGTTGCCGGATCTTCTCACCTTCGTCGGCCTCCAGCTTCGAGAGCAGGCGGTCGGCGGCGGCCCGAGCCTCGCCTTCGGTCTCCCTCACGATCACGTGGGCGCGCAGGCCGTACTTCATCTGCCGGTCGAAGCGATGAGCTCGCGCCTGCATATCAGCGATGGTGTCAGCGACGCCGGCCACGGTGTCGGGCCAGGTGAGAAACACATCGGCATGTTCGGCAGCGGTCTCCTTGGCGGGGTCAGAGAATCCGCCGAAGTAGAACGGCGGGCTGTGTCCTGACACCGTGCGTATGCGCGGCGGGTCGAGTTCGAGATCGACGAACTCGCCGTGGAAGTCGATCGACTCACCGTTGAGCAGGGCTCGAAGGACGTACATCCATTCGCGTGTGCGCTGATACCGCGGTTCGCTCCCGAGCGGCGCGCCGGGAATGTCGCTCGAGATGATGTTGATCACTAGCCGGCCGCCTGCCATTTGGTCGATGGTCGCCAGTTGGCGGGCGAGTTGGGGCAGCCACATCTCACCCATGCGCACGGCCAACAGCAGTTGGATCTGCTCGGTGTGGGTGGCGATCGCAGCGGCGAAGGCGGTGGAGTCGATCCCGAGCTGATACCCGGATGGCAACAGCACATTGTCGAAACCGAGGCGGTCGGCGGTGCGCACGATGCTCGAGCAATGGTCCCAGCTGCTGTGCAGCGCAGGGTCGGGTACGCCCAGGTATTCGTAGTCGTCGTCACAGAGGGCGCCGAACCAGGAGATCTCGACCGGGTCGCTCACGGCAACGGCACCCCTTCGCTGGCGACGACGATCTCGTACAAATCGGTTCGATCGAGTTGCACCCCGAACGCAGCCGATGCCCCTGTGAGACGGTCTGGTGTTTGGGTCCCAAGGAGGGCGACCGGTCTCGACGGATGAGCGAGCACGAACGCGATCGCTACCGTTGCGCGATCGACGCCTTCACGGGCCGCAAGCTTGTCGATCACATCCAGGAGTTCGGGGCGTAGGCCCTCGCCCGTGAGGAGCCGGCCGCCGCCGAGCGGACTCCACGCCAGCGGAACCAGCCCGCTGCGCATGGCGAGGTCGAACGTGCCATCGCGGAGGGGATCGAGGGTGGCTGCCGAGTATTCGGGCTGGGTCGACACGATCGGCATCGGGAGGTGGGCGGCCAGCGCGTCGTGCTGGGAGGGCGTGAAGTTGCTCACACCGACCATCGCGATCTTGCCCTGTCGGTGCAGTTCGCCGAGCACGCCACCGATCTCGGCGGGATGGGTGAACATGTCGGGGCGGTGGACCTGCCACAGGTCGATCGACTCGACCTTTAGCCGGGAGAGCGACGCGTCGACAGCACTTCGCAGGTACTCCGCACTCGAGTCGTATGGGATGGGCGGCATGATCCCGCCCTTGGTGGCCAGCACCATTCGATCGCGCAGGCCCGGGGCGGCCGCGAGCACCTCGCCCAATCGCTCCTCGTTCTGGCCGAACCCCGTACCGCCGTGGTCGAGGCCGTACACGTCGGCGGTGTCGATCAGATTCATGCCAGCGTCGAGAGCGGTCTCGACGAGCGCCTGATTGGCGGCCACGTCGCCGCCGGTGAGCCTCCACGTTCCATAGCCGAGGGCTCCGATCTCGGGGCCGTTGGATCCGAGACGGCGGGGTTCTGCGTTCACGAGACTCGAGGACATGGGCGCCAGCGTAGTGCACGGTCGTTGATCGCTTGCAAGCGTTTACATTCCGCAGAAAACCAACACTTGCGCCGCTAGGGTGTCGCCATGTCCGACCAACACATTCGCTACGGCGTGATCGGCACGGGAATGATGGGCATCGAGCACATCGCCAACATCCTCGCGCTCGACAACACCTCCGTCAGCGCCGTCGCCGACACCGACCCGGGCTCGCGTGAAGCCGGGCACGCGGCCGCGGGGTCCGAAACATCGGTGTATGCCGACCACCACCAACTGCTCGCCGATCCCGACGTCGATGCGGTCGTCGTGGCTACGCCCAATTTCACCCACATCGACGTCATGCGCGATGTGTTGGCCACGGGCAAGCACGTCCTCTGCGAGAAG
>JBPCTR010000288.1:0-6691 GCA_051011575.1 Acidimicrobiales bacterium | reverse complement strand
GTTCATGAGTCTCTACTACGTGCAGAAGTTTCTCTACGAGCTGAACCGGGACGAGGGCGCCCAGGCCACCTACATGGCCGATCGTGAAGCGGCGTTGACCGGGTTCGAGCTCACCGACGAGGAACGAACCGCACTCACCGAGCCCGACATCGGGAAACTCTTTCATCTCGGGGTGAACGGCCAGATCCTCATGCACTTCGCTGCGCTCCACCAGATCGAATGGGCCGACTATCTTCAGCGCATGCGCGACGGAATCGCCACCCATGGCCCGGTCCGCGAGGGTGTGTACGCCATGACCGGGTACGAGGGTGTCGACGCCCATGCCGAGTCGCTCGGGCAGGAGAGTCGGGCCACCGACGGCTCGGGAACAGAAGCTTCCAAATGAGCCTCGTGTACGCGGGTGTGTGCAGTCATGCTCCGGGAATCACCGGCCGGGCCGAGCAGGCCGATCCCGAGGTACGCGAGGCCTTCTATGCCGCATTCGATGACATGCGGGCCGGCATCGAGGCGTCGGGCGCGGAGGCGATCGTGATCATCGCCGCCGAACACTTCGCCAACTTCTTCATGGACAACATGCCCGCGTTCGCGATGGGTATGGCCGACTTCTACGACGGCCCGATCGAGGATCCGGGATGGCTGGCAATCGACAAGTTCCGGGCACCTGGTAATCGCGATCTCTCGAAGCGGTTGATCACCGAGGTCATGCAGACCATCGACGTGACCTACGCCGAGGAGTGGCGCTTCGACCACGGCATCGCGGTTCCGCTGCATTTCCTCACCCCTGGGTTCGATCTGCCGGTCATCCCGGTGAACATCAACTGCCAGGGCCCACCGCTCACGCCGCTTCATCGGGCCTGGGCGTTCGGCGAGGCTTTGCGCCGGGCAGCCGATTCCGTACCGGAGAAGATCGCCATCGTCGGTACCGGCGGCATTTCTCACTGGCCGGCCACCCCCGACAGCGGGAAGATCAACGAGGCCTGGGATCGCGACTTCCTCGATCGTTGGAGTCGAAACGACAAGGATGCACTGCTCGACTACGACGACGCGACCGTCTACGCCGATGCTGGGCAGGGTGGGTTCGAGATCCGAACGTTCATCGCCGTGAGCGCTGCGGCCGGTGGCGCTACCGGAACCGTGCACTTCTATGCGCCCATTCCGATCTTCGCCGTGGGCTGCACAACCGCAAGCTATGACGTTCTCGCCACCTCTGGTCGAGATCCGCGGACACGTCGTTAGGTTCACACCGTGAGTAGCGCCCGACCTTCCGAAGCCGTTGCCGTGGTGGCGTGCATGGACTGCCGGCTGGACGTCGAGACGGCGCTGGGGCTGGAGCCGGGCGAGGCGCACGTGATCCGCAATGCCGGCGGAGTGCTCACGGACGATGTCCGCCGATCTCTGCTCCTCTCGCAGCGTTCGCTCGGCACACGGAAGATCGTGCTCTTGCATCACACCGACTGCGGGCTGCACGGCGTGGACGAGGAGCGGTATCTCGACGAGGTCGAGCTCGAGGTTGGCGAGCGCCCTGATTTCACCCTGGGCTCGTTCGACGACGCCCATGCCGATGTCAGGGAGATGGCCCGCCGGCTGGTCGAGGATCCGATCGTTCCCCACACCGATGACATCGTCGGGTGGGTCTACGACGTCGAGACCGCCGAACTCCGCACCGTCGATCTCTGAGGTCAGGCCTGCGCTGCGAACCAGTCGGTGAGCTGGTCAAAACCTTCTGCGAGTGAGACCGCTGGCTCCCAACCGAGTGCCCTCCGGGTCTCTCGCTGATCGAACCAGTGCGCTGTACTCAGCTGTTCAGCGCCGAACGCGGTCATCGGCGGATCCTCGGTGCGCTCGGTCCGGGCCCATATGCGGTCGACCACGCGTCCGCCGGCCACCGCCGCTCCGGCAGGGATGTGCTGGGCCGACCAGTTGATGCCCGCAGCAGCGGTGATGCGCGAGAACAGTTCATGCACGGTCCGAGGTTGACCGTTCGAGACGACGTATGCGGTGCCGCCGAGATCCGGCGCGCGGTCCAGAGCCGCGACGAGTGCAGCCGCCGCGTTGTCGACCCAGGTGGTGTCGACGAGCGCGAGACCCGAGCCGATGAGGGGAAGCCTCGCGGCCCGTGCTCGATCCACGACGCGGCCAATGAGTTGGGTGTCGCCCGGCCCGATCACGAGATGCGGACGGATCGCCACGATGGGGAGCGTGTCGGTCGACGCGGCGAGGGCGCAGCGTTCCGCCATCGCCTTGGTCGTCGAGTAGTGCCCGATTGTCGTGTCGGGATCGGCGGGCGACGCGCCACCGCCCACGATCGGGTCGCCGGAATGCGCGACGGATGGCGACGACACAAAAACCATGCGGGTCACTCCTGCCTCAGCGGCGGAGGTGATGACCGTTCGGGTTCCGTCGACGTTCACCGACTCGAAATCGGCCCACGAACCCGTTGCCGCCACCTTGGCCGCGAGATGGATCACGCTGTCGTGTCCATCCATGGCGGCGGCAACGACAGCCGCATCGGTCACCGACCCCGTGATCGATTGAGCAGAAGAGTTGTCGGGCCCGCGCTGGAGAGTCGTGACCTCGTGGCCGGCGTCGAGCAGCTGGTGGACCGTGTGACGGCCGAGGAGGCTGGTCGCCCCGGTGACGAGGACCTTCACAGCGACCGGATCCTTCGGCCCGCCAGGGCGTGCGTCGCCCACTCGGCGATCGCGGTTCGGTCGATCTTGCTGTTGTGGCGCCGATCGACCGGGAGTGCTGCAGTCTCGAGAACTGCCGCCACGTCGATGTCGCCCACGGCGGCGCGGACCGCGTCGATGCGTTCGATGGATGCTTGGCGCCCTCGCTTCGGCGCGTCGTCGGTGGCGAGCACGACCACGACTTGTTGCGTTCCGGTCGGGCCGACGCCCACTGCGGCGGCGGAGTGCACATCGTCGAGTGACTCGACACGTTGTTCGATCGCGACGGGAGTCACCGGACCGGACGCCGTGCCGATCACGTGGGCGAGGCGGCCGCCGATCCAGAGGCGGCCCGCGCCGTCGAGCTGGCCGACATCACCGGTTCGATGCCAGCCGACTGGTAGAGATGCGCGGTGGGTCGTGTGCCACAGCCGGTCGTATCCAGCGCGGGCGTGAGCGGCGCGTACGAGAACTTCACCCACCTGGCCGGCATCGGCGATGGGCGAGCCCCCGGGGAGCCCGATCGCATCGAGCGGATCGATCATCACGTCGACGCCAGGCGCGGGCGACCCCACGCATACGCCGTCGCCACCGGTGGCTGCCTCGATGTCGTCGAGTTCGATGCTGGCAACGGGTAGGCATTCGGTCATGCCATACGGAGTGTGAGCCCGCGCGTTCGGAAACAGACTTCGCGCCGCCGAGAGCACCGATGTTCGTACAGGCGCGCCGGCCGAGAGGAGTAGTCGCACCCGGTCGAACGCGGCGTGATGGTCGCCCGTGAGATCGTTCTGGGTGCGCACGACGTTGACCCACGAGGCTGGCGACGCGAACACGAGCGTGGCGTCAGAGGCGACGACGGCGTCGCCGAGAGCGGTGGCGGTGAGGGTGCGAGGGGCGGCGACATCGACGTCGGGAACCACTGAGGAGATGCCGAGCGCCGGGCCGAAGAGGGCAAAGGGGGCGAACGCGGCCACGAGGCGGTCGTCGGGGCCAATCTCGTACAACGAGGCGAGGGCATCGCGCTGGGCCTCGAGTTGGGCATGGGTGTAGCGAACGCCCTTCGACGGCCCGGTCGACCCCGATGTGAACACGATGGCGGCGAGTGCGTCGCTGACGGGTACTGGCGGAGGGGAGCTCGCCCGGCCCCGAATGGTGGGCAGATCGTCGTGTGCTCCCAACGCGTGCCGTTGGACCGACGAGAGCGAGGTGGCCGAGATCCGGCGGCCGGGCCACCGGAGGGCGCGGGCGGCGGCGAGCGCCTTGGGGATTCCGATCAGAAGGTCGGGATTGGCCGCTCGAACTGCGGCGCTCATTCGCTTGGGCCCCAACCCGGAGTCGACGAGCACAGCCACCGCGCCAAGCCGCCAGCATGCATAGAGGGAAACCGCGAGATCGATACCGGGAGGGATCATGAGCGCGACGCGATCGCCGGCCGCGACCCCGGATGCGGCGAGGCCTGAGGCCGTCTCGTCGACGATCGCATCCAATTCGCCAAACGTGATCGCGGGGCGGTCTCCGGACATCTCCGAGACGGCCATGTTCGCAGCGAGTTCGGAGCGACGAAGCGCGTCCGTGAGCGTGCTCGGCCGGGCGCTGCCCGTCGATTTGTCGACGGTCTCGTCGATCGTGGTCAGCCAGTCGACAATCGCCGCCGTGGTGTCGACGTCCTCCGATACGAAGTGGCCGGCGGCGGGGTAGCGGTGCACCGAGGCGTGCGGTAGGCGGTCCTCGAGGTCGTGGAGGTAGAGATCGGAGAAGACTTTGTCCTGCGCGCCCCACAGCATGAGGGTGGGTGTGTCGGCGAATGCATCGAGCCCGGCCGCAATCTGGTCGAGAGCAGTGGAGGTGGGGTGGTCGGCCTCGAGCGGAATGTCGCGCACGAATTCACCGACCGCCCATCGTCGCGCAGGCGAGCCGTAGGGCGCGAGGAATCCTCGTCGAACCTCGGGGGTCGGTCGGGGAGTGCTCATCTCGAGCGCGCCCTGGATGAAGGCGGCCGTGTCGACGGTGACGCGGTCGAGAAGCCGTCGGGACCGAACCGTGCGGATGACACGGGGCGCCGGAGCACCGGCGGGCTGGTGCACGGCCGTGTTCAGCAGCACGATGCCGACGAGAGATTCGACGTGGCGCTGCGCCCATGCGAGCGAGATGGGTCCGCCCCAGTCGTGGGCGACGGTGACCACAGGGCCCGTGACATTGAGGGCTTCGGTGAGCCGCGACAGATCGTCGACTCGATCGGCCAACCGGCGCGCCGTTCCCGTGCGCTCCGAGAACCCCATGTCGAGATGGTCGAGTGCCACGACGCGAGCGTCGGCAGGGGCAGCAGCGACCAGCTCCCGCCACAGATACGACCAGCTCGGGTTGCCGTGCACACACAAGAGCGTCAGGCGAGCGTCGCCTGGATTGCGATCGAGAACATGGAAGGTGCGCTCGATTCCGGCGCGGTCGACGACGGTGACGAGGCGCGACCAGGAGGGGTCCAGGCCGACGAGGTCCGACGGAGGAAGTCGGGCCGGTTCGGTCGGCCCGACGGTTACCACTGCAGTTCTATGAGGGCGGCGTTGAGCCCGGAGCCGATGCCGAGGCACAGGATCTCGTCGCCTGGCACCAACGAGTCCTGCTCGGCGGCGAGGGTGATCGGGATGGCTGCTGGACCGATGTTGCCGTAATGCGGGAACGTCATCGGGACCTTTTCGCTGGGAAGGCCGAGCCCGGCGATCATCGCTTCGGTGTGGACCATCGAAACCTGATGAAGGATGTAACGATCCTTCTCGAGCCAGGACTCCTTCGCTCCCCCGAAGTCCCAGGCGATCTTGGCGAGACCGGTGCCGGCGTCGAGCAGTGCGCGGGTGTCGGTGCGCATCTGTTCGAGCGAGCCCACACACAGGTCGTGGTGTTCGGTCGCCGCATGGAAGAAGCCACCGACAACCTTGTGGCTCCCGGGGTTCTCGGAGTGGCGACCCATGACCATGGCGGCCGATCCGGAACCGAGCGTGAGCGACGCAAAGTTGGAGAAGAGGTCTTCGTGCGTGGTGTCCGAGTCGAGAAGACGGTTGATCGTGTTGTCGTAGATCTCGCGGGTGCCCTCGCCGTCGACGATGAGGGCGTAGTCGATCTGGCCCGCCTCGATCATGCAGCCGGCGACATGCATGCCGTTGATGAAGCCGAGGCATGCATTCGCAATGTCGAAGTTCGTGCAGCTGCTCGGCAGGTCGAGCTGGTTGTGCACCGTGACCGCGCTCGAGGGCTCGAGCCGTTCGCGGCACACGCTGGTGTCGACGAGAAGCCCGATCCGGCCCCGGTCGATTCCCGCACTGGAAATCGCCTTCTCGCCCGCCATCGCGGCCGCGTCCATGAACGACGTTTCGACCGGCCACTCGCGTCGTTCGCTGATACCGGCGAGGCTGGCGAGGAGGCCGGGGGCAGCCCCGACCCGCTCGTAGAAGGGAGCCAAACGGGCGTCGACATCGGCCGATGTGACGATCTTGGCAGGTTCGCACGCCTCGATGGACAGGAAGGCGACGTCGTCGAAGGTGAAGTTCGCATTGCCCGTCATCTGGGGTCCAATCAAAAGCGGAAAGGGAGAGCTTGGCACGACAAGGGTACGGCGGTGTGCCCGGCCTGGGACTATTTGCCTCCGAACCTGTGTTTTCCGGGATCATGAGAGCGATGCGATCGTTACGCCCGACGGTGGCGCTGCTACTCGGCGTCGCGCTATTGGCGGCGGCATGCGGCGCCGACGATCTCGAGGACCGCGCGGCTCGGGGCGGATTCTTCCCCGACCTGCTCGATCCGACCGAGACCGACGAGGCCCGGCCCGACAACTACCGGGAATCGCTTCCGCGCGACGCGATCACGCCCGTATACGACCCCTCGTTCGTGGCGGCGAGCGGCGTGGATTGGCCCGAGGACGAGCTGGTGATCGGTGTCGAGTTCGACGGCGAGGCGCGGGCCTATCCCGTGGGGTTCCTCACGTGGAGGGAGATCGTCATCGACAATCATCGAGGGATACCAACACTCGT
>JBPCTR010000287.1:0-3846 GCA_051011575.1 Acidimicrobiales bacterium | reverse complement strand
GATGAATACACCGACCACGGGCATTGCGGGATCGTGGTCGATGGCGAGGTCGACAACGACGCCACTCTCGATTTGTACCGTCGAATCGCGGTCGCTCAGGCCGACGCCGGCGCCGACGTCGTCGCCCCCTCGGGGATGATGGACGGCCAGGTGGCGGCGATTCGCGAGGCGCTCGATGCGGCGGGCCACCACGAGATCGCAATCCTGGCGTACGCCGCGAAGTATGCGTCGGCGTTCTACGGACCTTTCCGCGACGCCGTCGATGTGACGATCGCGGACGGTGGAGACCGAAGCGGATACCAACAGGATCCACGCAACGGCCGGGAGGCGATCACCGAGATTTCTCTCGATCTCGATGAGGGCGCTGACATGATCATGGTGAAGCCGGCGCTCCCGTATCTCGACATCGTCCTGCGCGCGCGTCTGCACACCAACGTCCCGATCGCGGCGTATCACGTATCGGGGGAGTACGCGATGCTCAAGGCGGCCGAGGCCAACGGATGGATCGACGGTGAGGCAGCCGCGCTGGAGGCGCTTGTCTCGATCAAACGAGCCGGCGCCGATCTGATCGTCACCTACCTCGCTCGAGCGATCGCCGAGCGACTGGGCGAGTACCGCCGAGCGATCGGCACGGGTCCGCGGGCGATCGAACCACCAAAACATGAGCTGCCGCAGGGGCCGCACCGATGACCGACCACTCGAACGAGGCGCTCTTCGCTCGTGGTCAGAATGTGATGCCCGGCGGCGTGAACTCGCCCGTGCGTTCGTTCCGCTCGGTCGGTGGAACCCCGTATTTCGTCGACCGGGCCGAGGGGCCATACGTCTTCGACGTCGAGGGGAAGCGTTACATCGACTTCGTGCAGAGCTACGGCCCCGGCGTTCTCGGTCACGCCCACCCTCACGTGACCGCGGCGATCAACCGTGCCGTCGCGGCCGGCACGAGCTACGGCGCTCCCACCCTCGGGGAGGTCGAGATCGCAGAGGAGATCTGCGCCCGGATTCCGGGCCTCGAGATGCTCCGCCTCACATCGTCGGGCACCGAGGCGACGATGTCGGCGATCCGACTCGCACGCGGCGCGACCGGGCGCGACATCGTGGTCAAGTTCGCCGGCAATTACCACGGGCACGCTGACTCACTCCTCGCAGCGGGGGGCAGCGGAATTGCGAACCAGGGTCTGTCGGGTTCGGCCGGAGTTCCCGCGGGTGCCGTCGCCGACACGATCGTCGCGCCGTACAACGTGGTCCCGGCCGTCGACGAAACCGTGGCCGTCGTCGTCGTGGAGCCCGTCGCGGCGAACATGGGCCTGGTCGGCCCCGCGCCCGGGTTTCTCGAGGGGCTGCGGGCAGCCTGCGACGAGGCCGGCGCGCTCCTCCTGTTCGACGAGGTGATCACGGGTTTCCGGCTCGGCCGAGGTGGCGCCACAGAGAGGTTCGGCGTCACCCCCGACATCTGGGCATTCGGCAAGGTGATCGGCGGAGGCCTCCCGGTCGGCTGTTACGGCGCGAGTCGCGAGGTGATGCAGAACATCGCGCCGCTCGGCGGTGTGTACCAGGGGGGAACGCTCTCCGGGAATCCACTTGCGACGGCAGCGGGCCTGGCGACGCTCGAGATGCTCGACGACGACGCCTACGCCGAGCTCGAACGGATCGCCACAAGGCTCGCGACCGGGCTCGAAACCGTTTTTGCCGACGCGGGGGTTCCGGCGATCGTTCCTCGAGTCGGCACGCTCGTCGGCTTGTTCTTCGGGGAGACGACCCCCACGAACTTCGATGAAGTCAAAGAGGTTGCCGAGAACGGCATATACCCGCGGTTCTTCCATGCGGCTCTCGAACGAGGCGTTGCGCTCGCGCCGGGTCCGTACGAGATCCTGTTCCCCGGCCTGGCGCACACCGACGACGTGATCGACGAGTCGCTCGACGTGTTTGCGGCCGCCGCCCGTGAGGTCGCCTGAGCCATACCGGCACGGTCGGGAATCGTCGGGAAGAATCTCCACATGAGTCTTCTGCGGCGCGGCGGCGCACCCCTTGTCGTTCTCGTTCTCCTCACGGCGGGCTGTTCATCTGATCCCGAAGAGGCGGCTCCGCCCGACAGCGCCGAAACCAGGGCACCGACCACGTCGTCCGGTCCCGCAGAATCCACAGCCGATGGTGAGGTCGTCGCCGATGCCGGGACGTTCCCAGAACCGAATCCCGACTCCACGCCGCTGCCGATCGGCGACGACGTGCGAATCGGCACGCTCGACAATGGCCTCACGTACTACGTCCAGAGCAACGACTCGCCCGGTGGCTCGATCTCGCTCCGCCTGGCCGTGCGTGCCGGCGGCGTCCACGAGGACCCGATCGGCACGGGCGCCGCGCACTTCCTCGAACACATGATGTTCAACGGCACCGAAGGGTTTCCCGGGAACTCACTCGATGCCGCTCTCCGGTCCATCGGCGCCGAGATCGGCCCCGACTTCAACGCCTACACGTCCGACACCGAGACCGTGTACCAGCTGGCGATCGCTGATCAGGACGACCGGGTCGAAACCGCGTTCCAGGTGCTTGCGGAATGGGCGGGCGCCGCGACGATCGACCCCGACGAGGTGATCGCGGAGGAACCGATCGTCCGAGAGGAGCTCCGAGTCCGCCGCGAATCCGGCGACGGGCTCGTGCTCGGGTCGTTCGAGGACGCCTACTACGCGGGCACCCCGTTCGAAGGGGTCGACGTTGCGGGCTCGGAGGAGACGCTCGGCGCCCTCGATGCTGCCGACCTGCGCGCCTACTACGACCGCTGGTACCGACCGGACAACATGGCAATCGTCGCCGTGGGCGATCGATCGCTCGACGACCTCGAGGACCTTGTCGTCGAAACGTTCAGCGACCTCGAAGCGCGAGCACCGGCTGTTGCGCAGCCCGAGACCGACACATTCGCCCGGCGAACCGATCCGCTGGTCGATGTTGTCGTCGAGCCGTCGTTCGGCGATTCGTACATAAGCGTGGACATCCCTTTGGAGGCGTGGGACCTCAATACGAGGGGCGGCCAGCAACTCCTGATCACCGAGATCCTCCTCGGCATCATGATCGACGAGCGGTTGCGAGAAGGTGTCGCCAGCGGCCGGCTCGACCTCCGACGAGCGGGCGGGGGTTGGTTCGAGTGGAATCGTGATCTTCCCTTCCTCGGCTTCAACGTCGATGCCGACGATCTGGTCGATGGCACCGGTGTGCTGATGACCGAGCTCACCGGAAGTGTGCAGAACCCCTTCACCCAGGGTGAGCTCGACCGGGCCACCGACCAGTGGCGAGCGTTCGAGGACCAGCGCCTTGCCAGTGCATCAACGAGGCAGGACGGCGAGCTCGCCGATCTGTTGGTCGAACACTTTCTGGGCGGGGCGGACATCCAGCCGGTGATCGACTCGGTCGAGATGGATCTCGAGATCCTCGACGCGCTCGAGCTCGATGCGGTGAATGACCACTACGGCTGGATGATGACCAATACGGCGCCGATCGTCCTGGTGGTCGGCCCCGACGCGGGACGGGTGGGTGAGCCCGGAGCTCACTTGGCGATGATCGAAGCGGCGGCGGCGGCGACGGTCGGCGGCTTCTCCGACGATGTCGTCGAGATCACGTCGCTGATGGAGCGATTCGATCCGGTTCTCGAAGAGGATCAAAACGACCTGGTTCGCAACGACGGGTTCGAGATGGTGTTCGACAACGGGATGCGGGTGCTGTTCACGCGGTCGACGATCGCGGCGAACAACGTGACCGTGGTTTCGGAGTCGCCCGGTGGGAGTGGTGAGTTAGTCGGGGACGACTCGGTGATCGCCACGCTTGCGACCGAAGTGGTGGCGGCGAGCGGCGTGGGGC
>JBPCTR010000286.1:0-14788 GCA_051011575.1 Acidimicrobiales bacterium | reverse complement strand
TGTACGCACCCAGTTCCATGCCTTCGGCGAGGGCCTGGGCGCCGGCTTCCACGTCGAGCCCCTGGACCTCGCGAGCGGCGTCGGCGAGCGCCGAGATGGCAACGTTCTTGTGGCGCTTGACGGCTCGGGTGAAGCTGGCACCGGCCTTGCGCAGTGCATGTTCGTCGAAGCTGTCGACCGCGCCCAGACCGACCGCGGCACGCAGGCCCTTCTTGGTCTGCACGATGATGGTTTTGCCGAGGTCACCCTCGAAACCTCGACTCTCGAGGACGTCGTCGGGCAGGACGCCGGGTCGTTCTCCGTCGGAGAAGACCCCGATGCCAACGATCTCGGCGGAGGCGGGAGCGGAACGGGCGGTGCTGATCGTGAGGGCCATTCGCGCAGGCTACCGCTGCGGTACGTGCCGCCGCGGACCGATAGGTTCTCCGCCGATGCCGCCGACCACCGACTGGAACCCGATCCTCCGGCCCGAGTTCGACGAGCCGTATTGGACCGAGCTTCAACAGTTCGTGTTCGACGAGCGCTCGGCCCATGAGGTGTTCCCGCCACATGAGGACGTCTTCGCCGCGCTCCACCTCACATCGCACGACGACACGAAGGTGCTGTTGCTCGGTCAGGATCCGTACCACGGTCCTGGCCAAGCCCACGGACTGTGTTTCTCGGTTCGCCATGGAGTCCGAATTCCGCCGAGCCTTCAGAACATCCACAAGGAACTCGAGAGCGATCTCGGCCTCGCGCCGCCCGTACACGGGAACCTCGAGGCGTGGGCTCGTCAGGGAGTCCTCATGCTCAACGCCACGCTCACCGTGCGCGCCCACAGCGCCGCGTCGCATCAGAAGCGCGGCTGGGAGCGTTTCACCGATCAGGTCATACGGGCCGTGAACGACAAGCCGACGCGTGTCGTCTTCATTCTCTGGGGCTCGAGCGCCCGTCGGAAGAGGGAGCTGATCGACACCGATCGACATGTGATCGTCGAGTCTCCACATCCGTCACCGCTGTCGGCGCACCGGGGTTTCCTCGGAAGCCGGCCCTTCTCGACAACGAACGCCGCGTTACTCGAGGCGGGGCTCGAGCCGATCGACTGGACCCTCTGACACCGCTCCTGCGCGGCCTGATCCGACCTGGTCGGCGACGACGAACCCGAGAGCTGCCCAGATGAAGCCGAAGCCGAACAACCTCGACCTGTCGACCGATTCCCCGAGCCACAACCACCCCACGAGAAACTGCGCCACCGGGATCACGTACTGAAGGAGTCCGACGACGACGAGGGGCGCCTTGCGCGCAGCGTTCGCGAAAAGGAACAACGGAAGGGTCGTGACGAGGCCGGTTATGGAGATCAGCAGCCAGTTCGTGGCTCCGCCGCCCCCGTCGACGCTGCGTCCAGACGCAACGCCCGTGAGAAGCAGGATCGCCCCGATCGGAGCGACAACGGTCATCTCGGCGGTGAGCCCGTCGAGCGCACCCCAGGGACCCACCTTGCGAAGCAGACCGTACGACGCGAACGAGAATCCGAGTACGAGCGCCACCCACGGCACGCCGCCCCTCGATGCGAACAACCAGACGATTCCGACAAGCGCAAGGAGAACCGCGACGACCTGGGCTCTCCGCAGCCGTTCGCCGAGCACCTTCAAGGCCAGCGCCACGCTGATGATCGGCATGAGGAAGTATCCGAGTGCCGCCTCGACGGCCTGCCCGTTCGCCCCCGCCCACAGGAAGACCGCCCAGTTCCCCGAGATCGCAAGGGCACCGGCCATCGCGAACCGAACGTGTCGCCCGGTGGTGCCGGCAAAGGGGAACGTTCGGCGAGCGATCCAGTAGACCGAGAGCGTGGCGAGGCCCAGAACAATGCGCCAGCCCAACTGATCGATCGAATCGAGGTCGTCGAGCTCATTCCAGTAGATCGCGCTGATTCCCCACCAGACATCGGCGACGACGACGAGCAGAATCGCCCGGCTCGTGGTGGTCACCTGCGCAGGATCGGGCGGGTGAGGCACGTCGGGCCTCCCTCGCACGGAATGCAGAGCTCGTCGGCCCGAAAGATCGTCACGTCGCACCCTGCTTCCCGCATGAGGGCGGCCGTGGTCGGAAACCCATCGATCGCGATCACGCGACGAGGGGCGGTTGCCAGCACGTTCAGGTTGAGGCCCAAACTCACGTCGAACTCGTTCACCGGCGCATGCAGGAGCGTGTACCCCATGTCGGTCATTCGCTGGTACAGCGCCGTCGGCAGAAGCGGTGCGTGCACGAGCGCGAGATCGGGGCCAAGGGGGCTCACGAGTGACAACAGGTGAAGGCATGCATCGGGACCACTGCCGTAGGGGAGGTCGTACATCTCGACATCGATGCCGTGGGGTTCGACGATCGTTCGAAGCTGTGAGATCCCGGCCGAATTCGTCCGGAAGCCGCGGCCGACTGCAAGGGTGCGCTCGTCGAGGAAGAAGCAATCGCCGCCTTCGATCATTCCCCGCTCGTCGATCTCGCCGACGATGGGAATCCCCTCCCGCTCGTAGAAGGCACGGTGGACCTCGATCTCGCCCAGACGCAGGGCCTTTCCGGGCCGCAGCAGAATGGCTCCGGCTGGGATCATGAACGAAGGGTCATACGTGAACACCGAGTCGGCGAGATCGTCGTGTCCATCAGGCATCCATGCGACGTCGACATCGTGCTGTTCGAGCGCGTCGACGAACCGTGAGAACTGTTCTTGGAGCGCTGCGCCGTCGATGGGTTTCGAATAGTGCCATCTCTCATGATCCGCCTCGAGGATCGCTCCCGGACGGCGCAAGGCGACGCGCTCCAGTGGTGCGCTCATCGATCCCACTCCCCACGAACCCACCACAACCCCTTTGATCGGTGCTGGCCGAACATTTCGGCGGACTCTCGACCGACGCACGGACAATATCTGTCGCGATCGGGTCGATCACGGACGCGCGAAGATCGGCGGCCACCTGAGCAGCCGCCGATCCTGGCGCATCGGGATATGTGTCCGTCAGCCCGGAAGCACTCCAGGGTGTCCGCCGCCGGTGACCGTAGTGGGTGGGGCCGCCACGGCGAAGGGGTGCCCGTCACCCGTTGCAGGAACGGTTGGGCGAACCTCACCGGCAAGGGGATGGCCACCACCGATGGCAGGAGCCGACGAGCCGAGCGCACCCACCAAGGGATGGCCGCCACCGATAATCGCAGCTGACGGCCGGACTTCACCGGCCAGCGGGTGACCGCCACCGAGCGGGATCGCCGAAGACGCCGATGGGGTAACGGAGTCGGCTCGAGCGGCCTCGAGAGCCTGGCGCTCGACGAGGGCCGGCGACACGGTCGCCTGTCCGGGAGCCGTGGCCATTGCCGACGCTGCATCGAACGCCGACGGCGATGGCACATCGAGCTGCGGGGCAACGCTCACCTGAGTGGTGCCAGCCACAGCCGTGCTCGTGCTGCCGGAGTTGTCGGTGTACTGCCAGACTCCGAGACCTGCGGCGACAAAGACAATCGCTGCCAGCGCCGCCGCCAATACGTGTTCCGGAACGTGACGTCCGGTGATGTGTGGATGAGGAAATGTCATTGCCATGTCGCTCTCCTTTTGCGCTGGTGTTGACATGGATCACGGTACGGACAGCACCATTGCGGGGTCATCGGTGTCGCCTACCCAGATCTGAGTGGCGGCCACCCAAATCTGCTGACGCCGCCGGCGGACGTCGGTATGGTGAGGTCGAGAGACGGGACCCTGATGCTGATCCTCGAGCGGGATGGGGAGTTGGCCCGGCTCGCGGCGATCGTCGACGGGCTGGGCGGCGGCGGTCGGATCGCGCTCGTCTACGGCGAGCCGGGCGTGGGCAAAAGCACGCTCGTGCAACGATTTCTCGAGCAATGCGGCGACCGAGCCGCCGTCCTTCATGGCGCGTGCGATGATCTGCTCGCCCCTCAGCCGCTGGGGCCGATCTGGGACATGGCTCGAGATGAAACCACCCTCGGTCCTCCGCTGGCCCACGGTGATCGCCGCGCGGTGATGGAAGTGCTGTTGAACCTGCTTTCTCGACCCCAGCCGACCGTGGTCGCTCTCGACGATGTCCAGTGGTCCGACGACGCAACCCTCGACACGATCACGTTTCTCGGGAGGCGCATCGGGAAGACGAATGGAGTGCTCGTTCTGAGTTTCCGCGACGAGTTGGACCGGCATCACCAGCTCCGAAAGGTCCTCGCGGAACTCCGTCCGGAGCATGTGGACCGCCTCGCTCTTCAGCCCCTTTCCGACAGAGGTGTGCGCGAATTGGTCGCCGGATCGGAGCTGGATCCAGATGTGGTCCTGGCGCTCACCGAGGGAAACCCGCTCTTCGTCACCGAACTCCTTGCCGTCGGTGCCGACGAGATTCCCGCGTCGGTGCGCGACACCGTCCTGTCACGGATCGCGTCGGTCACACCGAAGGCTCGAGTAGTTCTTGATCTGGTGTCGGTCGCGCCGGGAGGGATCGAGCTGGCGATGGTCGAAGAGGCCGCGGGGGACCGCGATCTACACATCGAGGACTCGGTGGTTCGTGGCCTGTTGGTCGTCGCCGACGACCATGTGTCATACCGACACGATCTGCAGCGTCGGGCGGTGGAAGAAGCGCTCACGCCCTCGGCGCGGCAAAAACTCAACCAGAATCTGCTCGACGCGATCGGCGACAGCGTGGACAGCGCACGCATCGTGCACCACGCCGTCGCCGCCGATGACGTGGACTCCATTGTCCGCTTTGCGCTTCGTGCCGCCCGTGAAGCGATGGCGATCGAGAGCACATCCGAGGCCGTCTCACATTTCCGGTTGCTCGAACCCCATCTCGATCTCGTAAACCTCGCTGAGCGGGTCGCCATTCTCACCGACTGGGCAAAGCAGGAGTATTTCCTCGACAGCGCCCGGTCAGCGTTGCTGTACCGGCGCGCGATCGAGATGCGGCGACAGACGGACGACCCGATCGCCCTCGCCGAGCTGCTCACCACCGCATCCGTGACCGCCCGCGCCTACGGACACCACGATGAGGCGGGTCGCTTCGCTGCCGAAGCCGTTTCTCTCCTCGAGCCAGGCGGCGCCAGCGAGGCGTTCGCTCGAGCGCTGAGTCAGCACGCCTATTTGGCCTTCATCTATCAGGGACATGTGGACACGGCGATGTCCCTGGTGGAGCTGGCGGAGGGCGTGGCCGACGAGATCGGCAGCGACCTCGCAATGATGTATGGGATCCGGGTCAAGGCGCAGTTGCTCGCCTGCCAGGGGGATCCCGAGGGTCATGCGCTCGCTGAACGGAGCGTCGAACTCGCGTGCGCCGCTGGCGATCACTTTGCGGAGATCGTCGCCCTCACCCATGCTGCAGGATTGGCCGCCGACGAACGCGATGTTGATCGGGCTATCGACTTCGCAACACGCGCTCGCGACACATCACGACGACACGAGGTGCGGTCCCGCGAGGTCGACATCGACGTCATGCTCGCGGAATATGAGATGTGGCGGGGCGACTGGACGTCTGCCGAGGCGACGGCTCGCGACTGGAGCGGATCGAAGCCATCGATCGAATCGATCGCGCATCGAATCCTGGCAACGATCGAAACACGACGAGGCCGCCGAGATGCCCGCAGCGCAATCGATGAGATGCTCGAGCTCGTCCTCCCCGGCGAAGGGCTCTGGCTGATCGATCCGGCCGCAACAGCCATAGCCGAGTATTTGTGGCTGAGCGGCGATCGAGATCCGGAGCTGCTCGGCTTCGTTGATGACGCCCATGCTGCCGGAGTGTCGGCGGGCCGACCATGGCCGAGTGGATCGCTCACGTTCTGGATGTGGAAGCTCTCGCTCATCAAATCGCTGGCGCCGGGCACGGCCGGATTCCTCACATGGATCGTCGAGGGTGGTCACGCCGAAACGGCGCGGTTCTGCCGTGATCGACAGCTTCCCTATGAAGAGGGTCTTGCGCTCATGCACGGAACCAAGACCAATCGACTCGACGCGATTCGAATCTTCGACGGCCTCGGCGCGGTTGCGGCATCGAACCGCGTGCGCGAATTGCTGGGTGAGAAGCCGAAGCGCGTGCATCGGGGCGCCGGCCGGTCGACGGTCGACAACAAGGCCGGCCTCACAGCTCGCCAGGCGGAAGTTCTCGGACTGCTCGGCTCGGGCGCGAGCAATGCCGAGATCGCCGACGAACTGTTCCTGTCGACCCGCACGGTCGAGCACCACGTGTCTGCGGTTTTACAGAAGTTGGAGGTGCGGTCGAGAGAGGACGCGGTGAAGACCGGAGTTGAACGCGGCCTGCTTCAGGTTCCCTGATTCCCCGCGGCTCGCTCGAATCTAAGGAAACTGATGGCAGTCGGCCGTCGCCTCCCACGGAACACACAGCTCACCCGTGGCGACGATGGCCGCGACCACTGTGCGGAAGGTCTCCAACTCGTCGGACCGGCAGTGATACCTCTCGTCGGCGTTGTTACCGTCGACTCGCCGGGTCCCGGCATCGACCGCCGCGCATTCGGCCCATGCCTCCGACTCCAAACCACCACGACGCTCACCCACGTTCGGCGCCGAGTTGCCGACCGATCGATCCCCCCAAACCGCGAACTCGAGCAGGTGGCCGAGTTCGTGGTCGACCAGTCGATCGAGACGATCGCGGTTCCACGAGCGGCGATCGATCTGGATGACACCATCGGGAGGACTGTTCTCGACCCGACCTCCCACATCGGGGTTCACGATCGGCACCACCACGATGTCGGACGCGAGGAATCCCCACGGCGATTCGGCTACGCGACCAGCCGCATGCGATCGCACGTCGGCCGGTTCCGCGAGCTCGGCCCGGTTCACGATCTGATCGACGAGAAACGCAATGGTTCCGGCGATCATCGCCAATGCCACGATGACGCCGAGGATTCGCACGCTCCGACCCACGGGGCGACGTCCATCGGGCCGCGAAGTCGCCAGCTGATCTCCGAAGTGAATCTGCCACTCCTCGGGACTGAGTTCGAGACCGTCGGACGACGTTGACTCACTCGGCAGGTCGGTCACCGGTCGGTCACCCGCTCGGTGCCGGGAGGTGCTGTTCGAGGGTCACCGCCGGCTCGAAGAGGTCCCCGAACTCCTCGACCCGCTCGAGCACGTCGGCTGCCTCGAACGACAGGAACTCACCGTTGGCACACTCGTCGACCTCGTCCCAGTCGATGGGGGTCGACACGGTCGGCCGCTCCTTCCCTCGCAACGAATACGGGGCGATTGTCGTCTTGTGGTGACTGTTCTGTGACCAATCGATGAAGACCTTGTTCGGGCGCTTCTTCTTGGCCATGGTCGCGGTCACCGCGTCCGGATTTTGCTTCTCCAGGAGCTGTGCGACGGCGAGCGCAAAGTCGGAACAATGGCCGTGGGTATGGGGCGTGTTGAGCGGGACGTATAGCTGCATCCCCTTCGAACCCGAGGTCTTCGCAAACGCTTCGAGCCCGATCGTGTCGAGCACGTCGCGGATCATGAGGGCGACCTGGGCACATTCGATGATGGTGGCGGGCTCTCCCGGATCGAGGTCGAATACGAGCATCGTGGGTGCGTCGAGATCGTCGCATCGCGCCATGGGTCCGTGGATCTCCAGGGCGGCAAGATTTGCAGCCCACGCGAGCGAGGCGACCTCGGTCAGGCGGCAGTACTCCATGCCTCCGCCACGATCACCGGGGCCGATGCATGTGTCGACCCAGTCGGGGCGGTGATCCGGGCACCGTTTGTTGAAGAACGGATCGGCGGTCACCCCATCAGGCCAACGTTTAAACGTGATTCCGCGATCGGCGATGTGCGGGAGCATCGCGGGTGCGATCCGGGCGTAGTAATCGATCACCTGAGCCTTGGTGAACCCCACGAGTGGGTACAAAACCTTCGACAGGTTGGTGACCTTCAATGGGCGGCCGGCGATCTCGGTGCGGACGGCCTCGGGTTCGGGCATCGGGTGGAACGTTCTGTCAGCTGGCCTTCTTGGCCGGCTTCTTCTTGGCAGGCGCCTTCTTGGCCTTCGCCTTGCCGTTCGACTTGGAACCGTTCGCCTTCGCCGTCTTCTTGGCGGCGGTGCCGTCTTTGGCGGTGGGGTGACGGCCGCGGGCCTTCTTCGCCTCGGCGACGCTCGCCTCGAGCGCTGCCATCAGATCAACCACCGAGCCACCTTCGTCGTCGACCGGGGCAGCGATGACGGCCTCCTCGCCGGCTGCCTTGCGTTCGATCAGATCGAGCACGGCCAGCCGGTACGTGTCGGAGTGTTTGTCGGGTTCGAAGTCGGCCTCGAGCGAGCTGATGAGCTGACGGGCCATGGTGAGTTCCTTCTCGGAGATCTCGACCTCGTCGAGCCCGATGAACAGGTCCACCTCCTCCGAAGCGACGACCTCGTCGGCGTACACCATCGTAGAGAGCAGCAGGCGACCGTCGACCGGACGGATGGCTGCGAGGTACTGCTTGGTGCGCATGACGAAACGGGCGATCCCGACCTTGCCCGACTCCTCCATCGCCGTTACCAGCAGTTTGTACGGCTTCTGGGTCTCCTGATTGGGGGCGAGGTAGTAGGCCGAGTCGTAGAAGATGGGGTCGATGTCCACAAGGTCGACGAACTCTTCGAGATCGATCGTCTTCACGGCCTCGGGGTCGAGCGAAGCGAGTTCGTCGGCGCTCACGGTCACGTAGTCGCCACTCGGGAGCTCGTAGCCCTTCACGATGTCGTCGTAACCGACCTCCTCACCGGTCGCTGCCGAGACGCGCTTCTGCTTGACTCGACTGCCGGTCTTGGCGTCGATTTGATTGAACTGCACGTTCTTGCGTTTGACCGCACTGAACAGCTTCACGGGGATGTTGACGAGTCCGAAGCTGATGGAGCCGGACCAGATGGGGCGTGCCATGGGTCAATTATCGTCGAATTTGGGCACGACTGTTAGTTGGCACGCCCTCTAGCCTGCTCCGAGTGATCGATCTCGACGCCGCGACGGTGATGATCCAGTGGGCCACCGGCGGCCTGTTTTTCCTCTGGGTCACCACCCGACGACGTGAAGTCGGGCTCGGCTACGGCTGGCTTCAGCGGATCACGTTCGTGACCTTCGGCGTGATCGCGCTGGTGGTCGCGTTCTTCACGCGTTGGGTCCCGGTCCGCGATGTGGCCAATGTGGCGATGATCGCGGCGAGCCTCGCGGCCCTGTGGGTCTCGTACCAGCGGCGCTCGGCCGGCGTCGAGGGACAACGAACCGTGGTCGAAAAGCGCACAGCTCGGGTGGCCGAGATGACCGGCATCGACCGCGACGAGCAGCGATTCGACAAGGACGCTCCTGAGTTCCCGCCCAGTCTCGACCTGCTGCCCGCAGTGTTTGGTTTGATTGCGCTCGTCGCCGCAGGCATCGATGCGGCCGGAGGCGGCGCCGATGTTCCCCCGTCACTCGGCGTGGCCCGAATCGTGATCGGCGCGTTCTTCCTGGGCGCGGTGACCGACGCGATGCTGCTCGGGCACTGGTACCTCGTGCAGCCTGGCCTGGCCCGCGGTCCCCTCAACGAGCTGGTCAGGTGGACGGCAGTGCTCTGGCCCTTGGAGCTGCTCGTGCTGTTGTTGCCCACCGGCATGTGGTCGGTGCTCAACGGCACGATCGACGACGGGTTCGGGGGGCAGCTCGGCTGGTTCTGGGTGGCCTCGACCGTGGCCACGATCATCCTCCTGTTCGTGACCATGGCTGCATTGAAAGAAAAGCAGTACTCGGCTGTCATGGCCGCAACCGGCCTTCTCTACCTGGCGATTCTCATGGCCTTCGGCATGGACCTCGTCGCCCGCGCCACGCTACGCACATGAGATCGCTCCGCGGCGGAACTCAGCTCTGAACGATCACCAGGAGCACGGTTCCCGCGAGAAGGAGTGCAGCACCGATGGTGGCCACCTTTGCGATCAGGTTCGAGCGGTCGATCGCATTCGCGTCGGTGTTCACAATGGTGTTCACGGGTAACTCCTCAGGGTCGTGCCACAACTCGCGGTTATGACCAGCCCCGACTCGCCCGTTGCTGCCTGTGAGTCTCTCACATCGAGTTCGCACACCGCGTGACTCCACGATCAGGACGGGGATGCCTAGGTGCGCGAGCGAGCCTGGGCCGCGGTCTCGAGATCGTCGATGAACCCACCGAAGCCCTGCTCGAGTTTCGGTTGCATCATCTTCGCGACAAGGCCTGCGAACGGGCCACCCTTGGTCTCATAGTCGTAGTTGAGATCCATATTCGTCGCGTCGCCATCGGCACTGATCTCGAAACTCGCGAGACCATGCTTGATCGGGACCTTGGACGCCGAGTCGATCGAGATCACGATCTTGGAGTTCGGCTCCCACTCTCGGATCGTCTCCTCGAGTTCTCCCATCGGCGCGAGGTCACAGTGGCGCGTCGCTCCCACTCCTTCGGTGGCGACACCCGTGGCGAAGCTCTTCTTGATGCCGGTGTTCCAGTCGGCGATGTTCGGGTAATCGGCGAGCACCGCCCATACCGCGTCCTGCGGTGCATCGATCCGACGCGTCAGCTTCACATTCGGCATGACTGATTTCCTTCCGTGGCCGTGCAACTGACAACACCAGAACTTCGAGATTTCGTCCAGCGGCGGTCGAAAGGCGGCGGGGTCAGCCGACGACAGCGAGGTGGTGATCGACCTGGTTGAGAGCGTCCGGTCCGGTGTCCGTGGCCACCACGATGTCTTCGATTCGGGCACCCCATCGATCGGCGATGTAGATGCCGGGTTCGACCGAGAACGCATTTCCGGCCACAAGGTCGTCACCGTTGCCCTCGACGATGTATGGCTCCTCATGGGCTTCGACGCCGATCCCGTGACCGGTGCGGTGGATGAACTGATCACCGAAGCCGGCGTCGGCGATGATCTGGCGACCGACCCGATCGACCTCCTGTGCGGGCGTACCGACGGTCGCGGCCGCCACCGACGCCGCTTGGGCCGCGAACAGCACGTCATACATCTCGGCGAACTCAGCCGGAGGGGTGCCGGTGTACACGCAGCGGGTGAGGTCGGAGCAGTAGCCCACGCCGTCGTCGCCGAACATCGTGCCACCGAAGTCGCACAACACGACCTCGTTCTCGCGAATCACCCGGTCGCCGGCGTGATGGTGCGGGCTGGCCGCGTTTTCGCCGGCTGCCACGATGGCGAAGTTCACCTTGCCGTGACCCTCCGCGATGATCTGGCGACCGAGTTCTGCCGACACCGACGATTCGGTTCGGCCGACCAACTCGATCTCGCCCGCCTGCAACCGAGTGGCGATGCGATCGACGGCATGTGATGCCGACCGCAGTCTTTCGATCTCGTCGGCGGTCTTGACCGCGCGGAGCGGCGTCATCACCTCGGTGGCATTGCGGAACCGAATGTCGGGGTTGCGGTCGATGAGACCCACAAGGAAGCGCGACCACGTCGTGTCGCCGATCGCTGCCGTGCTCACGCCGCCGAGCATCTCGCTGGCGAGGTCGAGCGGATCCTGTGTTTCACCCCACGGCACAAGCGTGAACTCGTCGCGAAGTTCGACCCGCGGTGCCTCGAGCGCGGGGATCAGCATTCGAGCGTCACCGCCGCGGGTGACGACGAGCATCGTGAGCCGCTCGAGCGGCATTGCGTCGTAGCCGGTGAGGTAGGGCAGGTCGGCGCCGACCGAGAGCAGAAGTGCGTCGACTCCCTGAGCGTCCATCTCGGCCCGGGCCCGATTCATCCGTTCTGCGAACATTTTTCCTCCAGAACTCAGACGTTATGCGAGCGAGGCGGAGTGGGCCGCCTTCGCGTGGTAGCTCGACCGGGTGAGTGGGCTCGCCTCGACATGGTCGAGACCGAGCTCGGTCTCGCCGATGCGCTTCCACTCGTGGAACTCGTGCGGCTCGACCCACCGTGCGACGGGCAGGTGGTGGCTCGTCGGCCGCAAATACTGCCCGATCGTCACGATGTTCACACCGATCGCTGCGAGGTCGGCCATGGTGCTCACGACCTCGTGGAACTCTTCACCCATTCCCACGATGATCGACGATTTCGTGACCAGGCCCACCGCTGATGCTCGGCCCAGGACGGCGAGGCTGCGGACATAGGTGGCCGACGGACGGGCCACTCGCTGGAGCCTCGCCACCGTCTCGATGTTGTGGTTGAGCACGTCGGGGCGAGCCTTGTTGATCGCATCGAGGGCTTCACGATCGCCTTTGCAATCGGAGATGAGGACCTCGACTCGAGCGGTGGGTCGACGATCGCGGATCGCATGGATCGTGGCCGCCACGTGCGCCGCTCCACCATCGGCGAGATCGTCGCGAGCCACCATGGTGACCACCGCGTAATCGAGCGCCATCTTCTCGACAGCCTCGGCCACCTTGGCCGGCTCGTCGGCATCGAGGCCTTCGGGGTGGCGAGTGTCGACCAGGCAGAAGCCGCATTTTCGCGTACAGCGTTCGCCACACACCATGAACGTGGCAGTGCCGTCGTTCCAGCAGTCAAAGATGTTCGGGCAGCCGGCCTCCTCGCAAACGGTCACGAGGTCCAGGCTGCGCATCACCGACTTGAGGCGCCGGTACTCGGGACCCATGTCGGCCTTGACCCGCATCCAATCGGGCTTGCGGCTGCTGATCTCGAGACCCGAGGTGACCCCGGCCTCGGCCAGTCGGCCCGAGATCCGGACCGACGTGCCGTCGAGGTGTGGAGCCTCAGGAGTTCCGGCGGTTTCGCCCGGCCCCTCGCCGCGTGAGAATGGGGTGAGGTCGCTGGCGTCGGAGGGTGCCCGCCACACGACGTCCTGGCGGTCGACCGACGACTCCGACGCCCAGCGCTCCGCAGCGCGAGCCGATACTGCGTCGACCACATCGTGCATCGACGCCTCGACACCCTCGGCGGCAAGTGAGGTGACGGCCTTGTCGGTGATGCCACACGGGACCATGCGATCGAACCACGCCATGTCCGGATCCACGTTGAGCGAGAACCCGTGCATCGATCGACCACGGCTCAACCGCACGCCGACCGCCGCGATCTTGCGCGGCGAATCACCCTTGGGATCGAGCCACACCCCTGGGAAGCCGTCGACCCGACCGGCCCCAGGCAGCCCCAGGTCGGCAAGCGTGTCGATCACAAGCTGCTCGACCGAGCGCACGTACGCCACCGTGTCAGCCATACCCCCTCCACGCTTCCCCGCGACGGAGAGAATCGGATACCCGACGAGTTGGCCGGGGCCGTGCCAGGTGATGTCACCACCGCGGTCGGCCTGCACGACCTCGGCGCCAACCGTGGCCGCGTCGACCAGCAGGTGCTCGATCGATGCGCGGGCGCCGAGTGTGAACACCGGGTCGTGTTCCAGCAGGAGTAGGTGATTACTCGCGCCCCGGTAGAGGGCTCTCTGCAACTCGAGGGCGTCGTGATATGGCACCCGTCCGAGCCACCGGACGTTCAATCTCGGCGCAATCGCAGCTTCGCTCCGCTCCGGCTGCTCTGCTGATTTTCGCGCAATCGCAGCTGCGTCCATGTGTTCAGTATCGGCGGGAACCGAATGTGGTGCGAGCCGGCTCAGGTGATCTCGGCTTCCCAATCGGTGTCCTGGATGATGTCTCGTAGGCGAGCGAGGAAGGCCGCGGCGTAGGCGCCGTCAAAGGCACGGTGGTCCCACGCAAGCGCGAGCACACCGACCGAATGGATGGCAATGCTCTCGCCGCCGAACTCGTCGGTGATCACGACGGGCTTCCGATGTACGCCGTCGGTCGAGAGAATTGCGACCTGCGGCTGGTTGATGATCGGGAACTGCATGAGCGTCCCGTACTGACCCGGGTTGGTGATCGTGAATGTTCCTCCGGATAGATCGTCCGGGGTGACCTGCTTCGACCGCGCCCGCGTGGCGATGTCGACCACATCACGACTGAGCTGACGCAGTCGCTTACCGTCGACGTTCTTGACGACCGGTGCGAGCAGTCCGTCGAAGCTCATGTCGACCGCGATCGCCACGTTCACATCCGAGTGGAGCACGACCTCGTCCGCGCCGAGGGACGCGTTCATCATCGGGAACTCGCGCATGGCATCGGCGACGGCGCGGAGGATGAACGGTAGGTACGTGAGGCTGAACCCCTCTTCACCCTTCCAGGCTGCCTTGTGGCGGCGACGCACGACCTCGACGCCCTCGAAGTCGACCTCCATGGCAGTGAGGACGTGAGGCGATGTGGCTTTGCTCATCACCATGTGTTCGCCGGTGCGGCGTCGGATGTTGTTGAGTGGGATCGTCTGCGCACCATCAGCTGCCACCACGGGCGGCGCCGGGGCTGCTGGTGCGGATGGAGCGGGGGCAGCGGCAGGTGGAGCCGTGGCCGGGGCGGGAGTTGTCGATGTTGCCGATGTTGCCGATGTTGCCGCGACCGCGGTACCGGCCTGAATCGCGCCCTCCACGTCTTTGCGCGTGATGCGACCGCCGACACCGGTGCCGGTGATCTTCGCCGGGTCGAGATTGTTCTCCGAGATCAGTCGGCGAACGACAGGCGACAGAACGAACCCCGACAGATCCGCCGTCGAGCTCGTTCCGACCGGAGCGTCTGGCATCGACGGCGCAGCCGGGGCGGGCGGCGCTGTCGGGGCGGGCGCCGCTGTCGGGGCGGCTTGGGGCGGTGGCGGGACGGCGGCGGAAGCGGCCGCACTCGAACCGACACGTGCGAGCACAGTTCCGACTTCGACCGTCTCTCCCTCGGGTACGAGGATTTCGGAAACCACACCGGCGACCGGTGACGGAACCTCTGAGTCGACCTTGTCGGTCGACACCTCGAACAGGGCCTCGTCGACCGCGATCGAATCACCCGGCTGCTTGAACCACC
>JBPCTR010000285.1:0-52286 GCA_051011575.1 Acidimicrobiales bacterium | reverse complement strand
TCGCCTCCCGGAACTCACGCTGGAACCCCGACGAGATCTTCTTGAACTCGCTCATGACCTTGCCGGCCGTGCGGGCGGCCTCGGGCAACTTGGTTGGTCCGAGGACGACGAGAGCGACGAGGAAGATGACGAGGACCTCACCACCTCCGATGTTCAGCATGGGCTGATTCTACTCGGGAGCCTGCCGGGCTCCGTGCCGCTGCGGGCCGCGATGACCCGGTTTCAGCCGTCGATGGCGGCGAGCGCTTCTGCGATCGCTGCTTCGTCCTCGAGCATGCGATGAAAGTCGAGGATGTCGTCGTGACTGATCTGGCTTCCGCTGCGGCTCTCGAAGAGCTCGGCCGGAAGAGTCCAGGTGTCCATGTGAACGCCGGATGCGACGAGCAGATCGATCGTCCGGTGCTCGGCTGGTTTCACGATCACCATCGAACAGACCGGACAGGTGAAGCGATACTCACCCCGGTCGTCGTCGAGGCAGACCCTGACCTTGACGTCAGCGGTCGTCAGCTCGACGTCTCCGCAATCTGGACAGCTCGCTCGAATGGTTGCCATATCCCGATTCACACTCCACTTCGCTTACAGGAGATTCTTCGGCGATTGACTGATTTCTCTTGAGGAGCGACCGGCCCATTTCGACCCAGCGGCAGTGGGTCAAGTCGACCATGTGCTGACCCCGACCGACCCATTGGTCACGAGTCCCTAGAATGCGCTCCGATGAGCATGAGGCTGCCTTCGAGGCTTGAAAAACCCATATGTTTCGCCCATCGCGGGGCTCGGGCGCACGCGCCGGAGAACACTGCTGATGCCTTCGATCTCGCAGTCAGGCTCGGAGCGACCGGAATCGAGTCGGATGTGTGGATCACTGCCGACAACGCGCTGATTCTCACCCACGACGGCACGGTCGGCCTGCGTCGGCGCCCGATTCGTTCACTCGACCGAGCGGCGCTTTCAGACGATCTGATCACACTTCCTGAGCTGGTCGAACGGGTTCCCGATCACATCGACCTCTCGATCGATGTGAAGGATGACGAGGCGATGCTCCCGATTCTCGCCTGGGCGGGCGACCTCCCCGTGACCACGAGGCAGCGTCTCCACCTGTGTCATCCCAGCTGGGAGATGCTGGCCGAGTGGCGCTCGGTCGACGCGCACGTCCGGCTCATCGATTCGACGGCGCTCAAACACATGGAGCACGGGCCTGAACGGCGCGCGCATCAGCTCGCCGAAGCAGGTATCGACGGCGTGAACCTGCGCCACAACGAGTGGAGTGGAGGGATGTCAACCCTCTTCCACCGATTCGAACGACTGTGTTTCGGCTGGGATGTCCAGCACGATCACCTTCTCGCCGAGATGTTCCGGATAGGCCTCGATGGGGTGTACTCGGATCACGTCGACCTGATGATGGACGCGCTCGACGCGCATATCGGAGTGGCCGACGGCGGCGTCAGAGAGAGCTGAGTTCGCCGAGCGGCCAGATCCGTAGAAATGCGCGACCCACCACGAGGTCTTCCGTGATCGGGCCGAAGAACCGACTGTCCGACGACTGGGTCCGGTTGTCACCCATCATGAACAGCTGATCGACGGCCAGCGTGCAGCGGCCGGGCGTTCGCGGTTGGTTTACACAGGCCTCGTCCCAGATGTCGGCACTGAGCGCATCGGTGGCGGAAGGCGCTGGCAGTGCCTGGTTCTGCGGATCCAGGTATGGCTCATCGAGCAGGAGTGCGTCGGCCGCGGTCTCGCCCGCTGCCCAGATCCAGATGCGACCATCGGAGCGAACCTCGATCGTCTCACCGGGCAGCGCGATCGCCCGCTTGATCAGATCCTCGGTGTCTCCTGGTGTTCCGGGAACCTTCTTGAACACGACGAGGTCGCCGCGACGAACATCGTGAAGTCGGTAGCTCACCTTGTTCACGAGGATGCGGTCGCCCTTGTTCACCGTGGTCTCCATCGACACCGAGGGGATCCAGAACGCCTGGAGAACGAACGCCTTGATCACGAGTGCGACGACGAGTGCCGACACGATGACGGCGAGCCATTCGAGCACGGTTCTGATGTCGCTCGAGCGGAAACCCTCGGTGGTGGCGGCCTCCTCCTCCATGAGGTCGTCGGGCGGAAGGCCGTTGGCCCGGACCCGCTCCGAACGGGGGGCGCCCGACATGACCGGCGCGTCGAGATTGACCGGCCGACGACGCTCGGCATCGAGTGCTCGCTCGAGGTCGGGCATCGTGGCCGACGAAGGGTGCTCGGACGACATCGAGGAGCCCATCGTGCGATTCCGTGGCAGGCGATCGAGCGGGTCCGCGGCCCGTACCGGATCGACGACCGCCGCCGGATCGGCGGCGATGGATGGCTCGACCGCTGCGGCCGGTTCAACATCGTCGGAGGCTCGAAGAATCGCCTCTGCGACCACTCCTCGGATCCAATCGGGATCGTCGATGGAACCTGGGTCAGGCTTGTCGGTCGGGTCGGTCACGATTGTTCCACCGTATCGGTGTTCAACCCGTGGCGGAGGTAGCGATCGAGAACTCGCGAAGCAGCTGTCGAGATGTCGATCGTCCCAATCTCAGGGTCGGCGTTCGTGACTGTCGCGCCCGGTCCGAGGCGTAGTAGGAGCCGTTCCAGCCAGCGGGTGGAGCTTGCGGCGAGAACAACAACGACCACCCCATCATCGGGCTCACTCATCGAATCGATCGGCAGTCGGTCGAGGACCCGCAGGCGATCTGTGGGGACGGCGAGCGTCACCCGCGGCGCCTCGTCGATCGAGAACATCGAATCGCCGTCGCGGTCGTCTGTGTGTGTCGAGACCGGTAAGTCGGTGACCTCGAGATGGTCGATGCGATCCACCCGGAAGACTCGATCACCGTCCGCGAGGTGGCAGTGTCCAGCCACGTACCAGTTTCCGTCATCGGAGAAGAACCGACGAGGCTCGATGCGGCGCTCCGTGCGTTGATCGCGAGCGAACGAGTAGTACCCGATATCAACGCAAAACCCTTCGGCAACGGCTCGACGGAGATCGGCGAGCACCGACTCGGGTGCGACGCCCAGTTGCACGTCGAGCGAGTCCTTGCTCACACCTGACGCCAGCCGGAGCTTCGCGAGTCCTCTCGCCAGAGGTCCGGCCTCGTCCTGGTGGTCGAAGCTGAGCACGGTCTCGCCGGCGGCCAACAACGCGAGCGCCTCGGCGCCGGTAAGCCGCATTGGCTTGGAGAACCAGTCGGCGTACCTGATCCACACCATGTCATCGTCGATCTGAACCTCGATCAGGGTGTCTGGTGTGTAGGGGGGCACGCCGACGAAGAACACGACGTTCCGGAGGTCGTCGAGAAGTGCCTCTCTCGGATAGTCGAAGCGTTCCGCAATGTCGTCGACGCTTGCACCGTCTTGCGAAACGATCCATGGAATCGCTGCAATGAGCCGTGCCATGCGGTCGGTGGCGGCGATCTTGTTCACGAGACACCTGTCAGCGTGCGCAGCCATTCGACGATCGAGTCCCGAAGTTCGACGGGTTCGAGGACTTCGGCGTTGTCGACGAAGCCCAGAACCCAGTCGCGAAACGCGTCGACATTGCGGACGTTGAGTTCCACCACGACGGATCCGTCGGCGTCGGTCGAGACGATCTCGGACTCGCTCAGGTGCACGCGTGCCCAGATGCTCTCCCCGGTATCGATACGGACCCGGGCGACGATCGGCGCGCCGTCGCCGAGCTCCCAGGTCCGAGTGAGCTCGGGGCCACGGGCGGGAGAGGGTTCGAAGTCATCGGGATCGCCGAGCTCGATTGGACCGACGATACGGTCGAGGCGGAAGACTCGCTCGTCCTCGCGGGCGCGGTCGAATCCCGACACATACCAGTGCCCCCGAAGAAAGCTCAGGCGGGCCGGCTCGAGAATTCGATCCACATCGCGGTACCGGAATGCTGCCGTTCGTCGTTCTCCAATCGCACCATGAAGTGTCGAGGCATCTTCGGACGTGGGGACCACGGCGATGGCGTCGGGAGTACCTGTCGATCCTTCGGTGCCCCCGAGTTTCCAGAACGCATCGTCTGCCGCGTCGAATCTCACGAGGGCAGCGGCCAGGTGAAGGGAGGCGAGTTCGTCGGGATCAAGGCCCGGATCGCGGCCCGCGTAGTCGTCGGTGTCGACTCGATACCCGTCGACTGGCGGATCGATGCCGGGCACGGTCTCGACCCGAATGTCGACGCCCATGTTGCGAAGGTCTTCCTTGTCGCGTTCGAACGCCCGGCGGAACGCGTCGTCCTTCTCGGCGTACCCACCGATCCGGCGTCGGAGGTCTTCGGCAGTCAGCGGCACGGGCGTGTCGAGAAGCGCCGCCAGAAGCTTGAGCAGGCGTTCGAGTTTCGACACGTGCGTGAGTGTAGTGAGGGCTTCGCGGCCTCAGAGGGAGGCGATCAACTTGTCGACCCGCTCGTCGTGGCTGCGGAACGGGTCTTTGCACAGCACCGTTCGTTGGGCCTGATCGTTGAGCTTGAGGTGAACCCAATCGACGGTGAAGTCGCGGCGGCGCTCCTTGGCTTTGCGGATGAACTCGCCCCGCAAGCGAGCTCGTGTGGTCTGGGGCGGATGCTCGACGGCAGTGCTGATGTCGTGATCATCACAGATCCGTTCGACGAGGCCGCGTCGTTGCATCCGATAGAACAGACTGCGCTGTCGGTTGATGTCGTGGTACTGCAGATCGACCAGCGCCACCCGCGAATCAGCGAGCGACAGATCGTGCCGCTCACGGTATGCCTCGAGAAGCTTGTACTTGATGACCCAATCGACCTCGCGGTCGAGGGTGAGAGGGTCGTCCGCGATTGCGGTCAGACAGTGTTCCCACATCTGCAGCGCTTGCTTCTCGAGCGGATCGAGTTCGTGATGATCGGCAAACCGAAGCGCTCTTTCGAAGTATTCCGACTGGATCTCGAGTGCGCTGGCCTCACGGCCGTTTGCGAGCCGGACTCGACGCGTACACGTCGGGTCGTGGCTGATCTCGCGGATCGCACGAATCGGATTCTCCAGGGTCATGTCTCGAAGGATGACGTTCGGCTCCTCGAGCATCCTGAGCATGAGCGAGGCGGCGCCGATCTTGAGGAAGCTCGTGTACTCGCTCATGTTCGAGTCGCCCACGATGACATGTAGTCGCCGGTACCGCTCGGCGTCGGCGTGAGGCTCGTCGCGCGTGTTGATGATCGGACGTGATCTTGTGGTCGCGCTCGACACGCCCTCCCAGATGTGCTCGGCGCGCTGACTCACGCAGTACATCGCACCCCGGGCAGTCTGCAGGACCTTGCCGGCCCCGGCATAGATCTGGCGGCTGACGAGGAACGGGATGAGAACCTCCGAGTACGAGCCGAAGTCGTCACGTCGACTCGTCAGATAGTTCTCGTGGCAGCCGTAGGAGTTGCCGGCGGAGTCGGTGTTGTTTTTGAACAGGTAGATGTCGCCGCGGATGCCCTCTTCGACCAGGCGCTGCTCGGCGCCGATCAGGAGTTGTTCGAGAATCCGCTCCCCCGCCTTGTCGTGCACGACGACGTCGTACACGTTGTCGCATTCGGGTGTGGCGTACTCGGGATGAGACCCGACGTCGAGGTACAGGCGGGCGCCGTTGGCCAGGAACACGTTGCTGCTGCGGCCCCACGACACCACCCGCCGGAACAGATACCGCGCCACCTCATCGGGCGACAGTCGGCGTTGTCCTTCGAGAGTGCAGGTGACGCCGTACTCGTTCTCGACTCCGTAGATCCTGCGCTTCATCAGGTCACACGGTACCCCGCGATGGCCTCCACGCCGGGGTCACTGCGCAGTGATCGGTCTCGGACACGCTCGCCGGTGTCAGTGCTCAGGCGGCCTCGGAGATGCCGCTGCGCTTCGCGACCTTGAGGATTGCCCTGAAGCTCTGCGCAGTTTCAGGCGTCTGACCGAACCAGAACTGGGCCCGCTCGTCGAGGTGGACGTCGGTGAGATCGAGCAGGTTCGCGAGCATCGGAATGTCGGCCTGCCGAAGGCGAAGCGGCACGCTCGGAGCGAGCCGACGCTGCCGTCGGATGGCGCTGCTGAAGCCTCGGAGCAACGCATCATTGGTGTCGACTTCCTTACGCCACCGAACGCCCAACGTGCCGACCCGGAGAATACCCTTCTCCTCGTCGTACGCGAGGGGCAGACGAGGCTGCTGAGCGCGTTGTGGCCGGATGAACGTGTCGAGATCGACCTGGTAGCACGCCTCGATGCGGCCCCGGAGGTCATCGGTGATCACCACGCGTCCCGACTCGACGTCGGCAATGATCGCAGCCGGAACACCCATGGCTGTGGCTGCACCTTCTATCGAATAACCGATGATGGTGCGCGCCGTACTGGCGGCCTCTGCCAGCGCGTCATTGCGCGCAGCTGTGTCTATGTCCTTGCCGCCATCCATGACCCTACGATCGGCAGGAACAGCCCGATTGTTGAGGCGTCGCGTTCGCTGACTCGGCCTGAAATTACAGCTCGGCGATGTCTTCGTCGGCGACGCGACGGAATGCGCGTCGTCCGGTCGTGCGATCGAGCATCGCGATCTCGAGGTCGGAGTCGGTGAGAGTTCGATCGTCGCCGGCGAGTGCAGACCGCGCGAGTTCCATTGCCTCGCGTGCACTCATTCCGGGCTGGAAGCCCGACGCCACCCGCTCGGTGATCGGGTCGGAATCGCCCCCGAGGACGATGAAGTTGCTCTCGTCCATCACCGTTCCGTCGTACAGAATGTGGAAAAGCTGTTCCTCGCCCGGGGTGTCGGTGATCTCGGCCACGAGAATCTCGACCTCCATGGGTTTCATCTCGTGGGTGAACGTCTGCCCGAGCATCTGGGCGTAGTTGTTCGCGAGGCTTCGAGCCTCAACGTCCTCACGGCTGTAGGTGAAACCCTTCAGATCGGCATGACGAACGCCCGCGATCCGAAGCTGATCGAGCTCGTTGTACTTACCCACGCCGGCGAACGCGATCCGGTCGTAGATCTCCGACACCTTGTGCAGCGTCTTCGACGGGTTGTCTGCGCAGATGAAGATGCCGTCCTCGTAGGCCATCGCCACGAGGCTCCGACCACGAGCGATGCCCTTGCGTGCATAATCGGCGCGGTCTTTCATCATCTGCTCGGGTGCGACGTAGAACGGCATGCTCATGCGCCGGCCTCCCGATGGTTGTCGGAGAACTCTTGGGCGATAGTGGCGAAATGGTCGCTGATGGCGCTGTCGTCGACGCGGGTGAATCCGTCGGCGGTCACGGTGACGACGACCGGGAATATTCCACGGAGTGTGTCGGCGCCTCCGGTGGCGGAGTCGGCGTCGGCGGCCTGGAAAAGCGCCTGCGAGACGAGGCCGACGGCGTCCTCCTGGGTCATGGCGCGGCGGTATCCGACCTTGATGACCGTTTCGGCGTGGAGCGACCCCGAACCGGTGGCGGCGTAGTCGGACTCTTCGTATCGTCCGCCCGTGATGTCGTATTCGAAGAGCCGGCCGGTCTCCCGCGTGAGGTCGAACCCGGCGAAGATCGGCACGACCGCAAGGCCGCTCATCGCAGCCGGGAGATTCGACTTCAGGAACTGACCCAACTGGTTCGCCTTGCCTTCGAGGCTCAACGGCGCACCTTCGACCTTCTCGTAATGCTCGAGTTGAAGCTGGAACAAACGAACCATTTCGACGGCGGGTCCGGCCGCGCCGGCGATGGCCACCGCGCTGTGGCGATCAGCCGGGAAGACCTTCTCGATCGAACGATGGGAAATGAGGTTGCCCGACGTGGCCCGGCGATCGCCCGCCATCACCACACCATCCACGTAGCGCACGGCCACACACGTCGTTCCGTGGGTGATCTGGTGCGGAGAGTGAGGGATCTCGGGCACAACAGCAGCGAAGGGATCAGTGCCCCGGCTTCGCATGAGCGCCGCGAAATCCGGACCGGGGTCGGTGCCCCGGGCGAAGAACGGCAGGTTCACTGGCCGCCCTTCTGGATGTAACTCTTCACGAAGTCCTCGGCGTTGGTCTCCAGGACCTCGTCGATCTCGTCGAGCAGGTCATCCATGTCAGCTTTGAGCTTCTCTCCGCTTTCGCTCGACGCGGGGATCTCTTCGACGTCCTCCTGCTTCGAGGGCGAACTGGTGGAGCGACGCTGTTCACGTTCTGCCATTGGGGGCTCCTCTCGTGCCCGCGCGATCAGCCTCGAAGGCGTTCGAGAAGATCGCTCGGTGTCTCGCTTTCTTCTAACACGGTACCGACATGTGCGCGGGTACCTCGCGTCGGTTCCATCATCGGCACTCTGCGTAGCGGATCGACTCCAACGTCGAACACGATGGAATCCCAGTTGGCTGCGACGATGTGGTCGCCCCACTTTCGGAGGCATTCTCCGCGGAAGAATGCACGTGTGTCCTCGGGAGGATCGGTGACCGCCGCCTGAACTTCTTCCTCGGTGCTGATTCGTTCGAGTCCGATGCGACGGGCCAGCGATCGATCGGGACGTACGTCGTGGTATTGGATGTCCATGGCCGCCATTCGGGCGTTGTCCCAGCCCAGGCCGTGGCGGTCGCGGTATGCGTCGAGCAAACGGTACTTCGCGACCCAGTCGAGCTGGTCGGAGAGTTCCATCGGATCGCGCCGGAGCCCATCGAGTACACGTTGCCAGCGTTCGATCACGTCGAGGGCCACCGGGCCGCCGGCGGTTTCGACGCCATGTCGGTCCAGGTGGGTTAGGGCGTCGCCAAGGAGTGCTTCCTGAATCTCGAGGGCACTCGCTGTGGTCCCATCAGCGAGGTCAAGCGGACGCTCGAGCGACATGTCGAAGCTCACGATCTGCATCGCGCGAACTGGGTCCAGAAAACTCCAATCGCGTGATATCGAGCCGTGCTCGACCATGTCGAGCACGATCGCCGTGGAGCCCACCTTCAGGTACGTTGCGACCTCGCTCATGTTTGCGTCGCCCGCGATCACATGGAGACGCCGATACTTGCGGGCGTCGGCGTGGGGTTCGTCGCGGGTGTTGATGATGGGACGCTTGAGCGTGGTCTCGAGTCCCACCGGCTCTTCGAAGAAGTCGGCTCGTTGCGTGAGTTGGAAGTCGATCTCGTAACGAGACATCCCCGGAAGCTCAGTACCGACCTTGCCGGCGCCGGTGTATATCTGCCTGCTAACCAGATGGGCCGTACCGTGCGTGACGATGTCGCCGAACGGTGTGGAGCGATCCATCAGGTAGTTCTCGTGAAAGCCGTAGGAGTTGCCCTTACCGTCGCTGTTGTTCTTGTAGACGACGATCTCCTGACCGGGCGGCAGTCGATCGAGGGCGGCGCTCATCGATTCCGCGAGGATTCTTTCACCGGCGGAGTCGTGGATTACAACCGTGCGTGCGTCCGCACACTCTGGTGTTGAGTATTCGGGATGGGCATGATCCACGTAATACCGGCTGCCGTTGGTGAGTACCGCGTTGACGAGGTGAGTTTCGATCTCCGGAGCGAGTGCAGCGAGTGGCGCCTCCCCTCTGACATCGCGCCCGGGTGACTCGTCGTCGAAGTCCCACGACACCCGCGGCCGGCTCGTGGGATCCCGGTCGGACAGATAGGCGTTGATGAGCAACGAGGATGCTGAGATCGGGTTCGGGTCGTCGGTTCCGCGGAGCACAATGCCGTATTCGGTCTCGACGCCGAGCGTTCTGGGTACGGCCATCGTGTGGACGCCTAGAGATACTGGCCGGTACCGACGCGCTGAACCTCGCGTCCACCGGTGCTCGACTCGGTGCTCGAGCCGACGAGCGTGCGGATGTAGACGATCCGTTCGCCCTTCTTGCCCGAGATCTTGGCCCAATCGTCGGGGTTGGTCGTGTTCGGCAAATCTTCGTGTTCCTTGAACTCGCGCTTCGTCGCGGCGACGAGGTCCTCGGTGCGGATCCCTCGTTCTCCCCCGCTGATCACCCGCTTGATCGCAAGCTGCTTGGCGCGTCGAACCACGTTCTCGATCATCGCGCCGGACGCGAAGTCCTTGAAGTACATGACCTCTTTGTCGCCGTTCTGATATGTGACTTCGAGGAACTCGTTCTCCTGGTCGGTGCGGTACATCTCGGCCACAGCGGCGTCGACCATGCCGGCGACCGCCTTGTGGCGATCGCCGCCGCCGAGTGTGTCCACGAGGGTGTTGTCGATCGGCAGGTCGGTCGACAGGTAGCGGCTGAAGATTGCCGCCGCCGCGAGCTCGTCGGGGCGTTCGATGCGAATCTTCACATCGAGGCGCCCGGGTCGCAGGATCGCCGGGTCGATCAGGTCCTCGCGGTTCGAAGCACCGATCACGATGACGTTGCGCAGCGTTTCGACGCCGTCGATCTCGGCGAGGAGCTGGGGGACGATCGTCGACTCGATGTCAGAGCTGATGCCGGATCCACGAGTACGGAATAGCGACTCCATCTCGTCGAAGAAGACGATGACCGGCCAGCCCTCCTGCGCCTTCTCGCGCGCACGCTGGAAGACGAGGCGGATCTGGCGTTCGGTTTCGCCCACGTACTTGTTGAGCAACTCGGGGCCCTTGATGTTGATGAAGAACGATCGCGCTCTTTCGTCTCCGCTCACCTCGGACACACGCTTGGCCAACGAGTTCGCGACGGCCTTCGCAATCAGCGTCTTTCCGCAGCCCGGTGGCCCGTACAGAAGAATGCCCTTGGGAGACGGGAGCTCAAACTCGGTGAACAGTTCCGCGTGGACGAATGGCAGCTCGATGGCGTCGGTGATCTGTTCGATCTGTTCGTCGAGGCCGCCGATGTCCGCGTAGCTCACGTCCGGGACTTCTTCGAGGACGAGGTCCTCGACACCCGGGCGCGGAAGCTTCTCGAGAACGACATTCGACCGCGGGTCGATCAACACGCTGTCGCCCGCCTTGAGGCCACTGCCCCGAAGTGAATCGGCCAGCTCGGCGACCCGCTCCTCGTCGGCCCGGCCCACGATCATCGCGCGGCCGTCCTCGAGGAGTTCGCGGATGCTCGCGATCTCGCCGGTCGAGTCAGCGCCACGAGCCAACACGATGTTCAGGCTGTCGTTCAGGACGACCTCCATCCCGACCTCGAGTTCCTCCTCGAGTTCGGGAGCGACCGCTACTCGAACCTTGCGTCCGCCGGCGAAAACGTCAGCGCTCTCGTCGTCGTTGCGTCCGAGGAAGGTGCCATAGCTGGCAGGTGCCTGTGTGAGCTTGTCGACTTCTTCGCGAAGGGTGGCGATGTTGTCTCTCGCCTCGCGAAGCGTGTACGTGAGGCGTTCGTTGCGGGCCACAGCCTGCGCAAGCTGCCCTTTCGTCTCCAACAGTCGTTCCTCGAGGGTACGAACTCGACGCGGGGCTTCTTCGAGGCGATGACGCAGCGCGTCGATCTCCTCGGTGAGAACTTCCACCCGCTGTTGTTGGGCGGCGAGATCGTTCTCGAGTTCCGGTCTGTTCTGATCCTGCTGATCGTCGGTCACGGTGTGGCCTCCCTGATCGGGACCCTAGTCCCACCGCCGCAGCGGCGAGCGGAGCCAATTGCAAGGATTGCAGATCGGCTCTCTCAACTGGGCGCGCCGACCAAATCATGCCCCTCGCTACGGTTTCGCCTATCGCTACACTTTCGGTCGAAGCTCCCGACGGATGAGTTCGGAGCAATACCGACGAGAGGTTTTGGGAATGAAGGTCTGGATCGATCAGGATCTGTGTACCGGCGACGGCATCTGCGTGGAGATCGCGCCGGACGTGTTCGCGCTACTCGACGATGGCCTCGCCTACGTCAAGGACGGCGCCAACATTCTCAGCGAACCCGGCGGTGTGAAGGCGCTCGCGCCGGTGCCTTCCGGCGGCGAAGACGGCGTGATCGAGTCCGCCGAGGAATGTCCCGGAGAGTGCATCTTCATCGAGGTGTAGTGCAAGCCGCCACCTACTGCTTCAGGTAACGGAAGGCCGCCATTCCATCGCCGGCGAACGTGTCGGGAAGAAGCCGGCCGCCACGGCCGTGTGCCTCCCACGGGAGCCACCCGTCGGTGGGAAAGTCGGGTTCCAGTTCGGGGAGGTCGTGGGTGATTCGCGCATCGACCGCTACCGACTCGGCTTCGGTGAGGGTGCACACCGAGAACACGACGGTTCCGCCGGGGCGAACGAGAGTGGCAGCCGACCGGACCAGTTCGAACTGGAGTTCGGCGAGGTTGCTGACATCGTGTGCCGTGATTCGCCAACGTGCATCGGGGCGGCGTCGTAACGACCCCAACCCCGAACAGGGTGCATCCACGAGAACGGCATCAGCGATTCCCGGAGCAAATGGCGGCTGCGCGCCGTCCGCCACGACAGCATGGACCGCGCTGTCGGTTCGATGGCTGGCGGTGTCGGAGGCTGCCGTCCTGACGAGCCCGGCGCGATGCGGATGCAGATCGACCCCCACGACGGTGACTCCGGAGTTGGATCCGGCGATGGCGGTGGACTTGCCTCCGGGTGCGGCGCAGAGGTCGATCACGGCTGAGCCGGGTGGCACCTCGACAAGCGCGGCGACGGCCTGTGACGAGAGGTCCTGGCGGTAGCCGTCGGCCCTGGTATGGGTGATCGCCGGCTGGTTCATCGCCTCCAGTACAGCGATGGACCGTGGCCCGAGCTCATTCGCGAGACGATCGACGATCCAATCGGGATAGCTGAGGCGAATGGCATCGGTCGGATACTCGCTCGGCGCCGTGGCGACCTTGCGAAGCACCGCATTCACGAAACCACGAGCGCGTTTGGGAGTGGCGGCAACGGTCGCATCGACGGCGGCGTGTGGCGGCGTACCGAGCTCGACGAGTTGATAGGCCCCAAGCCGAAGTGCTGCCCGGACTCGGGGCTCGATGTCGTCTCGATCGAGGAATCGGTCGACAAGGAAGTCGAGAGCCCGCTTTCGGCGAGTCACGCCGTACACGAGCTCGGTCACGAACCGGCGGTCTCGCGTCTCGAGGCCGGAGTCGTCTAGGAGTTCGGGGACGAGCAGGTTCGCGTAGGCTCCGCCGGTCTCGATTCGCTCGAGCGCATCGATTGCCAGGCGTCGTGACGTCGTCTCAGTCACCGAGGACCGAACCGTCCGGCCGAGCTCCGTTCGCCCAGTCATCGGCATCCATGGCTGGCTTTCCCGCAGGCTGCACCAGGACGGGGCGAAGCCCTCCGTCGGCGGTCCCGAACACAACTCCCTTGACACCGTGGTACACCTCGCCTGGCGAGAGGTTGCTCGAGGGCGCGAACGGATCGTCGATGGGCTCGGCCTCATGGATCTTGAAGCGATCACCTCGGAAGGTCGTCCATGCGCCTCCGACCCGCACGACCCGATGAAGCTCGTCGGCTCGAAGCTCCCAGTCGAGGCGCCGGTCGTCGGTGCTTATCTTGTGGGCATAGGTGACCTCGCCGGTCTGCGGCACGGCCGTCGCCGTTCCGTGGTTCATGGCGCTGATTGTCTCCACGACGAGGTCTGCTCCGGTCACAGACATCCGCGCCCATAGGGTTCCGGCGGTGTCGGCGCCGTGGATCGTCACCGGAACGTGCGCCCACACGTCGCCTTCATCCAGGCCTTCGGCGACGGTGATGACCTCGACGGCGGTCTCGACGTCACCGGCGAGTATCGCCCGCTCGATGGGTGCGGCTCCTCGCCATCGCGGCAGCGGCGAGAAATGCAGGTTGATCATGGGGATCTCGGCGAGCACGTTTGGTCTGATGATCTGTCCGAACGCCACGACCACGGCGAGATCGACCGGCTCGGCCCGGTGGGCTTCGAGGAGCTCGTCGACCGTCGTCACGACCGGAACGCCGAGCTCGAGCGCCGCTGCCTTCACCGGCGTCGGAGTGGTGCTCGACCCCCTCCCCCGGCGTTTGTCGGCGCCGGAGACAACCATCGGGATCTCGTACCCGGCGCGATCGAGGGCGTGAAGAGTCGGAACGGCGATTTCGGGGGTGCCGAGGAACGCGACCCGTTGGATCCGATCGGGCATGTGAGCGATCAGGGCAGCGACAGACCGCCCGAGCTGGGAAAGCTCAGGCCGAGTTCGTCGCCGGCCACAGCCGCCGTCGGGTCGCCGGATTCGGCTCGTTGGCGAAGAACCCGCTTGGCGTCACGCCGCTGCTCGTCGTCGAGATGTTCGACGAGCAGCACGCCGTTCAGATGATCGAGCTCGTGTTGGAAGAGGCGGGCCTCGAGCTCATCGGCTTCGATACTGACCTCGTTGCCGTCGAGATCGCGGCCGACGAGGTGGATCGTCTTCGGGCGCACGATGTTCCAGCTGAGGCCCGGTACCGAGAGGCAGCCCTCGTCGAACTCCCACTCGCCATCGGATTCGACGATCTCCGGATTGACGATTGCCTGGGGGTCCTCGCCGGCGAACATGTCATAGACGAAGAGACGCTTGCGAACACCGACCTGCGGCGCCGCCAGTCCGAGTCCCGGCTCCTCGTACATCGTCTCGAGCATGTCGTCGACAAGTTGCACGAGCGCGCCATCGATGTCGGTGACATCCTTCGCGACCTGCTTGAGCACGGGGTCGCCGTATTTGCGTATGCGGTACGGAGCGCTCATGCGGTCAGGATACCGTTGCCGGGTGGGAACAACGGGAGACAGCGGCCAGTACTTCACGGCTTCTCCCGACGTCGCGTCCGCTCCCCAGACGGTCGAGTTGGTGCTTCCCGACCTGTTTTTGACGCTCACGACCGACCGCGGAGTGTTCTCTGGGTCCAGGATCGATGCGGGAACCCGTTTCCTGCTGCGGGACCATCCGTCGATCGGTACCGACGTGGCGAACATTCTCGACTTGGGATGTGGCTACGGTCCGATAGCGCTCGCGTCGGCCCGTCGGGCTCCGCAGGCCCGAATCTGGGGCGTCGATGTGAACGACCGTGCCATCGACCTGGCTCGCGCAAACGCAGCTTCTGCGTCGGTTGAAAACGTGTGGTTCGGACGTCCTGAAGAAGTCCCGGCCGACCTTCGATTCGACCTGCTCCTCTCCAACCCGCCGATCCGCATTGGGAAGACCGCGTTGCACGAACTGCTCACCACCTGGCTGGATCGGCTCGCGCCTTCTGGCAGGGCGTGCATGGTCGTCCAGAAGCACCTCGGAAGTGACTCCCTGGCCGCGTGGCTCACCGCACACGGATGGGAGACCCGACGACTCGCCAGTCGAGCCGGATACCGATTGCTTGAAACGAAGGCCCGCCCATGAAGAACCTCGACCCAACCGGTCTGAAACGACTTCATCGCGACTGGCGCCGACGGACGGCACAGAAAATAACCCTGATCCTCGACAGCGTGCAGACGCCTTACAACGTTGGCACCATCCTGCGAACCTCGGCCGCGCTCGGCGTCGAACATCTGTGGCTCGTCGGTGCGACCGAGTCGCCGACACATACCAAGACGAACAAGACAGCGATGGGGACGCAGCGCTACCTCGAGTGGACACACGTCGAAGAACCGGAGCAAGCGGTGGCTGAAGCTCGGGCTGCCGGCTACCGCGTGGTCGGAATCGAACTCGCCGACAACGCCTCCCCCCTTCACGAACTCGACCTGAGAGGCGACCTGTGCCTCGTCGTCGGACACGAGGACCGCGGGCTCAGCAAGGCCGCTCTGGCCGCCTGTGACGATGTCGGCTACATCCCGCAGGTCGGGAAGGTCGGGTCGCTCAATGTCGGCGTCGCTGCCTCAATCGCCTTGGCGGAAGCCCGACGTCAGGGTTGGGCGGGCTCTTCCACCTGAACGCGGGTCACGTTGTATGCCGCTCCCCCGCCCTGATCGGTGGGCTGGTCGTTCGTGAGATCATTCACGAGCACACCCGTCGGCCCGTAGGCTTCCGCCCACCATCCCCAAGGCACCGACACCAACCCTTCCAGAAGTCGGTCGGATACTCGCACTTCGAGTTCGAGTCGGCCTCGGTCGTTAAAAACTGATGCCCGATCGCCATCGGCCAGACCCCGATCCACAGCATCAGCCGGCGATAGCTCCACAAATGGCCCCGACTCACGACCACGGTGTCCTTCGAGTCCGGAGTATGACGTGTTCAGAAATCGCGTCTGCTTCTTGGGAGTGGAAAGGACGAGCGGATACCGGCCCGCGATGTCGGTGTCGGCGAGCTCGAGCGGATCGATCCAGGTGGGGACGCGCGGAAGCCCCAAGTTGTCGAACTCGGAACCGGCGAGCCGAGCACGACCGTCGGGGGTGTGGAATCCGCCTTCGGCATACGGTGTCAAATCGTCGGTGCCGCTCACCCGGGTGAATCCGGCGGAACGCAGTTCGTCGCGATCGACAGATGGGCTGAGGGCGAGCTCGATCAGCTCCTCATCCGACCGCTCGAACATCTCGTTCGTGAACCCAAAAGCGCCAGCGAGTCGCCGAAACAATTCGGTGTTGGGGACCGCCTCGCCTCGCGGCTCGATCGCGGGCTCGTTCCAGCCGAGCCACAGGTGCCCCCACGACTGGACGACATCGCGATTTTCGACCTGGGTAGCGGCCGGGAAGATGACGTCGGCGTAACGCGCAGTGTCGGTCAGGAACTGTTCCGACACGACCGTGAAGAGATCGTCGCGTTCGAGACCGGCGCGAACCGCTCCCGCGTTCGGCATGCTCACGAGCGGGTTGCCGTTCCAGACGAACAACGCCTTCACGGGAGGATCGAGATCGGGATCGGTGAGAACCTGGCCCAGCTGGCTCTGCGGCAGGCGCCGCGCCGTATCGACGCCCTCGATTCCATGTCGATCGAACGCCCCAAGGTCGACATCGGAAACCTCTGACCAGGACCCGACGCTGCGAGAGAAGCCGCCGCCCCGGTGACGCCAGCTACCTGTGATCACCGGAAGACATGAGAGCGTGCGGAATACCATGCCGCCCCAGTCCTGGTGCTCCGCGCCGACGAGCCCCCGGATGAACGCCGGCTTCGCGATGGCGTAGTCCCGCGCGAACTCGCGGATCACTGCTGCGTCGACACCGCAGCGATCGGCCGCCCACTCGGGTGTGTGGCTGCGGACGCTGGCCGCCAACTCGTCATATCCGGTGGCGTACTGTTCCACGTACTCGTGGTCGACCCACCCTGACTCTGCAGCCTCGTGAATGATCACGTGGAGCATCGCCAACAGCAGCGCCATATCGGTGCCAGGCCGCGGCGCGATGTGCTGGTCGGCTCGGTCGGCGGTGATCGTGCGAACCGGGTCGACGACCACCACTCGAGCACCGTTTGCACGCGCCTGTTCGATGAACGGCCAGAGATGCCGATTCGTCAGACGGGTGTTCGTACCCCACAGGACCACGAGTTCGGAGTGCACGAGCTGCAGCGGATCGGCGCCTAGTGGAGCACCGTAGGTCGCCGCCATACCGTGGGCGGCACCCTGGCCACAGATGCTTCCCGATTGCACCGAAGAGCCGAGCGACGCGAAGAAGGCGCGGTCGACGGAGCTCTGCTGGATCATTCCCTGCGTTCCGGCACTGTGCCACGGGAAGATTGACTGGCCTCCGAACTCCTGATGGATTGTGCCCACGCGTTCGACGACCGCAGCAAGCGCCTCGTCCCAGGTTGCCTCTCGGAACTCACCCGATCCCTTCGGGCCGCTCCGGACCATTGGTGAAAGCAGTCGATCCGTGCTGTTCACCCTGTGAGCGAAGCGATTGACCTTCGGGCACAGCTCCCCCGTCGAGTAGGGGTGGTCGGGGTTGCCCCGCATCTCCACCAGAACGCCGTCCTTCGCGGTAGCGATCCATCCGCAGCTGTCGGGACAGTCGTGGTGGCAGGTACCCAATACCGATGTGGTCGTCACGACCAACATCGTACTTCAGGCGTCGAGCGGGTCGACTTCGACCCGTACCCGCTCCGATCCACGGTCGACGCGGGAGAGGGCGTCGAGAAGCGTCTGGTGGTCGGGTGCGCTCACGCGCCATCGGTCGTCCCGTCGATGGCAGTCGACTCCCGATTCGAGGTCGCGCAAAGCATCGATGAACGACGCCGCGCCCGCACCCGACACAAGCGCCCAGGCTCCATAGGGCGGCTGACGGAAGACCTCGCGAACATCGCGTTGGGCCCGCGCCACGCGCGCAGGATCTCCGTGGAGCGCAGCTTCGACGACCACGTCGTTCGGACGCCTGGTCTGGATGACCAGGCGCCCACCACTACCACGAGGCCCGAGGCGGCGGGCGGCCAGGGCGAGGAGCACAAACGCCTCTTCGGCCGCCCGGTACCGAGGAACGGCAAGCTCCTGATCGAAGTCGAGAAAGATGACCACGCGCGCGTCCGGTATCCGCCGGAGCAATGCCTCGGTGCCGACGAAGAGTCGATCGCCCCGAAGATCGCGTTGAGGCGTGTCGGCCTCGACCTCGACCACATCGCGCTTCGCGAGGATGGTGAGGTCCTCCGCCATCCGCGAGATCCCGACTCGAAGGTGTTTCATTCGGGTGCCACCGCACTCGGCGCACACAACCGGCCGAACGATTCCGTCGCGAGCACATCGCAACCCATCGTCGACTTCACGGAGGGCGCCACCGCACTCGGTGCAGGCGGCGAGTGAGTCACACCTCACGCACGTGAGCATCCGTGCGCGACCCTTTCGGTTGAGGATGCAGGCGATGGGTCCAGGACCGCGGAGCAGGGGAACGATCGCTTCGGTCAACAGCCCGGGCCGATCCTGTGCCCTGAGGTCGATCACCTCGACGAGCGGCCATCCGTTGCGTTCGGTGGAGCGCTCGGCGGCGAGCAGTCGATCGGAGATCTGGAGCGCATCGAGCGATGGCGCGGGTGATGTCAGGACGCATGGCGCATCGCTGCGCCGTGCCCGCTCGATCGCGAGGTCCCGAGCGTTCCACGCAGGGGTGCGCTCCTCCTTGTAGGCGGAGTCGTGCTCGTCGATGACGAGCACGGCATCGAGCGGTGTGAGCGGTGCGAGGGCCGCGCGACGGGTTCCAACCGTGACTGCGCCCACAGCAGATCGTTCCCATTGGTCGTCATACTCAGCGACCGTGAAACCACGCTCACGAAGACCTCTCGCGGTGTGCCGACGCTGCTCGATCGTGGGTACGAGCACGAGCGCGCGGCCTCGGGATGCGGCCGCGACCGCCAGCTCGAGACCGGAATCGTTCGGCGCCATTCGCACCATCGTCACACCGTCCTGGAACGCGCCTGCTGCCGAATCGGCTGCGGCTTCGGGACTGCTCCCGATCGTTGCCTTCGATGGCAGCCGTCGAATCATCCGTGGTGGCGACGCGGCGCGGAGGAAGTGGACGACGCGCCCGGCCCATCTCCACGCCGCCCAGCGGGCAAGATCAACGACCTCGCCGGGGGGTCCATGCCCCGACCACTTGCTCAGGGGGCGAAGTTCGACGGTTGGATCCGGCTCGGTCGTTTCACTCGTAACCCACCCGGCCGTGCGTCGTCCGTTGAAGTCGATGCGCACGAGCGCACCGACGCGGACGTCCTCGGATCGCTCGGTTGTGTCCCACTCGCTGGGGACGACGTAGTCAAACGCGCCCGAGACAGCGGTGATGTCCGGTTGCACGCGAACAACCCGGCCGTCGGGCCGCTCGCGAGGTCGCGCCTCCTCGGACTGCTCGAAGCCCGGGAAGGGTTGGGTCACAGTCCGAGCGCGGCCTTCAGGTCGGCGGCCCGGTCGATGTTCTCCCAGGTGAAGCCGTCGCCGGAACGCCCGAAGTGTCCGTAGGCGGCGGTCTGCTGATACACGGGCCGCCGGAGATCGAGGTCGCGGAGAATCGCCGCCGGACGAAGATCGAAGACATTGTCGACCGCCTCGGCGATCTTCTCGGGATCGACGGTCTCGGTTCCGAACGTCTCGACAAGGATCGACATCGGGCGGGCAACGCCGATCGCGTAGGCGACCTGTACCTCGCATCGTTTGGCGGCACCGGATGCGACCACGTTCTTTGCGACCCAGCGAGTGGCGTACGCGGCCGAACGGTCGACCTTGGACGGGTCCTTCCCCGAGAACGCTCCGCCGCCGTGACGGCCCATTCCGCCGTACGTGTCGACGATGATCTTTCGACCGGTGAGGCCGGCGTCGCCGACCGGTCCGCCGATCACGAAGCGTCCCGTCGGGTTGACGAAGACCTCGTAGTCGTCGCCGGCGAACCGCTCGGGGATCACGGGTTTGATGACGTTCTCGATGAGATCGGGGCGGATCATCGAGTCGCGGTCGATGCCATCGTTGTGCTGCGTGGACACGAGCACCGTCTTCAACCGGACCGGCACGTCGTTCTCGTACTCGAAGGTGACCTGGGTCTTGCCGTCGGGCCGCAGGTACGGCACCGTTCCGGCCTTACGGACCTCGGCGAGGCGTTCGGCCATCCGGTGGGCTACGTGAATCGGCAGCGGCATCAGCATGTCGGTCTCATCCGATGCGTACCCGAACATCATTCCCTGATCGCCGGCACCTTGCTTGTCGAGTTCGTCCTCCTCGCCCGACACACCGGACCGGAGCTCCTCGCTGTCGTCGACACCCTGAGCGATATCGACCGACTGCTCGTCGAGTGCAACCATGACGCCGCAGGTGTTGCCGTCGAAGCCGAAGGATTCCCGGTCGTACCCGATGCCGTTGATCGTGCGCCGCACGATCGAGGGAATGTCGACATAGTCGCCACTCGTGGTTATCTCGCCGGCCACCATCGCGAGGCCGGTGGTCACGAGGGTCTCGCACGCCACCCGGGCCATGGGATCCTGCGCGAGAAAGGCGTCGAGGATCGAGTCCGAGATCTGGTCAGCCATCTTGTCGGGATGGCCCTCGGTGACCGATTCCGAAGTGAAGGTGTAGTTCTTGGGCACGGGAAACTCCAGGCTGTTCGAGGGGCAGTCTTGCGTATCAGTCGTTGGCCGAACGAACCCGGACGATCACGTCGACGATGGTTTCAGCAACGGCCCGCTTTGACGTGAGCGGGACGTCGACGAGCGCCCCGTCGGCGGCGAGAATCGTGACATCGTTGGTGTCGTGGGCGAACCCGGCACCGGGGGCCGACACATCGTTGGCAACGATCAGATCAAGGTTCTTGCGAACGAGCTTGTCCTTCGCGTTGTCGATCAGCGCGGACGTTTCCGCCGCAAATCCGACGAGTGTCTGACCGGACACCTTTCGTTGGCCGAGGTCGACCAGGAAGTCGTGGGTGCGTTCCAGCTCGATCTCGGGTACGTCGCCGTCGGTCTTCTTGATCTTGTGCCCGGCAGGATCGACCGGACGAAAATCGGCGACCGCTGCGGCCATCACGATCACGTCGGCGGTCGCGCGCTCCATCACGGCCTTTTCCATCTCGGCCGCGGTCGCCACGTGGACCACATCGATGCCGGTTGGCGGCTCGCGATCGACCGTGGTGATGAGCGTGACATCCCCACCTCGGGCCCAGGCGGCCTCAGCGACGGCATACCCCTGTTTTCCGGTGGAGCGGTTGCTCACGACCCGCACGGCGTCGATCGGCTCGTTCGTACCGCCTGCGGTGACGACGACCGACACGCCGTCGAGGGCGCCACTCGACAACACACGCTCGGCATGGGCAACGATGGAGGCTGGCGAGGCCAGCCGCCCCTCTCCCGTGTCGCCGCCGGCGAGCCTTCCCGCTTCGGGGTCGACGATGTGGACGCCCCGTGATCGAAGGGTCTCGATGTTGTCCTGAACGGCTGGGTGCTCCCACATTTCCGTGTGCATCGCGGGGGCAACGAGAACCGGCGCGCGGGTCGCGATCAGCGTTGCGGTGAGCAGGTCATCAGAGCGACCCATCCGATAGTCGGCGAGCAGCCGGGCCGTCGCCGGCGCGACGATGATGAGGTCGGCGTTCTGGCCGAGACGGGTGTGCGGGATCGGGCTGGTCTCGTCCCAGAGGCTTGTTTGGACCTTGTCCGAGGCGAGCGCGTCAAAGGTGGTACGTCCGACGAAGCGTTCCGCTCCTTCGGTGAGAACCGGCGTGACATGCGCGCCAGCGTCCACGAGGCGACGGCTGACCTCGATGGCTTTGTAGGCGGCAATTCCGCCGGTGACCCCGAGGACGATCCGAGCGTCGGACAGGGCCGTCATGGGTGGGACGCAGCTCAGCCGGCGTCGTCGGTCTCGGCCGCGAGCTCGGCTTCGAGCGCCGCGGCATCGGCGGCGGCCTGGGCCTCAGCGAGTGCCTCGGCCTCGAGATCGCGCTCGACGGGCTCGATCTTGTGGGCGGCGATCTCTTCGAACGCAATCGACAGAGGCTTGCGTGCGGTCGATGTGACCTGGGGGGGAATCGATGATCCGAGACCCTCTCCGAGCTGGCCGAAGTAGGCGTTGATCTGACGAGCGCGCTTGGCCCCGAGCGTGACGAGACGGAACTTCGAGCCGGACTGTTCGAGCAGGTCTTCGACCTTGGGCTCGATCATCGAGGTGTGTTCGGACATCAGGAGACTCCCGGGGCAGATTCGGTTGATCAGGTTAGCAGCGGTCGGACGAAGTCCGATCCATTGCCCTACGTTCGACAACGACCGTTGCGATTCGAGCGGCAGCACTCTCGACGTCATCGTTGACAATCCATTCATACGGCAGATCGCGGGCGAGGGTCCGTTCGGCCTCGCCGGCAGCCATTCGCCGTTCAACCTGCTCGGGCGTATCACCTCGCCCGACGAGTCGAGTTCGCTGAACATCGAGCGATGGCGCGTCGATGAAGATCAGCACCGGGGCCGGCGCGTCCATGGAAGCAGCTCGTGAGGCAACCTGACGAGCGCCGTTCACGTCGATCTCGAGCACGATGTCGCGGGTCTCGGCTGGGTCGGGCATGGGCGACCCGTAGTAGTGGGCGCCCAGAAAGTGGTTCCACTCGAGGAAACGGTTGGCGATCAGGGCGTTGAGAAAGTCAGTCTTGTTCACGAACGTGTACGCGTCGCCAGCCTCTCCGGGTCGGGGTTCACGGGTCGTCCAACTACGGGACAGGACGAGCGCAGGATCGCTCTCGACGAGGCGATGGACGACCGTCCCCTTCCCGACCCCGCCTGGACCCGAGACCACGATCACCAATTTGCTCATGCGCGATCCAGCGCGTCGCCGAGTCGACCGTGAGCGACGCCGTCGACCGCGGAGATGAGCGCCGCCTCGTCGATTCCGGCGGCCGCCAGCGCTCGCCGAGACCGAACCTTTCCGATCTCCGGGATGACCTCGATGAAGGGAAGAATTTTCGCGGACGACAGCACAGGGTCGACCGCCGCCTCAGCGAACAAGCCGTCGAGCGATAGCTCTCCGGAGCGCACTCGATCGACAGCGAGACCGCGATGCTCGCGTACCGCTGCGATTCGTTCGAATACCTGGTCCACCGGGGACACGCTATCGGTTGGGCAGAATTGGAATGCCAGCAATCAGGAGAGGATGCTGTCGACGATCGCCTCGGCCGCACCTGCGCGGTCCTCGGCGAGGGTGACGGCCCGACCGATCACGAGTAGATCGGAGCCGGCCTCGAGGGCCGCCTTGGGAGTGGCGACACGAGCCTGGTCGTGGGCGTCAGCACCTGCGGGCCGGATTCCGGGAGTGACCTTGAGGAGTCGGGGTGCGTAGTGCGTCGCCTCCTTCACATCGTCGGCAGAACACACGAGCCCGGCCATACCGGCTTCGGCCGAAGTGAGAACCCGCTTCGGCATGATGTGTTCGGGGGCATCCGCATCTGACGTCAGCACGGTGATCGCCAGTGGTTTTGGCTCCGGCAGCCCTGCGCTGGACGCGCCCTCCCGAAGGCCATCTGCACCGGCGCGAAGAACGTCGACGCCTCCCTGAGCGTGGTAGGTCGCATAGGTGACGCCGAGTGCGCCGAGCACGCGGGAGGCCTTCTCGACCGTGCTCGGGATGTCGTACATCTTCAGATCAAGGAATACCTCGTATCCCATCCCGATGAGCGTGCCGATCGCATCGGTGCCGGCAGCGGTGTAGAGCTCGAGCCCTATCTTGGCGGCACCGAACCACGGCGACAGCGTCTTCCCAAGGCGGACAGCCTCGACGAGATCGTCGACGTCGAGCGCGAGACACAGCTTCTGGCGGAGTTCATCGGGGGCCTCGGTCATGTGGAGTCTCCTGCGTGTGCGGTTCGTATGAGATCGCGTACTCGGGTCACGTCATGTCGACGACACCAGGTGCGAAGGTCGGAGATGATCCGACCGGTCGTGCGGGGATCGGCGAAGGTTGCCGTCCCGACCTGCACCGCTGCCGCGCCCGCCCGAAGGTACTGCACCGCATGCTCAGCGGCTGCGATACCCCCGACGCCGATCACAGGAATGTCTGGATGCGCCGCCGAAACGTCATATACGGCTCGGAGAGCCACCGGCCGCATCGCTGGTCCGGACACTCCACCGCCACCGCCGCCCAGAACTGGTGCGCCTGTCGCCGGGTCGAGCACAAGCCCCAGAAGCGTGTTCGTGAGGGTGACCGCGTCCGCGCCGGCCCCATGAACTGCGTCGGCGATGTCGGCGATGTCGGCGACGTTCGGGCTCAGCTTCGCCCAACGCGGGACATCGAGTCCGGCGGTTGCGCGGATGACCTCGGCCGCACTCTCGGTGGAGTGCGCGAACATACGCCGACGATCCTCGAGATTGGGACACGAAACGTTCACCTCGACGGCGGCGAGGTCGCTCTGGATGGATTCGAGTGCTTCGGCGGCAGCGCGATATTCATCGACCGTCCGCCCCCAGATGCTGACGACGATGCGGGCGCCGGCGCGGCGGAGTGCGGGGAGTTCCTTTTCGATCCACCCGGCGACGCCCGGTCCCTGGAGCCCCACGCTGTTCATCATGCCGCCCGGGATCTCCGTGACGCGGGGCGCCGGATTACCCGGCCACGGCATCACCGACAACGACTTGACCACGAGAGCGCCGAGCGACGAGAGATCGACATATCCGCCCAACTCACTGCCATGTCCGGCGGTACCGGAGGCGGTCATGACCGGATTCGGGAGTTGGACCCGGCCGACCCTCGTGGACAGGTCAACCACGAGTACCAACGGATTCCGTCGGCGCGCCGTTTGCCGTCGAGAGGTAGCTCTGGAGCGAACGCACGGTGAGCGGGGTCTCGAGCCAATCGGTCATACCCCTTGCGGCCGCGAGCGCGGCGGCACCGGTTGTGAGCAACGGAACGCCCGCAGCACCGGCCGCCGCCCGGATGTAGGCACCATCAGCGCGCGGTCCCCGACCGCTCGGGCTGTTGACCACGAGCTGGATGTCATCGGTGGCAATCAGGTCGACAGCGGTGGGCCCGTCGAAGTCGACCTCATCCTCGTCCGTCACCTTGGCGACTCTGCGGGCGACCTCGATTCCTGCCTCTTCGAGCGCGGCGGCAGTTCCTGTGGTGGCGACGATGTCGAACCCGAGTGTGCGGAAGCTGCGGGCTGCCTCGACTCCGACTTCCTTGTCACGATTCGCAAGCGAAAAGAAGACGGTCCCGCGTTCGGGCAGGGTGCCGCCCGCTGCCATCTGGCTCTTGGTGAAGGCGAGGCCAGTCGTGCGGTCGATACCCATGACCTCTCCGGTCGAGCGCATTTCGGGACCCAACAACGGATCGGCATCGGGGAACCGATTGAACGGCAGAACCGCCTCTTTCACGGCCACGTGTCCGGTAGCCGGTGGACGCAGCAGGCCCTCGGAGCGGAGTTCGTCGAGGGTGGCGCCCATCATCACACGGGCCGCGATCTTCGCGAGAGGCACACCCGTGGCCTTTGCCACGAACGGGACCGTACGCGACGCGCGCGGGTTGGCCTCGATCACGAACACCTCGTTGCCCTTGACCGCGAACTGCACATTGATGAGACCGCTGACCTCGAGCTCGGTGGCGATCCGCCGAGTGAACTCCCCGAGGGTCGCGATCGTCTCGGCCGAGAGATTGGGTGGGGGGATCACACACGCGCTGTCACCGCTGTGTACCCCGGCTTCTTCGACGTGCTCCATGACCGCGCCGATCACCACATCGCCCGTGTGATCTCGAATCGCGTCAACATCGACCTCGGTCGCGTCCTCGAGGAAACGATCGATCAGGACGGGTCGTTCGGCCGACAGACCACCCTCACGCCCGAGGGTGCCGAACCCGGCCAACTGTTTCATGGCCGCGCGCAGGCCCTCGTCGTCGTACACGATTTCCATCGCGCGACCCCCGAGCACGTATGAGGGTCGTACGAGAGCCGGGTAGCCGATCGTCGACACGACGCGCAGCGCTTCGTCGACGTCGGTCGCGGTGCCCCCTGGCGGCTGGGGGATCTCCATTCGCTCGCAAAGGTCGTTCCAGAGCTCGCGATCCTCGGCCAGATCGATTGAGGTCGGTGACGTTCCGGCGATCAGTTCGGCCGGTAGATCGTTCGCCAATTTCAGTGGTGTCTGGCCGCCGAGGCTCACGATCACACCAAGGGGTTGCTCAGCCTCGATGATGTTGGTGACGTCCTCGAGCGTGAGGGGCTCGAAGTACAAACGGTCGCTCGTGTCGTAGTCGGTCGACACGGTCTCGGGATTGCAGTTGACCATGATCGTCTCGAATCCGGCGTCGGCCAGCGCAAAGCTCGCGTGTACGCAGCAGTAGTCGAACTCGATGCCCTGGCCGATGCGGTTGGGGCCCGAGCCGAGGATCATGACCTTGGGCCGATCCGAATCGCGGACCTCGCTCGTGTCTTCCCACGTCGAGTAGTGGTACGGCGTTTCCGCGTCGAATTCTGCGCCGCAGGTGTCGACCGTCTTGAAGGTCGGCTCAACGCCGACGGCCTTGCGGGCGATGCGCACATCGGCCTCCGCCATGTCCCACAACCACGCGAGCTGAGCGTCGGAGAACCCGTGCTGTTTCGCCCGCTTCCACGCCCGGTGGGTCATCGCCGCGAAGCCCACCTCCCCGAGCGCCTCTCGCTCCTCGGTGATCCGCAACATCTGGTCCAGGAACCAGGGGTCGACCTTGGTGGCTTCATGTACGTCTTCGACCGACATCCCCCGCCGAAGGCAGGTCTCGAGTGCGAAGATCCGGTCCGGTGTCGGTACGCATGCGGCGGTGAGCAATTGAGCGTCATCGAGATCGTCGTGGGCCGCTTCGCCCGGATCGCAGTTGAGTCCGTGACGTCCGAGTTCGAGGCTGCGCAGGCCCTTCTGGAGCGATTCCGGGAACGTGCGACCGATCGACATCGCCTCACCCACCGACTGCATCTGGGTGCCGAGCACTCCCCCCGTGCCGGGGAACTTCTCGAACGCCCACCGCGGGATCTTGGTCACCACGTAGTCGATCGTGGGCTCGAAGCTGGCCGGCGTTTCGCGGGTGATGTCGTTGGGGATCTCGTCGAGGGTGTATCCGACGGCCAACCGGGCGGCGATCTTCGCGATCGGGAATCCGGTGGCCTTCGATGCGAGCGCCGATGACCGCGAGACCCGAGGGTCCATCTCGATCACGACCTGGCGACCGTCGGTCGGGTCGACTGCGAACTGCACGTTCGAACCGCCGGTCTCGACTCCGACACGACGCATTACTGCGAAGGCGGCGTCGCGCATCTCCTGAAGCTCCACGTCGCTGAGCGTCTGGGCCGGGGCGACGGTGATCGAGTCTCCCGTGTGGACACCCATCGGGTCGACGTTCTCGATCGAGCAGATGACAACCTGGTTGTCGGCGTGGTCGCGCATGACCTCGAGCTCGTATTCCTTCCATCCAACGATCGATTCCTCGATCAGGATCTCCGATATCGGACTGGCGTCGAGGCCGTTCGACGCCACCGCCTCGAACTCTTCGGCGGTGGAGGCGATACCGGTGCCCTTGCCGCCGAGGATGTACGCGGGTCGAATGATGACGGGCAGACCGATCTCCTCGAGCGTCGTGCGGGCCTCAGCCATGGAATGCGCCACCCCGGAGATGGGCACCTCCAGACCGATTTCGATCATGGCCTCCTTGAAACGCTCGCGGTCCTCGGCGGTGGCGATCGCTTCGGCGTCGGCACCGATCAGCTCGACGCCGGCCCGGTCGAGCGAGCCGCGCTCGACGAGTTCCATCGCCAGGTTGAGTGCCGTCTGGCCGCCGAGGGTCGGAAGTATGGCATCGGGCTCTTCGGCTTCGATGATCGCCTCGAGCACGTTCGCGTCGAGCGGCTCGATGTAGGTGGCGTCTGCAAAATCCGGATCGGTCATGATCGTCGCCGGATTCGAGTTGGCCAGGATCACGCGATATCCCTCGTCGCGAAGGACTCGGCACGCCTGCGTACCCGAGTAGTCGAACTCGCAGGCCTGTCCGATCACGATCGGGCCCGAGCCGATCACCAGGATCGATCGGAGATCGTCACGCCTTGGCATCAAAACCCTCCATGAGCTGTTCAAAATCGTCGAAAAGATAGCGGGAGTCGTGGGGCCCGGGGCTGGCTTCGGGGTGATATTGCACGCTGAAGGCGGGAGCGGTCGTACACCGCATCCCCTGCACGGTGTTGTCGTTCAGATTGATGTGGGTGAGTTCGGCGTCGACCATGCTCGCCTCGTCGACGGCAAAGTTGTGGTTCTGGGACGTGATCTCGACCTTGCCATCGCGCAGGCGCTTCACCGGTTGGTTGCCACCGTGGTGACCGAAGCGGAGTTTGTATGTGTCGGCGCCGAGGGTGGCCGACAGCAGTTGGTGGCCGAGGCAGATCCCGAAGATCGGTACCCTGCCCAACAGCTCTCCGATCGTGGATCGAACGTAGTCGAGCGGTTCCGGGTCGCCCGGACCGTTCGAGAGAAACACACCGTCGGGTTCGTGTTCGAGAATCTCGGCGGCGCTGGTTGCCGCAGGCACGACCTCGATCGTTCCGAGATCTCGAAGCTGAGCGAGGATCGAGGATTTTATGCCGAAGTCCATCGCCACGATTCGTCGCGGCCCATCCGAAGACACGGTGTATGGCTCGTCACAGGTCACGGTGGCGACCAGGTCGATGCCGTCGGTTCCGGGCTCGGCCTTCGCCGCCTCGCGGAGTGTGGCCTCATCGGCGGTTCCGAACGCCCCGGGGATGGCCCCGAAATCGCGGATGTGCCTCGTGAGGCGGCGGGTGTCGAGCCCTGCGATACCGGCAAGCGAGTGCTTCTGCAGAAATGAGTCGAGATCGCCCTCCGCCCGGTGGTTGCTCGACCGCCGCGCGGGGTCGCGGATGATTACCCCTCGACAGAAGGTCCCACGGCTTTCGTAGTCGTCGCCGTTCACGCCGTAGTTCCCGATGTGAGGGTACGTGAACGTAATGATCTGTCCCGCGTACGAGGGATCGCTGAGAACCTCCTGATATCCGGCCATCACCGTGTTGAAGACGACCTCGCCGCTGCTCACCCCTCCGGGGGCCTCCGCGCCGATTGCCTCTCCTTCGAACACTGTGCCGTCCTGCAGCACCAGCGCCGCTTCTTTCATCGCTCACTCTCCATTCGTGCACGCACGATCATCGCTTCGCGGTTCCGTTCTCGATCACCAGATCACCGTGCAGCACGGTGTGCCGCACTCGTCCCTGCAGTTCGCGACCCTCGTAGGGGGTGTTGAGGCTGCGGCTCGCCATGTCGACCCCCCGCACGGTCCATCGTTCCGTCGGGTCGAAAACGGTGAGGTTCACCGGCTCGCCCGGCGCGATCGGTCGTCCGTGCCGGTCGTCGAGCCCAGCGATCCGGGCCGGGTTCACGCTCATGAGGGCGACGATCGACTCGATGGGCAGATCGAGTTCGGTGTGTGTGAGAGCGAGTGCGGTCTCGAGCCCAAGCATCCCTGGCGGCGCCTGATCGAAGGGGAACTCCTTGGTGTGCGGCTCGTGGGGTGCGTGATCGGTGGCGATGGCGTCGATGGTGCCGTCGGTCAGACCGAGGCGGATTGCTGCCAGGTCGACATCGGTCCGAAGTGGCGGGTGGACCTTGTAAACGGGATCGAACGATGCGCAGTTGGCATCGGTGAGGGTGAAGTGATGGGTCGTGGCCTCGGCGGTGACCTGAACACCCCGGGCTTTGGCGGCCCGCACGAGCTCGACGCCATCAGCGGTCGACACGTGCTGGAAGTGGATGTGGGCACCGGTACGAGAGGCGAGTGCGATGTCGCGCATCATCATGAGCGTCTCGGCCTCGATCGGTTGGCCACCCATTCCGAGACGGGTCGACCACTCGCCTTCGTGCATGTGCCCGCCTGCCGAGAGTGACTCGACCTCGCAATGCTGAGCGAGAACGACGTTGCCGCTGCCGGTGATGGCGGAAAGACCTGTCGCGTACTCCATGATCCGACGCATGAGCGCTGGGTTCTGCACGCCTGATCCATCGTCGGTGAAGATCCGCACGCCCATCGCTGCGAGTTCCCCCATCGGTGTGAGCATCTCGCCCCGCCGACCGATCGTCATTGCAGCTGACGGCACGACCTCACACGCCGCGCCCTCCGCGATCGCAAGAACATCACGAACGATCGACGGCGAGTCGGCCGTGGGATCGGTGTTGGGCATCGCCACGATTGCGGTGAAACCACCGAGTGCGGCGCCGCGTGCGCCCGTCTGGATCGTCTCGGCCTCTTCCCCGCCCGGTTCGCGAAGGTGGGTGTGCAGGTCGACGAGACCAGGAAGCACGAAACAATCGGTCGCATCGATCTCGATGACGCCATCGGGGAGTTCGATGTGTTGTCCGACAGCGGTGATTTCGCCGCCGGCCCACAGAACATCGGCGGGCCGGGTTCCGCCGGTGCCGACGATCGTTCCGCCCCGCAGTGCGTAGGTGGTCACGATGCCCTCCGATCAGCGGCGGCCGAACCCAGGACCAGGTAGAGGACCGCCATCCGAACGATGACCCCGTTGGTGACCTGGTCGAGCACCCTCACTCGAGGATCGTCGATGACTTCGGGAGAGATCTCGATCCCTCGATTCATCGGACCGGGATGCATGATGAGCGCCGAGTCCGAGAGCGCCTTCGCCCGGTTCGGCGTCAGCCCGAAGGAGCGGTGGTACTCCCCCAACGACGGCACGAGCGCCTGGTCCATCCGTTCCCGTTGCATACGCAGCAGATAGAGCACATCGGTGTCGCGAAGGGTCGCATCGATGTCGTGGGAGACCTTCGCTCCGAGCGCTTCGACGTGTGGTGGGAGGAGTGTCGGCGGCGCAACGAGCGTGACCTCGGCACCGAGCGCCGAGAAGGCCTGAATGTTGCTCCGAGCGACGCGAGAGTGGGTGATGTCGCCAACGATGGCGACCCGGAGTCCGTCGAACGACCGGCCCTCCTCTCGCACCGTGTACACATCGAGGAGCGCCTGGGTCGGGTGCGATTGCCACCCGTCGCCGCCATTGATCACCGAGGCCGATGACCAACGCGAGATCTGTTGTGGTGCGCCGGAGCTGGCATGTCTGATGATGATCCCGTGAACGCCCATCGCCTCGATCGTTTCCACGGTGTCGCGCAGGGATTCACCCTTGTTCACAGACGACGACGATGCGCTGAAGTTCATGATGTCGGCCGACAGGCGTTTGGCCGCCGTCTCGAACGACGTGCGCGTTCGAGTCGAATCTTCGAAAAACATCGACGCAATCGTCTTGCCGCGTAACGCCGGAACCTTGGGAATCGGCCGTCGGCACACTTCAGCGAAACTGTCGGCCGCCGTCATGATCTCCTCGATGCCGTCGCGGCCGATCTGATCGATCGTGAGAAGGTCCTTCATTCCTCCTCCTGCAGCGGCTCGACATGACCGAGTTCGACGCCATCGCTCGAGACCCGAACGAGCTCGTCGCGACTCGTCGGTAGGTTCTTGCCGATGTAGTCGGGCCGAATCGGGAGTTCCCGATGGCCTCGGTCGACCATCACCGCGAGCTGGATCGTGCTCGGCCGTCCGAAGTCCGTGACCGCATCGAGGGCCGACCGCACGGTTCGGCCGGTGTACAGAACGTCATCACACAGGACCACATGGGTATCGGTGACCGGGAAGGGAATACGAGTGACCTCGGGCAGCACGGTCGTCGTTCCGATGTCGTCGCGATAGAAGCTGACGTCAACAGAACCGACGGGCACGTCGACATCCTCGATCGATTGGATGGCCTCGGCCAGGGCCTCCGCGACGGGCACCCCACCACGCTCGAGCCCTATCAACACGACACCGTCAAGGCCATGGTTGTGTTCGATGATCTCGTGAGCCATGCGCCTGGTCGCACGAGCGAGGTCTTCGGATGAAAGCACCTGACTGTGGGAGACGAAACGGCTGTCGGTGACCCTGCTGAAACGGCCCTGCGAGTCGTGCTCGGCGTGCCCGCCCTCGGCGCTGTTCGGCGCGTTCGTCAACGTTCCTCCCACCGTTCGAGCCTCACGGGACTCGTTTCACGGTCGAGTTCTCACCGTACTGGCTGTGCCCTCTCGTCGCGCTCATCGGGCAACGGTTTTCCGAGCGGATCTCTTCCGATCACGCACCCGCTGATCGATAATCTTCCGATGATGGACTTCCGACAGGTCGACGTGTTCACCGCTGTGCCCTATCGAGGCAATCCGGTCGCCGTGGTACACGGCGCCGACGGTCTGAGTACTGAGGAGATGCAGCGGTTTGCGCACTGGACGAACCTCAGCGAGACAACGTTTGTTCTGTCGCCGACCGATCCGGCTGCGGACTACCGCGTGCGCATCTTCACCCCGGGGTCCGAGCTGCCGTTCGCAGGCCACCCGACCATCGGTACATGCCACGCGTGGCTCGAAGCGGGCGGTGCGCCGGCCACCGATGGCAGGGTGATCCAGGAGTGTGGCGTCGGACTCGTCACGCTTCGCCACGCCAACGGTCGGTTGGCGTTCGCCGCTCCCCCACTCATTCGCGATGGTCCCGTCGATGACGCCGACCTCGATCGAGTCTGTCGTGTCCTCGGCATCGATCGATCCGAGGTGGTTGACGCGCAGTGGGCCGACAACGGGCCCGGATGGATCGCCGTCCGGCTCGCCGACGCCCAAACCGTCCTTGGGCTGAAACCCGACTTCAGCGCCGAGGAGAGCTACGACGTGGGTGTGGTCGGTCCCTACCCGGTGGGTGTCGTCGCCAAGATTGGTGTGGTCGGGTCGACCGGATCTCCTGAGCCTGCAATCGAGGTACGGGCCTTCTTCCGCTCGGGTGAGGCCGCGGCCGAGGATCCTGTCACCGGGTCCCTGAACGCAGCTCTTGCCCAGTGGCTGCTCGGCGACGGAACACTCGAGGCGCCGTATACCGCGTCGCAGGGAACGGCGATCGGTCGCTCCGGCCGGGTGTACGTGGACGAAGCCGACGGTGAGGTCTGGGTTGGAGGCGATGCGGTCACCTGCGTCATCGGGACGGTCGACCTCTAGAGCGCCTCCACCATGAATCCTCGGCGGTCACCAGTCGTGTGGACTTCGATCCACCCGCTGCGCTCCATGAGCGCGAGAGCCGGTCCGTTCTGAGGGTCGACCATGGCGAACGCTCGCTCGACGCCGAGTTCGGTGAGCAATGCGGGAACGCGACCGAGCAGATCAGCGCCAACACCGCGACGCCGCGCGGTTGTCGCCACCCAGAAACCGAGTTCGGCGATCGAACGTCTTCGATCCAGCTGCAGGCCTACCTCCCCCAGGACGTTCCCTGCGTCGTCGACGAGAACTCGATCGGCGGCGTCGGCGGTGCTCGTTTGATTCGAGACTCCGTTGATCCATCTCTCTGCGATATCGATCGAGGGCGTCGGAGGCACCGGATTCCACGCGGCGACGTCGGCATCGGTCCATGCCGCCATCAGGGCCGGCGCGTCGGCCGGCCGCCAGTTCCTCAGGGTTCGGGTCGGTTCAATCATCCTCTGGACGGATGAGCTCGGCGAGCTTCACAAGCACCCCGTTGATGAACGGCGCCGATTTCTCGGTCGAGTACTGATTGGCCAGCGCAACCGCCTCAGACACCACCGCGGTGATCGGAATGTCCTCGCGGCTCAGAAGCTCCCAAACGCTCATCCGAAGAATGGATCGATCGATTCCTGGCATACGCGACACCGTCCAGTCCTCGGCGACCGCGTCGATCTGCTCGTCGATGCCATCGAGGAGCCCATCGACACCAAGCACCATCTGTGTGCTGTAGTCGTCGATGTCGGCCGAGTTCCGGAGGACGACCTCGTCGATGGAGTCACCGCTCATGTCGGCTTCATACAGTAAGGCCAGAGCCGCTTCGCGATCGTCCCGTCGACTGATGTGGAGTGGCGAACCGCTCACGCGCGTGAGAGGTAGTCGCCGGATCGCGTATCTACCTTGACGACGTCACCGATGTTGATGAACAGCGGCACCTGGATGTTCTTGCCGGTCTCGAGCGTGGCCGGCTTGGTGCCGCCCGAGCTCCGGTCGCCCTGGAGGCCCGGCTCGGTTTCCTTGATTGTCAGCTCGACCGAGGCGGGCAGGTCGGTACCCACGATCTCTTCGCCGAACAGAAGAACGATCGCGCTCCTGCCTTCGATGATGAAATCGGCTGAACTGCCAAGCGTGTCCGGGCTGACGTTTCGCTGGTCGTACGTCTCGTTGTCCATGAAAACGTAGTCGGCGCCGTCCTTGTAGAGATACTGCATGTCGCGCTTGTCGATCATCGCGCGCTCCACTTTCTCTCCGGCTCGGAACGTGCGGTCGACGGTGGAGCCCGTGCGAACGTTCTTGAGTGTGGTTCGGACGAACGCATGCCCCTTCCCGGGCTTCACGTGCTGAAACGACTGAATCTGCACGAGGTCGCCCTCGAGGTCGAGATGCATACCGTTTTTCAGGTCATTCGTGGTGATCGTGGGCATTGCAGGCTCCTGGGAGACGTTCTTCTCAGACCGTGATGACGGGTTGTTTGGCCGAGTGCGTGAGTGCCTCGGCGCCATCGGCGGTGATCACGAGTGTGTCCTCCCACCGCACCCCTCCCTCGTCGGGAAGGTAGACGCCGGGTTCGACAGTGATCACATAACCGGCTGCGAGCGTAGCAGTGCTGGCGGCACTCACCGATGGGGCTTCGTGGATATCGAGGCCGACGCCGTGACCCGTGCCGTGCGTGAACCAGTCGGCCAGTCCGGCCTCGGCGAGTGCCGTCCGACACGCTCGGTCGATCTCCTTCGTGGGCACGCCCGGACCCGCGGCGTCCACGCCGGCAGCCTGGGCGACTCGGACCGCCTCGAGCAGTTCCGATTGACGAGCCGTGGGTTCGCCGACGATGAACGAGCGCGTCATGTCCGATCTGTATCCGTCGAGCTCGGCACCAAAGTCGACGATCACGAGGTCACCGCGTTCGATGGACGTGTCTCCCGGCGCGTGATGAGGCCGGGCGCCGTTCAGCCCGGTCGCGACGATCGTGTCGAATCCCGGTCGATCTGCACCATGGTGTTGCATCGCCGCGTTCACGCCATTGGCGAACTGCTGCTCGGTGAGTCCTGAGGCGAGCTCGCCGCTCACGTCGGCAAGCGCGCGGTCTGCAATCGCAGCAGCGGCCCGGATCGTCGCGATCTCTTCGGCCGATTTTGAGATCCGAATCGCTTCGACGACGCCTGTCGTTGGGACGACCTCACGCTCCAGGTGACCGGCGAGTCGCTCTGCTGCAGCCCACGAGAGATGTTCGGATTCGGCACCCACGCTCGGGTGCGGTTCAATCAGCTCGGACACGGCTCCGTGGCCTCCGCCGGGGGCAACCCGCACGTCGACCGGTGCGCCGAATTCGCTGATCTCTTCCGGTGCACGTAGGGCATAGCGGGCGTCGGTGATCAGCACCGCCTGGTCGGATGTGACCACCAGCGTGCCTGCCGACCCGCTGAAGCCCGTCAAGTAACGAATGTTGGTCGGATGGCTGACAACGAGGGCATCGATTCGATGCTCTTCGAAGCTGGCGCGAACTTTCGAGATGCGCTCCGCAGCTGCCGTCATGACGACCGCAACCGATCCCATGCGGCCTCGAGCGCCTCGATCGGAACCTGCTCGACGACCTCAGGGCCGGCAGGGCCGTCGAGAACGAACGTGATTCCAGACAGTGCCTTCTTGTCGCGTCCAAACAATGGAAGCACGTCGGCGAACTCGATCCCGGGCGGCGGCCGCATCGGCAGGTCGTATGCGCCGACCACGCGACGATGCTCGGCCACCGCTCCCGCGTCGATTCGGCCAAGCTCCCACGCCACCTCCGCGGCGTAGATGAGGCCGATCGCAACCGCCTCACCGTGCAGAAGTTTGTGATTGCCGGTGATCTCGAGCGCGTGGGCCAGCGTGTGCCCGTAGTTCAACAGCGCTCGCCGGCCGCCCTCGCGCTCGTCGGCCATCACGGCGTCTGCCTTGATCTGAACCGATGCGGCAACCCGGTCGGCGAGCGGCAGGGCGTCGAGTTGTCCCCCGCCCAGGAAGTGATACTTCGCGAGCTCGCCGAGACCGGCTCGGTAGTGGCGTTCGGGCAGGGTGGCCAGGGTCTCGGTGTCGCACAGCACCGCTGCCGGTTGCCAGTACGCGCCGATCAGGTTCTTGCCTTCAGGGATGTTCACGCCGGTCTTGCCACCGATGCCTGCGTCGATCTGGCCGAGGAGTGTTGTCGGAACCTGGATGACCGGAACACCGCGGTGATACACCGAGGCAGCGAATCCCGCGACATCGGTAACGATCCCACCACCGACTCCAACGACGACGTCCTGGCGATTCAGGCCCCACGTCGACCAGTCACGGCACAGCTGTTCGATCGTCGCGACCACCTTGTGCTCTTCGCCATCACCGATGATGAACGGCCGTTGATCGATACCCGTCTGGACGTCGACCGAGATCTCGGCCTGGGACACGATGGCCGCGCGACGAGCGTATGCGGGGAGGTGTTCGCTGATCGCGTGACGCACGCCCGCACCGACCACGACGGGATAGCTGCGGTCTCCGAGGTCGACGACGATCGTCTGGGGGTCGGTTGGCACGGCAGCGAGTCTACGACCCGATCAGAACAAGCTCGGACCTGTGACAAGTGAACTGTTGGCGAGGGTGATCACCATGGCGGAAAGTGCCAGAGCTGGACCGAAGGGAAATGCCGTGCGCCACATCGACGGACGTGCGGGCTCCTCGCCTTCGATCGGCTCGGGCTCGTCGGGGTCGGCCAGGAAGTCGGGGCCGAAGACGCGTCTACCCAGGCCAACGAGAACTCCGGAGACGATTCCGAGGATCATTCCGAGAAGCAACGCGTTGATCACGAGCGAGAGCGCATGGGGAATCGACGAGCGGGTCCACCCGATCGTCAGGCCGAGAAGTAACGCGAGTTTCACGTCGCCGAATGCAAGTCCGGCCGGACTGATCACGCTCGGGACGAACAGCAGACCGAAGTACACCACGCCCCCGACGACAGACGGGACGATGTGGTCGGCATTGCCGGTCGAGATCGAGACGACGACGATCGTCACGAACGCCACTGCGATACTCGGAAAGAGCAATCGGTTCGGGAGCCGGTACCGGTCGATGTCCACGGCCGACAGTGTGATGAGCGCCGACGTCACGATGAGGATCGGGACGAGGGTCCATTCGCTCCCAACGACTGCTCCGACTATCGAGAACGCCAGCGCGCTGACGATCACGATTGCGGTTCGCATTCGGCGCGAGGGGCGCCCGTAGCCGCCACCGCCGAGGTCGGGAACCCAGGCCGCGATACGCGCGAGGGCGAGGCCGACGGGCACGGCGAGAACTGCGAGCGCCGCGATATGCACGAACGGGACTCAGTCGCGCCGGAGGAACTTCAGAACGCTCGACCGCTCCGAGGAATCGAATTCCTCAGCTTGTTCCTCGGCGGCGATCATCTCGTCGCGCAGCTGATCGATCGACTCATCGTGCCTGGGAGCATCAGCGCCAAGTCCGGCCAGTTCCGGCGATGCGGGGTCGTAGGCAACCGACGTGTCGAACATCAAGGGAGCCTCGGCGACCGGTGAGAGGTCGGCGAATGGACTGGGTGTTGCGTCGACCGGAGGAAGGGTGTCGAACGGACTCGGCTGCGCGTCGATCGATGCCATCCCGGGCTCGGCGGCAGGCTCGCCAACTTCCGCCAACATCGGTTCGGGCTCAAAAGCTGCGGCCTCAACCGGTTCGGGCACGAGTTCGGTGACCGGTTCTGGTTCGAGCTCCGCGACCGGTTCTGGTACGAGCTCCGCGACCGGCTCGATCACAGGAGCAGGAGCTGGTTCGGCTGCCACCGGAGCCGGCTGAAGGTCGGCAACCGGCGCGAAGTCCTCGGCCGGTGCGATCTCGGGATTCGCGTCGACGGCCACTTCGGTCGCCGGCTTGGCGTGGTCGGTGGCCCAGCCGTCGTCGTCGTCGATCTGGGGTTCGGGCACGACGTCTGTTTGCGGCTCGGGCACGACGTCGACCGTCGGCACGGGCTCAGAAGGCGCTTCTACAGCATCATCGACCACGTTGGTGGCGACGTGGGCGGCGTCCCAGGACTCCTCGATATCGGCGATGGTAGCGTCGGCGATCGCACCGATGTCTGGTGCGACGTCTGGTGCGACCGACGCGGCGGCCAGATTCTCGAGTTGATCCGCGAGCTCGCCGATCGATGCAAGCTCGGTGGCTGTGTCGACATGATCATCGATCTCGGTTGGCTCGTCCTCGGCCTGATCGATGGGAAGCTCGGCTTGTGGGATCTCCACGGGCTCGATCGCGGTCTCGTCGACCGCATCGGGTTGGATGATCTGTGCACCTGATTCCTCGGCTGGTTCCTCGACGGAGATCAGTCCGGCTTGAGCCATGTGCATTGCGATCGTCGAGGCGCTCAGCGCACCTTCGTCGAGCGTGGTTGCGAGCTTCGAAGCCGAACTTCCGTCGCTGATGATTTCGAGGGCACGCCACCACTCGGGCTCGATCATGACCGACCCGTCGAGCATCTGGTTCCGAACGAGATGATGTTGCTGCGTTGGGATGACGTCCTCGATCTCGGCCCATGCCTCGGCGATCTCGGCCGTACGGGACAAGACGTCCGACACGGTCCTGGTGTCGTCGTCCGCGTCGATGACGTCGTCGTCGTCGAAATAGAACGAACCCTCCAACTCGGCCAACGCGTAGTACGTGGCCTCTGACGGATCGATGCCCGACTCGCGCTCGAAGTCGTACTCGACCACGCCAATCTGGCCGTCGTGGACACGGAACGTCGCGTGTCCGGATCCGGCGTTCACGTCGAGGCGGCCGGTCGACTCACGATCGGCGAGGAACTCGAGAACCTCGGTTATGCCCAATGTATTGAGCGTTCCCTGCAGAGACATGGCGTACTTCTCCATTCGTGGAGCTCGCTTACGAACGTCCCAATCGGCAGGGTCTGAGGATTCTTGAACAGATTTGGATCAGGCGAGAACCGAGCGAAGCGCCTCGAAACTCGGGGTCTTCCCCGTCCAGAGCTCGAACTGCTCGATGGCCTGGCCTGTGAGCATCGACAGCCCTCCGTGATGTTCGAGCCCAAGTTCCGTGGCAGCTGAGCGTAGCGGGGTGATTTCTGGCCGGTAGACGATGTCGATCACCACGGCTCCGGGTCTGGCACCAGCCAGGTCGATGGCGAGCAGCCCGCGGTTCGACGTGTCGTCCATACCGAGGGATGTCGCGTTCACGATTACGTCGGCGTGGGCGACATCGGCCGCGGAACCCACGCGTCCGACGGCCCCCGCCAGTTCGGCGGCTTCCTCGGCCCTCTGGGCCGTTCGATTCACGACGATCACGTCCGCGGCTCCGGCTGCGGCACAGGCGCAGATGATCGACCGGGCCGCCCCACCCGCGCCGACCACGAGAACCGACCGGCCGGCGAGCTTCAGGCCGGTGTCGTGTTCGAAGCCGCGGACGAAGCCCGAACCATCGGTGTTGTGTCCCACGAGCCGACCTTCGTCGTTGACGATGCAGTTCACGGCACCGAGGAGCTCCGCCGCTGGCGACAATTGGTCGAGCGCCGCGATGACATCTTCCTTGTGCGGCATGGTCACCGAGAGCCCGCGAAGTCCAAGCGTGCGGCCGGACTCGGCTGCGGTAGCGCCGTCTCCTGGAGCGACGGGAAAAGCCACGTAGGCGAGATCGACGCCACATTCCGCGGCCGCTGCATTGTGAATGGTTGGAGACCTCGAGTGTTCGACGGGCCAGCCAATCACTCCAGCGACAATCGTGGCACCGCTGATCGGAGTCAGCACAGACCGCGTTCCTGGCAGAGGCGTTTCGCCTCGGCGAACTCGGCATCGGTCACGGCGAAGGTGTGGTTGCCCTCGGCATCGGCGAGCACGTAGTACATCCACTCGCCCGATTCGGGGGCGAGTGCTGCGCGAATCGAAGCTTCACCCGGCGATGCGATGGGCGTTGGTGGCAAACGGCGGTTGGCCGCATTGCGCGTGTTCCACGGCGAAGGACTGTCGAGGTCCTCCTGGGTCAGATCGGCGCAGGGCTTGTTGGCGGCGTAACACGATGTCGCATCGATACCCAGGCTCCATCCGTTGAGCAACCGGTTGTAGATCACTCGGGCGATCTTTGGTCGATCGGCCGCCGTACGAGCCTCGGCCTCGATGAGAGATGCGATGGTCAGAACCTGGTAGTCGTTGAGGTCGAGCTCGTCGATGATCGGATCATGGCCTTCGTCTGCGACGGCGCTCTCCCAGGTGAGCTCCATCGTGTCGGCCATACGCCGCAGAATGTCGAGCGCATCGCCACGCTTGCGTTCATCGATCTGATAAGTAGCCGGGAACAGCAGCCCTTCCTTGCCGCTGCCCGTGGGGTCGGGCGACGAGGCGAGGGGCGCGTCGGGAACACCTTCGATGCCGACACTCACAAGCGTCGCGTTGAGATCGCGAAGGAGGTCGGCGCGGTTGAGACTCGGGTTCTCACGGACCAACGTGTCGAGCATGTCGGTCAGGCGTTGCCCTTCGGGGATGGTGATCGTGAAGAACTCGGCCGGCAGCGGGCCCTCGCCGTCGAGACAGGCGATGACCTCGTCGAACGACATGTTCTGTCGGACACAGGAGTAGTCGCCGGCCTGGAAGTCGCCGTCGAAATTGTCGCTCAACCAGTAGCGGAAAATCGTCGGGTTCGCGATCACGCCGTTGGAAAAAAGGGTCTGGGTGACGTCGTTCGCCGTCTCGCCCGAGTCGATCGTGAACTCGACCGTGTCCTGTGGCGGACCCGGAGGGTCTATCTGATCGTCGAACCAGGTGGTGACACGCGAGTAGACGGTGGTGACACCGATCCCGACGATGAACGCAACGATGAGAAATCGGAAGACCGGACCACTACGGCGGGGTACGCGCACCCAATCGCGTCGATCGATGACCTCGTAGGGCTCCACGTAGTCGGCGTCTTCGACCGCGTATGCCTCGGCCTCGACCCAATCGGTCTCGGGTGGTGGACTCCCGAACACGTCATCGTGCGGTTCGTCGAACAGCGGTGACGGATCGGTGGCGGCGGGCGCACCCGCCATGACGACTTCGCGCTGGGGTCGCGGACCCGGCCGGGGGCGTTCAAGACCCGTGCCGTCAGGGCGCGGCCCAGGTGCAGGTCGATTTGGATCGCGTTCGGGTACCGGGCCGAAACGGGACAGGAGTCGCTCCATCCCGGACTGAGGCTCGTCGGTGTCGGTGTCGTCGTCAGTCATATGCGCTCTCGTCGATCCACCCTTGAAGGATCACCTGGGCGGCGACCATGTCGACCATGTCCCGCCGTTCCCTGGTGGGAACATTCTGCTCGTCGAGGAGCCGGTGCGCGGTGACGGTCGTCAGCCGTTCATCGTAGGTGACGACGGGGACATCGAGGGTGTCACGGAGCACCTCGACCATGCGTTCCGCACTGCGCGCGGATTCTCCCCTGGCTCCGCTGAGGTGCAGTGGCATTCCCACGACAACGGTCGTGATCTCCCACTCGTCCACCAGTGCCGCGATCGCCCGCCGGCCAGCGTGACGATCGTGTGCCTCGATGACCTCGAGGGGGGTCGCGACGGTTCGATCGGAGTCGCTGATCGACACCCCGATTCGCTTGCTACCGAGGTCGAGGCCCAGAAGTCTCCCGGTCCGATCCGTGGGCATCATGAGACGCCAGCGGCCGTCCGGATCTGGTCGAGCGCGGCGTCGAGTTGTTCGGGGTGGCGACCACCCGCCACCGAGATGTCCGGGGCTTTCTTGCCACCGCCGCCCACGAGCTTTGCGGCATCGGCGATCCAGTCGCCCGCGTGTAGAGCAGAGTCGTCCGAGACTGCGGCGACCAGAGCGACACCTCCGGCTTCGAGCGCGGCACCGAGGGCGACACTTGGCACTCCCTTGTCGCGTATGGCCACGGCAAGATCGCGGAGTGAGTCACGATCGAGGTCGTCGATGCGTGCAACAACCACGCCGTCGACCGCGTTCCCGGCGAGTTCGCCCGCCCTACCCACAGCAGAAGATCGTTTTGCTGTGGCCAGTTCCTTCCGCAAGCCGTTCAGTTCGTCGATGCGCCGCTCGATGCCGTGGAGTAGATCGTCAACCGGCACACCGACGATCTCCGCTGCCTGGGCGAGGGTGTCTTCCTCGTGACGCAACAGGTCGACGGTGGCCGTACCGGTCACGGCCTCGACGCGCCGAATGTTCGACCCGATGGAGCTTTCGGAAACTATCTTCATCGGACCGATGTCGCCCAGGGCGCCCACATGGGTGCCGCCGCACAGTTCGATCGAGTTGGGCCCCGCCTCGAGCACGCGGACGGTGTCCCCGTACTTGTCGCCGAAGAACGCAATCGCGCCCCGTTCACGTGCCGCGTCCATGGTCATCTCGTCGTGTGATGTGCGTGGATTCGCAAGAACATCGGCATTCACCAGGTCCTCGATCTCGCGCATCTGCTCGGTGCTGACAGATTCGAAGTGGCTGAAATCGAATCGCAGCCGATCGGGACCGACCCACGAGCCCTGCTGTTGGACGTGATCGCCAAGAACGCGGCGGAGCGCGGAGTGGAGCAGGTGGGTGCCGGTGTGGTTGCGGCGAATGGCCTCGCGACGGTCCACCTCGATCGACGCCACAACCTCGTCGCCAACGGACAGCACGTCGCCGGCGTCGTCCGCTCGATGCAGGTGAATCCCGGGAACGCCATATGTCGTGTCGAGGATGTGCAGATCGCCGCCCGGCCCGGCGAGGATTCCGATGTCTCCGATCTGTCCGCCCGATTCGGCGTAGAAGGGCGTGCGATCGAGAACCACGCCGTCGTCGCCGACCCAAAGGACCGTGGCGGTCACGTCGGTGAGCTGATCGCGACCCACGAACTTCGTGGGGCCGTGTTCGTCGTTCACCGCAACGAATTCGCTCACGTCGACCTGGCCACCCTTGGCCTTCTGGTCGGCGCGGGCACGTTCCCGTTGCTCGTCCATTGCGGCGGCGAAGCCGACGGTGTCGACCGTTGCGCCACGTTCGAGAACGATCTCCTCGGTCAGTTCGAGGGGAAATCCGAAGGTGTCGTGCAGTTTGAAGGCGACGTCGCCCGGCAGTGGTTCGCCTTCCGGGAGCTTGTCCATCTCGCTGTCGAGAATGGTCAGGCCTGTCTCGATCGTCTGGCGAAAGCGAATTTCCTCGCGCTCGACGATGTCAGTGATCTTCTGCTCGTTGTCTCGGACCTCGGGATAGTCGTCGCCCATGATCTCGACAACGGTCGAAACCAGCTTTGGCAGCGTCGGTTCGGTCACGCCGAGCAAATAGGCATGACGGATGGCGCGGCGCATGATGCGTCGCAGCACGTACCCACGATCCTCATTCGAAGGAAATACGCCGTCGTTGATCATGAAGGTGGTCGATCGGGCGTGGTCGGCGAGTATTCGCAGTGACACGTCGGACTTTGGATCGGCGCCGTCTGCTACGCCGGTGAGTTCCGACGCCCTGCCAAGCAGCCGCGCGAACTCGTCGGTCTCCCAGACCGATCCGACGCCCTGGAGCACCGACAACACACGCTCGAGACCAGCACCCGTGTCGATCGACGGCTTCGGCAGCGGGACCTGTGCACCGTCGGGCTGCTGATCGAACTGCATGAACACGAGGTTCCAGATCTCGATGAAGCGAGCGTCGGCCTCTACGTTGATCGGGCCACCGTCGGGGCCGTACTCGGCCCCGAGGTCGTAGAAGATCTCTGAGCACGGGCCGTTCGGGCCCGTGTCGGCCATGCGCCACCAGTTGTCCTCGTCGAGGCGCTGGATTCGGTCGCGGGGTACACCGACCTTCGTGGCCCAGATCTCCTCCGCCTCGTCGTCGGTGAGATGGACCGTGATCCAGAGCTTGTCGGGGTTAAGGCCGAACACCTCGGTGAGAAGCTCCCACGCGAACGGGATGGCGTCTTCCTTGAAGTAGTCGCCGAAGCTGAAGTTGCCCATCATCTCGAAGAACGTCAGATGGCGCGCCGTGCGGCCGACTTCGTCGAGATCGTTGTGTTTGCCGCCGGCTCGCACACACTTCTGGACGGTGGTGGCTCTCTGCCAAGGCGCCTTCTCGGTTCCTTGGAAGAACGGCTTGAACGGCACCATGCCCGAGTTGGTGAAGAGCAGCGTGTCGTCGTGGGGAATAATGCTCGCCGATGGCACGGCGGCGTGGCCGCGTTCGGTGAAGAAGTCAGTGAATTTGCGGCGAACGTCCTTGGCTTCCATGAGCACGGGAGTCTACCGCTCGGGTTCCGTCCTCGGTGAGGTCTAGATGCGCCGGACGTACGCGTCGCCAGGCCCGCTGGGCCCCATGGACCGCCGTTGAATGTCGGCCCCGATCGAGGGTGCGCCTGCCCACCTGCGTGGCGCGGTTCGAGATCTCGTTTCGCACCGCTTGGGGCAGGACGCGGTCGGCGGTGCGCCTCACCTTGCGTTGAACCCACCAACTGGAGGTGGCGCCGGCGACGTAGCCGGTCGATGCCCAGAACAGTCGCTTAGCCATGTGCGTCCCGATCTTCCTTCCAACGTTTCCAGCGCTCGGGTTCGTGCCCGTGTCCCGATGGTCGATAGTAGACGTCGTCGGCAACCTCGTCGGGTCGATACTGCTGATCGATCCACCCGCTGGGGTCGTTGTGCGGAAGCGCGTAGCCCGTGCCATGGCCGAGGCCCACCGCACCCGAATAGTGGGCATCACGAAGGTGTTTGGGAACCAGGCCCGTTCCGGACCCTTGTGCCGCGGCCTTCGCCTCGAAGATTGCGGTGGTCACGGAGTTCGACTTCGGCGCCGTCGCCAGATGGACGACCGCCTGCGCGAGGTTGAGCTGCGCTTCCGGAAGGCCGACGAATTCGACAGCTCGAGCGGCCGCGTCGGCCACGAGCAGCGACATCGGGTCAGCCATGCCCACGTCTTCCGATGCGAGGATCACGAGCCGGCGGGCGATGAAACGTGCCGATTCGCCCGCATCGAGCATTCGAGCGAGCCAGTAGAGACCGGCATCGACGTCACTCCCCCGGATGCTCTTGATGAACGCGCTGATCACGTCGTAGTGGTCGTCGCGGCCATAACGAATGGCTTTGGTGCCGAGTGCGGCTTCGACGTGATCGAGAGTGACATTGCCCTCGTTCAGCTTCGTCGCGAGGGCGGCGGCCACTCCGAGTGCAGTCAGTGCCTGCCGTCCGTCGCCACCACTTCGGTCGATCAGGAGCTGGGTGGCCTCGTCGTCGATTGTGACCGACTCGGCGTCGAGGCCTCGATCGACCAGATGACGGAGAGCCGCCTCGTCGAGAAGATCGAGACGAAACAGTGTGGATCGACTGCGAAGCGCCGCGTTCACCTCGAAGTTTGGGTTCTCGGTGGTGGCGCCGATGAGTGTGATCAGGCCCGTCTCGACTCCCGGCAGGAGCGCGTCCTGCTGGCTCTTGTTGAAGCGATGAACCTCGTCGAGGAACAGGATCGTTCCCTGTCCATGCTGACCGAGTCGATCGCTTGCTTGGGCCAGCACCTCGCGAACGTCCTTCACCGAAGCGCTCACGGCGCTCAGCTGCTCGAACCAGCGCTGTGTGGTGCGGGCGATCACCCGTGCGAGTGTGGTCTTGCCGGTTCCCGGAGGGCCCCAAAGAATGATCGAGCCGAGTGTGTCGCTTTCGATGAGGCTGCGGAGTGGCCGCCCCTCGCCGAGCAACGACTGCTGGCCGACGATGTCGTCGAGCCGAATCGGCCGAAGTCGATCAGCAAGTGGTGCCGATTGCGCCTGGCGTTCCTCGGCGGCAGCGGCAAACAGATCGGTCACGTCGAGACACTACCGAGCGAACCGCGTCCTCCGGTCCGCAGGCGACTGCCCACGGACCGGATCGAACTAAGGAGCGTCCGGAGCGACGATGTCTGGCAGGACGGCGTCGAAGAGGAGGACCATGTCGGTGGCGGAGCGAATCTTGCCTCGGGGCCGTTCCTGCGCCATTTCGGCACCCCACTCGGCTGCGGCCTCACGTTGGTTCGGCGTGCCGTGGTGACCGGGTGAGCCGAAGTTGCAGTCGCCGGCGATGAACGACAACTCGACGGCGTCCATCGCTCGGTCGGCGTTGTAAGCGGCACCCCGTGCGTGCACCAGGTAGTACGTCGCGAAGGCATCGGCCATTAGTTCAGTGCGCCTGGTCTCCTCTGGCAACGGCGGCCCGAACTCGCCGAGGTACCCCTGGACCTGGTGTGCAACCTCGTGGGCGTACACGAGGTCGACGCCGTTGTCGGCGAGACCGATCTCCTCGAAGAACTGGATGAGTCCATCACCCATCACAACCTTCAACGGATCCGGGCCGAAGGCGACGGCGTTGAAGCTGAACAGCGGCCAGTCATACCCGATCGTCGGGTCGTTCTCGATCACAGATTGAACGTCGTCGACAATCAGCTGGGCGATCTCGGGCGGAAGAATCGGATCGCCCGGCGCGGTGAAGATGAATTGGACAACCGGAATCATCTTGGCGTCGTCCCGGATGATGCTCCCATGCATGCCGAACAGGTCGACGTCGTCGAGGGGGACATCCCAGAAGCGGATCAGGTCCCGCTGCCGTTTGAGGTGCTCGCGCGTGTATTCGCCGTCGACTCCGATGAACTCATCGGTGTCATCGTTGTCGAAGAAGAGCTTGTAGACGATCGGCCAGTCGAGGGCAGCAGTGCCGAAGAGCAGGTCCAACGTGTCGTCGCTCGAACGACTCAGGAGATCACCGATCCAGAAGTTGATGGCGGTCGGGTTACAGACGAAGTCGTCGGGGTCGATCATCGACTGCAGCGCGTCGCGCCACACGGTGGTCCCAGCCGCGCCGAGCGCGTCGGTCACGTGGGCGGTGTCGGGTTGCTCACTCGCTGCCGCCGGTGCGACGCCGGTGATGGATGCCAAGAGAACGAGAACGCCGAAGATCGCTCCGAAACGCTTCGCACGCGCGCGCCATCGCGCTGCTGTGGGTCGTTGTTCTCGCTTCATTCTTCTCGCCTCCACCGCCCACAGACGCTCCGCAGGCCTCCTTGGCGACCCTAAGCGCGCGCAGAGCGGTTGTCGACTGCGTTCAGTGACCGCCGAAATCGGCGAGGTAGGCGCGCATGCGCTCGACCGTGGCGCCGTCGATGGGAGCGTGTTCGATGACTTCCTCGACGGTCACAATCGCAAAGGTTGGCATGCCGTACTCGTCGGCCAGCTGAGCCAGCGCGGCCTTGGCGCCCGTCCCCCTTTCCATACGATCGACCGACACAACAAGCCCGGCGAGCTCGACATCGGCAGCAGCCTCGAGGGCAGGCACCGTTTCGCGGATCGACGTGCCCGCGGTGGTGACGTCCTCGATGATGAGCACCCGGTCGCCGTCGGCCAACGGATGGCCGACGAGGACGCCACCCTCCCCGTGGTCTTTCGTTTCCTTGCGATTGAAGCAGAAGCCCACGTCGTGGCCGCGGGCCGACAACGCCCCCGCCGTTTCCACCGCGAGCGGGATGCCCTTGTAGGCGGGGCCGAACAACACATCGAAGTCCGTGCCGAAGTTGTCGAGAATCGCGTCGGCGTAGAACTCGCCCAGGCGCCGCATCTGCGAACCGGTGCGGTACTTCCCCGTTTGCACAAAGTACGGCGTGGGCCGCCCGCTCTTCGTCACGAAATCGCCGAAGGTCAACACGTTCGCCTCGATCATGAAGTCGATGAAGTCCCGCTTGTATTGCTCCACGTCAGTCCTGGCGGGGCAGGACCCGGAGACCAAGCTCCTCGAGGTGAGCCGGGTCGGCCGGCGTGGGCGCATTGGTGAGCGGATCAGAACCGGACTGAGTCTTGGGGAAGGCGATGACCTCGCGGATGTTCTCCTCGCCGACGAGAAGTGCTGTGAGTCGGTCGATACCGAACGCGAACCCGCCGTGTGGCGGCGCGCCGTAGCGGAAGGCATCGAGGAGAAAGCCGAACTTGGCCTGTTGCTCCTCTGCGCCGATGCCCAGGATCTCGAAGATCCGCGACTGCACATCGCTCCGATGGATCCGGATACTGCCCGAACCCAGCTCCCACCCGTTCAGCACGAGGTCGTACGACTGCGACCGGATGTCCATCCATTCCTCGCCCTGCGCAGTATCGAGCATTCCCACATCGTCGGCGTGAGTCATCGTGAATGGGTGGTGCGCGGGGATCGGGTTCCCGTCGACGACGTCCTCGAACAGGGGGAAGTCGGTGATCCAGAGAAAGTGGAAACCGCCTTCGTTGACCGGCGGCTTGCCCAGCTCGAGGCGGAGCAGTCCCAACACCTTGTTGGCCACCCGACGGCCATCGGCGATGAGAAACACCATGTCGCCCGACTCGGCGCCGAGCTGCCCCTGCACACCTGCGATCTCCTCTTCGCTCATGAACTTGGTGAGCGCACCTTCGAGACCCTCGTCGCGTACACGGAACCACGCGAGGCCCTTGGCGCCCCAGCGCTTGGCCTTGTCTGTGAGGTCGTCGATGGCGTTGCGACCGAGCGTGTCGGCGCCGCCGGGCATACGAATTCCCTTGACGACCGGAGTCTTGAACACGTTCGACTCGGTGCTGGCGAACAGGTCGGTGAGTTCGGTGAGTTCCATTCCGAAACGCACATCGGGCTTGTCGGAGCCGTACCGCTCCTGCGCGTCGCGCCACGTCATGCGGGGGATGTCGCCAGGGCGCTCGCCGGTCACGGCCTCGGTGGCGTCGGCGACGGCCTCGCTGATGAATGCGAAGACGTCCTCCTGGTCGACGAAACTGGCCTCGGCATCGAGCTGCATGAACTCGAACTGACGATCGGCTCGCAGATCCTCGTCTCGAAGGCAGCGCGCGATCTGGTAGTAGCGGTCCATGCCGCCCACCATCGAGAGCTGTTTGAAGAGTTGGGGGCTCTGTGGAAGGGCATAGAAGCTGCCGGGCTGCATACGACTGGGCACGACGAAGTCGCGTGCGCCCTCTGGTGTCGACGCAATCAGCATCGGGGTTTCGATTTCGACGAACCCCTGCCGTTCCATGGCGCCACGGATGGCGCTGTTCACCTTGGCGCGGGCCCGCAGGTTGCGCTGCATCTTCGACCGACGGAGATCGACGTAGCGATGTCGAAGCCGAATGTTCTCGTCGACGTCGGTGCGGTCGTGCATCGGGAACGGCGGTGGCTCGGCCTCGTTGAGGATCGTGACAATCGTGTCGGCGATCTCGATCTCACCGGTTGCGAGCGCGTCGTTGGTCATGCCTTCGGGGCGAGCGCGTACCGTGCCGGTGATGGCGACGACGAACTCGCTGCGCACGTCGAGCTTCTCGTCGACGACCACCTGAACTACGCCGGTGTGGTCGCGAACGTCGACGAACGCGAGGTGTTCCGAGTGCACGCGGCGAGTGTCGACCCATCCCGCGACGGTCACGGTCTGGCCGATGTGCGCGCTGGTGAGCTCACCGCAGTAGTTGGTTCGAATCGCCATCGTTGGTCCTTTGGAGGGCTGGCTTGAGAGTCAGCGACCGAGTCGTCGCTGGAGATCGTTCACGAGGTCGGTACGGGACACAGAAGTCTGGCCCGTGTCGCCGGTCATGTCGCGCAGGGTGACGGCGGCGTTGGCCACCTCGTCGTCGCCCACGAGGATTGCCCAGGGGGCACCCGATCGATCAGCGACCTTCATTTGCGCCTTCATCGACCGGCCGTCGAAGCCGCGATCGGCAGAGATCCCTGCGCGACGTAGTTCGTCGGTGAGCTCCACAGCTGCTGCGCCGCCGGTGAGATCGACGATGAAGACGTCTGGTGCCGTCGACGGACCTGGGAAGACCCCTTCGGCATCGCACGCGAGCAGGATGCGATCCACGCCCAACGCAAACCCGATTCCGGGCGTGGGCTTACCGCCGAGGCTCGCAGCGAGACCGTCGTACCGGCCGCCTCCCCCCACGGCGTTCTGAGCATTCTCGAGCGCGATCGATACATATTCGAACGTTGTGCGTGTGTAGTAGTCGAGTCCGCGCACCAATCGAGGGGAGATCTCGTACGGGATTCCGAGCGAGTCGAGGCCATCTCGCACGCGTGCGAAGTGCTCGGCGGTCTCGGCCGTGAGGTGATCGACCATGAGCGGCGCGTCGGCGATGATCTGTGCATCTTCACGGCGCTTGCTGTCGAGCACCCGGAGCGGATTCTTCGCGAGCGTCTCGCGGGACCCCTCCGACAGGTCGGACTCATGGTCTCGCAAGTACGCCTCGAGTGCGGCGAGGTACGCGGGCCGGCAGGTGTCGTCGCCCAAAGAGTTGAGCAGCAGGCTCACCTGATGCATACCCAACCGTTCGTAGAATCGCCACCCGAGTGCGATCACTTCCACGTCGACATCGGCGTCGTCGGACCCCAGCACCTCCACTCCCACCTGGCTGAACTGCCGATACCTGCCGGCCTGGGGCTTCTCGTGCCGGAACTGGGGGCCCTCGTACCAGGCCTTCCAGGGCAGGTTCGTGGGGCTGTGCTGCACGAATGCCCGCACAACCGACGCAGTCAGTTCGGGCCGGAGAGCGATGCGGCGGCCGTCCTTGTCCTCGAAGTCGTACATCTCCTTGGTGACCACATCGGTCGACTCGCCGACGCGAAGGAAAACACCGAGGTCCTCGAAGATCGGCGACATGATGTTCCCGTAGCCCGCCAGACGACATTCGTCGGCGAAGACGTCGACGAGAGCACGCATACGTTCCGACTCGGGGCTCAGAATGTCGCGGGTGCCCTTGAGGGCCTGGAACTTCGGTGATGCCACGGCCGTTCAGGCTAGCGACACGCGGCGCACCCCCGATGGGTTCCTTCAGTCGGGATTTCCACCGGGGAGGACGCGATATGCGTCGTACACCGACTCGACCCTACGCACGGCCGTGAGCATTGACTCGAGGTGGGCCGGATCGGCGAATTCGAACACGAAACGCATGTGGGCGATCCGGTCGGAACCGGTACGCGTTTCCACGCTCAGCACGTTGATCTGATTGGCCGCCATCACGCCGGCAACATCGACGAGAAGACCGGCCCGATCGAGGGCGTCGACCTCGATCGAGGCCTCGTGAAGTCCCGAATGACGGTCGTCCCAATCGACCTCGATCAACCGGCCCGACTGCTCTGTTTCGAGCGACTTCGCGTTTGCACAGTCGGCACGATGAACTGAAACCCCCCGGCCCCGGGTCACGAAGCCCACGATGTCGTCGTCGGGAATCGGCGTGCAGCATGTCGCAAGGCGCACGAGGAGGTCGTCGAGGCCCTCGACATGCACTCCCCCGGTCTTCGCCCGGTCCTTACCCTGCCGACGTACTCGGCTCATCGTCGAGAGGGCGAGGTCGCCGCTGTCCTCCGGCGCGTCGCTCTTGTTCAGACGGTTGATGATCGTGCGCGCCGAGACATGTCCCTCGCCGACCGCGGCAAACAACGCATCGAGGTCGGCGTAATTCATCTCGGCGGTGATCTCGGCCAGCCGATCGCCCTTGATCGTGCGATGCAGTGGCAGGCCAGCGCGTCGTATGGCCGAGGTGAGCTCGTCACGGCCCAGATCGATGAACTCGTGGCGGCGCTCCCGACTGAACCAACTCCGGATCTTGTTCGCCGCTTTCGGCGTGGTCACGAAGTTGAGCCAATCCTTTGATGGACCCGCGTCCGGGTTCTTCGACGAGATGATCTGAATTCGGTCGCCCGACTGCAATCGAGTCTCGAGCGGCACGAGCCTCCCGTTCACCCTGGCCCCGGTGCATCGCTGACCGATCTCGGTGTGGATCTGGTACGCGAAGTCGACGGGTGTGGCGCCCACCGGAAGCTCGACGACATCGCCCTGGGGGGTGAACACGAAGACCTCGTCCTGGTCGAGATCGGTCTTCAGGTTCGACATGAAGGTGCCGGGGTCCGACGTGTCCTGCTCCCAGTCGATGATCCGGTTCAACCACGCGATCTCGTTGCTGCTCGCGTCATCCTTGTAGCCCCAGTGCGCGGCCACGCCGTTCTCAGCTCGCGCATGCATCTCGTCCGTGCGAATCTGGACCTCGACCTCTTTGCCCAGGGGCCCCACAACGGTCGTGTGCAACGACTGGTAGAGGTTGAACTTGGGCATCGCGATGTAGTCCTTGAACCGACCCTGCACCGGCTTCCATGT
>JBPCTR010000284.1:0-12699 GCA_051011575.1 Acidimicrobiales bacterium | reverse complement strand
CCACCATCGACTCGGTGACATACACCGGGACGTGCTTACGGCCGTCGTGCACCGCAAGGGTGTGACCGATCATGTCGGGAATGATGGTGGAGCGACGGGACCAGGTCTTCACGACCTGCTTGTCGCCCTTTTCGTTGAGGGCGTCGATCTTCTTGAGCAGATGCTCATCGACGAACGGGCCCTTCTTCAGACTGCGCGGCATCTCAATTACCTCCGCGACCCGCGCTTGCGGCGTCGACGAATGATCATCTGGTCGGACTGCTTCTTGTCAGGACGGGTACGGGCTTCGGGCTTGCCCCAAGGAGACACCGGATGGCGACCACCTGAGGTCTTGCCCTCGCCACCACCGTGGGGGTGATCGACCGGGTTCATGGCCACACCACGGGTTTGCGGGCGGACGCCCTTCCAGCGGTTGCGGCCGGCCTTGCCGATCTTGATGAGCTCGTGTTCGGCGTTGCCGACGACACCAACGGTGCCACGGCAATCGATGGGAACTCGACGCATCTCGGTGCTCGGTAGACGAACGATGGCGTAGGGGCCGTCCTTCGCAACGAGCTGCACGCTCGAACCGGCCGAGCGGGCGAGTTTGCCGCCGCCACCTGGCTGGAGTTCGACGTTGTGCACCGTGGTACCGACGGGGATGTAGCGGAGCGGCAACGCGTTTCCGGGCTTGATCTCCGAGCCCTGACCGTTTTGGAGCGTGTCGCCCACCTGCACACCCTCGGGTGCGAGCACGTACCGCTTGTCTCCGTCGTGGAAGTGCAAGAGCAGGATGCGACATGACCGGTTGGGGTCGTACTCGATGGCGGCGACTTTGGCCGGCACGCCATCCTTGTTCCGACGGAAGTCGATCTTGCGGTACTGCTGCTTGTGACCGCCGCCGCGATGGCGGGAAGTCTTGCGGCCGTAGTTGTTGCGGCCACCGGTGCTGCTCTGCTTCTCGATCAACGAGCGCTCGGGCTTCGTCTTGGTGACCTCGGAGAAGTCGGACGACGTCTGGAAACGACGTCCGGGACTGGTGGGCTTGCGCTTGCGGAGGGTCATCGAATCACACCTCGAACAGGTCGATTTCGTCGCCTTCGGCGAGCGTGACCATCGCTCGCTTGGCATCGGAGCGCTTGCCGAACGTGCCGTCGCGGCGGTTGCGCTTGCGCTTTCCCTTGCGGTTCAGCGTGTTCACCTTGAGAACGGTGACGTCGAAGATGGACTCGACGGCGTCTTTGATCTCGGGCTTGCTGGCATCGGTACGCACGGTGAACGTGTAGACGTTCTCCTCGAGGAGCGCGTAGCTCTTCTCGGAAACGACTGGGGCGATGAGTACATCGCGAGGATCGGTTGCCATTACTCCTCTTCCTCCGCAACGGCTGCAGCAGGTGCAGCTTCTTCGTCGGCGGACGCCTCGGCGAGAGCCGGAGCGGCGCTGGTGGGCAGGGCGTCCTTGGTGAATACGACGGTGTCACTCACGAGCACGTCGTAGGCGTTGAGCTCGCCGGTGGGCAGAACATGGACCTCGGGGAGGTTCCGGAAGCTGAGGGCGGCGTTGGCGTCGGCCTCGTTCAGAACGAGAAGCACGCGACCCTCGGCGCCGAGAGCGCTGAGCGCCTTGACGGCGTCGGCGGTCTTGGGGGCATCGAATCCGAACTTGTCGACCACGATGACCTTGCCGTCGGCGGCACGATCGGAGAGCGCCGAACGAAGCGCGAGCTTGATCATTTTCTTGGGGGTGCGCTGGCTGTAGTCACGGGGCTTCGGGCCGTGAGCGATGCCTCCGCCACGCCACTGTGGCGAACGGATCGAACCCTGACGGGCGCGGCCCGTGCCCTTCTGACGCCAGGGCTTGGCGCCACCGCCACGCCGTTCAGCGCGGGTCTTGGTCGAGTGGGTGCCGGCCCTGCGAGCGGCGAGCTGAGCGGTCACGACCTGATGCATGACCGGAAGGTTCGGCTCGATACCGAAGATCTGGTCATCGAGATCGGCGGTGCCGGCCTTCTTGCCGGCAGCGGTCTTGACGTCGATCGAGGTCATCACTCGCCTCCCTGCTTCTTGCTGGCGTTGCGCAACAGCACCGTGGCGCCCTTGGCGCCGGGCACGTTGCCCTTGACGAGAACGAGGTTCTCCTCGGCGTTGGTCTCGACGATGGTGAGGTTTTGGGTGGTGGTCTTTTGGCCACCACTGCGACCGGCCATCTTCTTCCCCTTGAAGATTCGAGCAGGCGTGGCGCACTGGCCGACCGAGCCGGGCATGCGGTGCACACGGTGAGCGCCGTGGCTGGCGCGCTGGCCCTTGAAGTTGTGGCGCTTCATGACGCCGGTGAAGCCCTGGCCCTTGCTGACGGCGGTGGCATCGACGAGTTCGCCTTCGGCGAGAACATCGGCGCTGATCTCCTGGCCGACCTCGAATTCGCTCACGTCGTCGAGACGGAGTTCCACGAGCTTCTTGCCGGGGGCGACGCCCGCCTTCTCGTAGGCCCCGAGTTCGGGCTTGATGAGACGGTGTTCCTTCTGGGTTCCCATGGCGACCTGTACGGCGGAGTAGCCGTCGGTCTCGGGGCGCTTCACCTGCACCACTCGGCACGGGGTGACCTTGAGCACGGTGACAGGAACGACCTTGTCGTCGCGCCAGACCTGCGTCATTCCCAGTTTTTCACCAACGATGGCTTTGTTGGCCATGTTCACGATCCTTGTTTCCTGAGCGGTCTCACCGAGGCGAGGCCCTTCACGCGAACGCTCCGCACGGGCAGACCCGGCGGAGCGATGTTTCGGTTGTGCCGACTGGTTTCCTGAGGCCTGGTCGGACGTCGATTGTGTTCTGAGAGACTCAGTTGCTCGGCTGTCCCCGGAGGGACGTCGAACTCACAAGGGGTAAAGCGTAACGAGGTCGCGTCGACAACCCAACCCACTTCGACGCATGACAATCGTCGCCCCAGCCTCCGCGCCGAGAGTGGGATCTGCAGTAGCTTCGACCACTGAGTCGGAGGGACACGCGCGGGAATCGAGCCCACGGACCGACCCGTCTACGGAAAGAGACACCACATGACCAAGCGGAAATCCATCATCGCGATGTTGTCGATCGTCGCCGTGCTCGCGACAGCGGGCATCGCCGGCGCGGCGACCGGCGCGATCAAGATCAAGGGCGGCGGCGAGGGGAACGCGATGCTCCGATGCGGCGGAGGCATGAGCCGACTCGCCCATCCGTTCGACGAGGGATTCACGACGGTCTTCCCCGGAGACCCTGAGGTCATGGTCGAGATCGTCAACACGATTCCCGTCGACTTCTTCCTTCTCGAGAAGATCACCACCGGCACCCACGGCGGAACCCATCTCGACGCGCCTCGCCACTTCATCGAGGACGGCCGATCGATAGACCAGCTCGATGCCAGCGAATTCGTTTGGCCGGCCTACGTAATCGACGTTCGGGAGCGAATCGCGAGCGAAGGTCCTGACTTCCTTCTCACCATCGGGGACATAGAGGAATACGAAGACGAGATCGGCAAGATCAACCCCGGCTCGATGGTGATTGTTCAAACAGGTCTCGAGGAACTCTTCGGCACTCCCGCGTACCTCACGACCAACGCTCCCGGCTTCTCAGCTCCGGCCGTCCAGTGGTTGTTCGACGAACGCGACATCGGCGGCCTCGGCGCCGACGGCCTGGGCCCGGATGCCTCGATTGACTTCGACTTCCTCGCGACCTACACGGCCCTGGACAACGACGGCGTGACTCTGCCTGGGTTGAACAACCTCGATTCGCTGAACCGCCGCGGGGACATCATCATCGCTCCCGCGGTGCCATTGGTAGGTGGTTCCGGCTACCAGGTCGATCCGCTCGCGTGCCATGGCAAGAAGAAATAGGAACGCACTCATCGTCGCCTTTTGAGTACGAGGCGCCCGGCGGTGCCGAACCCCCTGAGGTTCGATGCCGTCGGGCGTCGGCGCGTTCGTGATTCATGTACAGAACCACGAAGACATATGAAATGGGTTGAAACAGATCCGTAGTCTCTGACATGGTATGCGCGGGAGGTCGGTGCGGATGGCTGGGCAGCGGGTGGCGATGGATCTTGTGGCTGCCGACCTGCTCCTGGACGAGTACCGCCGGGCGGCTCGACGGGTGGGAGAGGCGTCTTCGGCGCTCGCACCGCTGATTCGCGAGGCCGCCCGGGTACTCGACGGCTGGGTTCCTAACACTGCAGCTGACCTCGAGACGCTGGCGATCAACCTCGCCAACGACGGCGACGACCTCGCGTGGCGCGTCGACTTCCTCCGGTCGACCGATTCTCTCGGGCCGATCGCCCTGGCCTCGATCGACAACTCGGCGCTCCGGCTGATCGGAGCACCTCCTGCTTTTTCGGCTGCCGCTCTCGCCGCACGGATTGCCGACGTCGACCTTCGCGACGGCCCGGCCGACGTCGCCGCGCTGCTGCGCAGGTTGTCGTCGCAGCGCCACGATCCCAGCTATCTCGCGTCGCTGTTTCGTGAGCTTGGCCCCGCCGCGACCGTGGACCTGATCTGGACACTGAACCGGTCGATGTCTGAGCTGACGGGGTCCGGCCGACTCGACGACGGTTACACAGCAGAGAACCTGCGAGCGATGCTCTCGGAGTCCCTTGCGGTCGCATCGCTGGCGACCACGTGGGGCCATGCCGGTCGCCGGACACCCATGCTCGACGACACCTGGTTTGGCGATCTTCTCGAGGCTGGCGGATCGAAACGGCCTGCCATCATCGGCGATCTCGCCCATCTCTTCTCCAGCGGCGTGTTCCGGCACGACGTGGCGGTTCGAGTGGGCCGACTCGGTCTCGACCTGTACGACGAAGAATCGGATCGTTGGGTGTTGGTCGATCCGCAGGTGTCGTGGAGCTCCGAGCACGAGGCACACGCATGGGGCATGGACTCGTGGCAGGCGACCGCAGGTGCGCTCATCGCCACGGCCACCAGAACGCCAACGGCGGCGTCGGCGCTCTTGACCTCGGGAGGGGCTCGGGTAGTCGCCCAACGCCAGTTCAACGGCGATCACCACCAGGCGGGCGAAGAGCTGGCCGATCTCCTCGCCGCGGGCACTGTTCGAGCGGAGGAACTCGCGTTGGCGACCGCCGACATCGACGTACTCGAAGGCTCGTGGCGGGCCCGAGCGGCCGTGATCGACGCCATCGCCGCCCACACCGAGTTCAATTCCGCGGCGCCGCCCTACCCTCGCACCCTCAACTCGGCGATGAGTTCGATGGTGATCGACACGCTGCCTCACTTCATGCGGGTACCGCCACACGGTGCTGATCCGGTGGACATCGACTTCGATATCGAGTCGTACGCCGGGCCGTCGATCGACGGAGGGATCGCGATCGATCCACAGACCATCTCCTACCTGTTCGGATCACTGTTCCGGGTGGAGGGCGATAGGCAGCTGATCCTCGAGGCCGCGGTTCTCGAGCAGCGAGCGGCCTACATCGAGGACCCCAGCCACCTCGTCATGCGCCGCGCCGGAGTTCTCGAGGGCGCATTGACCAACGGTTTCAATCTCGCCCGGCTCGACGCCGCCGACCAGGCCGTGCGCGAGATCGCCGCGGCGAACGCTCGGGTCGACAACGTGTTCTCCGTCGTCGAGTTCGGCGCTCAGCTCGCGCCGTACGGCCCGCAGGTGCTGGATGCGTTGCAGTTCGTCGACGACGGGCTCGGCGTCAACCCGATCGACGACGTCGTCTACCGGAGCGATGCCGGAGTGGTCGACGAAGCGATCGCCGGCTCGCGATCCGAGGTGCACGATGCCGATGTGCGGGCGCGTCACTTCGTGTTCGGCCGCGCGTTCGAACGGATGCAGATCGAGTTCTCGGCCGGCGGCGTCGACAATCTCAGCGAATCCAGCGCGGCTATCTTCGGCTACGTGCAAAACGAGCCCGCTCTGCGAGACGCAATCATTCCCGGCACCACGACGATCGGCGACCTCCGCGCCGCGGCCGGCGAAGCCTGGCACGAATTCGACACCGCCAGCGCTGTGCTAACGGTTACTGATGACGGGCTCGAAAATTCTTACGACATCTATCGCGATGGTTACCGCGATCAGCATGTTGACGGCTACCTGTTCCGTTGAAACCGCTCTCGTTCCTGATCCTGTTCGTCGCTAGCTGTGCGTCGGGGGCCCAAGTTGAGGACCCGGCGCTTTCGTCGATGGAGCGACATAATTCGTGCCAGTCCGAAGCAGGCGCCGCTGACTCAGCAATCGTCGTCGAGCGTGAATTCGAGGAGATGCAACTCATCATTCGCGAGTCTGGCGAAGGCGCGCTAACCGAACCTCATTCAACGATGCGTCAGGCGCTACGGGAGCGAACCATCATCGCCGAGTTCGCAGAATTCGACCCGAAGCACATTGCACCCCACTATGTCCCCGGGGTCACCACAATGTCGGAGCTACGCCAGAACGCAGGCATGTTCCAAGTGCTTGATTACAGCAACCTGATCGGCATTCTCTTTGAACGAGACGTCCTTGAGCTTCGGTATGACGAGCCACTCCGCCAAGAATGTAATGCGCTCGAGACGCTGGGGCTGCAGGGGTTTTGCGATGGCGGCAGCACCTTCGCGTGTGACGAGCTCGAACGGTTCCCCGACCGCGATCTCGAGCTGATCGCTGAAGCATGTGCCCTCGCGCCCTACCTGCTGCCGTGTGATCCCGACGATCCCCCGCCGCGACTCGTGCCGCCGCGCGAGGACTTCTGAGGCGTCAAACGGCTGGTCTTGTTGGCGCCGCCTCGACCCCGCGGTACGTTCAGCTCGAACCTGGCCGGAACAGCGCGCTGGATTGATCGATACGTAGCTCAACAACGATTGAGCGGAGGGGAATGAGCGTGGGCAAGGCGTGGAGCACCGCACACCGATGGGAACTCGAGTGGCAGGACGACGTCAACATCCTGGCGCTCGGGAACGGCGTGCAGGTCAAGGTGCTGTATCAAGATCTCGAAACTGAACACACCGACATGTTGGTGAAGTTTCCGCCGGGCTATGTAGAGCCTGAGCACACCCACGAGGCCTCACACTCGATCATGGTTCTCGAGGGGGTGCAGATCGTCAACGGCGAGCACATGCATCCCGGCGACTACATCTGGGCGTCGGGCCCTGAACTACATGGGCCATACGAATATCCCGAGGGTTGTGTCGTGTTCGTGAGCTTTCGGGGCCCATCGATCAAACACATCTACCCAGGCTCGCCCGCGGGAGACGGCACGGACGAAGACGTCTGACGCTGGGGTCAGACCCGCGACGCGAACTGGGCAACACCTTCGCCCGACAACTCATCGAGCACGGGGCGGTGCGCGAGCGCCATCATGATCGCCTCACCTGTGCCCGCGACCTCGGCGCCGTCGCCGTGCTTCCAGCCGAGATCGGTGGCGTGGAGCGAGAGACCATCGAGTGCGGGCGGAGCAACCAGTTGCTTCGCCTGTTTGCTCGTGGCGAGGAACTCGAGCGCGGTCGCCACGACCTCCTCGTTGAGCGATCCCGACAGACCGAGCGGTCGGCGCACGTCCTGCGTGTGGATCGCAACGTCGGCAACCGTCATGCCCTCGGGAAATCCTGGCAGTGGAGCCGATGCGGTCGCCTTCTGCCGCAAGGTTGCGATCAGGTCGGCGGTCGGGCGTTCACGACGCTCGGCGGCAGCCGCCAGCCAAGCCTTTTCGATGTCAAAGCGCTTCTTGGCGATGGTCGTGAAGAAACTGACCGCGCCCAGCTCGGTGAACATGACAAGGTGCGCCAACACCCCCTTTGCATCCCACTCGTTGCAGAGTGTCTGCTGGCCGAGCTGTTCGTCCGACAGCGGCTCGACCATGTCGGCGAAATCGGTTCGTGCGGTTGCTGCAAGCTCCCAGGTCCCCATGTGTGTCCTCCCCCATTCGGCCTCGTTCGACCGGCGGCCAAAGGATATCCGAAGCCCGCCGGCCGTGACCCGCCGTTCACGCCGCGTCGGTGGGGTGGTGGGGTCTGACCCCTTTTTGGAGAAAGGGGTCAGAGCAAATTGGACCGAATCGGGTCAGACCCCTTTAAGGGAAATGGGGTCAGACCCCGGCGCGGGGGAGGCGGACGGTGAAGGTCGTGCCCTGGCCCAGCGTGCTGACGACATCGATTGTGCCGCCAGTTGCCTCGATGAGACCGTGGCAGATGCTGAGGCCGGTGCCGTCGTGTCGAGTCGTGAAAAACGGGTCGAAACATCGATCGATCACCGCCGGGCTCATCCCGACACCGGTGTCGGAGACGTCGATGTGGACGTCGTCACCCACGCCGCGAATGTCGATCCGGAGCTCACCACCCTCGGGCATTGCGTCGACTGCATTCACCGCCAGGTTGACGAGTACCTGGCGGAGTTCGATGGGATCGACGAGTACTTCGAGACGATCGTCGGCGGAGAGGGCCACGGAAACGTCCGTTTCATCGCTGCGGTGCGAGCGAGCCAGTTCAGCGATTCCCCTCGTGAGATCCGCGATCCTCACCACCACCTGTTCGGATTGGTCGCTCGCGTTCGCGAAGTCCGACAGATGACGGTGGAGCTCGAGACCGTGGTCGACGTGGGTACGGAGTGACTCCACGTTCTGGCGAGTCTCCTTCGAGATCGCGTCGTCGTCTTCGATCCGTTCGAGCAACCACTGCATCGATGTCAAAGAGTTGGCAAGGTCATGACTCACGCCGCGCGCCATCGTGCCGAGCGCATTCATTCGCTCATCTCGCCGCAGTTGCCGTTCGGCGCGTTCGAGTTCCTCGACGGTTTCAAGGAGTCGAACCCCGAGCTCCACAAGCTCCGCGTCGATCGCCGCGAGCTCCGATCGCGCCAACTCCAGACCGGTTATGTCGCGCTGCACCGCCACAAAATGGGTGGGTTGCCCCTCCGCATTCCGGACGTGGATAATGACCCACTCGAGCTCGAAGGCCGTGCCGTCGCGTCGATAATTCGTAGCCCGTCCTACGAAATCGTTGCCCGCCTCCAGCTGTGATCTGAGCGAATCGAGCGTCTCACGGTCGGTACCTGGACCCTGCAATAGTCGAGGTGTCTGCCCGATCAGTTCGGCGGCCGAGTATCCGGTCATCTTCGTAAAAGCGGTGTTCACGTAGACGATCTGGGGCCCGGGAGAATCGAGCTCAGCGGTGGTGACGATCACCGACTCCTCGGCGAAACCCGCGGCGAGCTCGAAGATGTCGCGGCCTCGTTCGCTCACCGCTCCCCCGCTTCTCCGATTTGCTCGCTTCGGTCGAAGGTACTCGTGAAATTTTTACGATGCCAACGATCGAAACTCGACGAATGGAAGCCCTACTTCGGAAAGAGATGAGGCTCGCCCGGCTGACATAATGATCGCCATGACGGAGCAGAGAGCGCGGTTCGGATGGTTGTCGCCAGTGATCGGGAATCGATTCAGCGATCACGAACCGATCGTCGTCTATCAGGAGCAACACATTCTTCCGACGGTCAACGATCATTTCGACTCGCTATGGATCGCCGACCACTTCTACGGAATGGACGCAAAGACCGACCCGTTCATGGAGGGCTGGACCACACTCACTTGGCTGGCTGCGAAGTTTCCTGACCTCGATTTGTGCCATCACGTGCTCGGCCACGGCTATCGACCGCCGGCACTCACGGCGAAGATGGCAGCCACACTCCAGGTCCTCAGCGGCAACCGATTCACCCTCGGTATCGGTGCCGGATGGCGCGGCGAGGAATACGAGGCCTACGGATTCGACTTCCCCAAACCGTCGGTTCGTTTCGCGCAGCTTGACGAGGTCGTGCAGATCTGCCGCCTGATGTGGACAGACCCGGATCCGGTGTTTCGCGGGAAATACTTCCGGATCGAGGGCGCCAGCGCTCCACCCCTTCCGAGCGTGATACCACCGATCTGCATTGGAGCGAACGGGGAGAAGGTCGGGCTACCGCTCGTGGGTCGCGTGGCCGACGTGTGGCACGGAGGCGGCGACTCCCCGGACGACTGGGCCCGCAAGCGGGGCATCGTCGACGCCGCCGCCGTCGCGGCCGACCGCGATCCCGCTTGCATTGCCAGCGCGATCACGATCGAGACGCCGCTCCCGCGAGACGATGCCGAGTCGGCCGAGCTCCTCGACCGCATCGCCGGATACCACAACCGAGGCGTGGGCACGTTCGTGATGGACTTCGGCCATCCACCCGAACCCGATCCGATCCATCGATTCGCAGAGCAGGTGATGGCACCGTTGCGACGCGGTGCCTTGTGATCACGACTGGCTCGAGGGTCCCTCCGTGCGCACCGTTTCGAGGTCGGTCATGGCTTCGCGCAGACGAGCGATCCAGTCGGCCTCGTTCTCGGCGACCAGACGAACACACCAGGCGAGCGCTTCGCTACGCGAGCGAGCGACGCCGGCGTCAATGAGCGTGTCGAGCGTGGCTCGATCGTCGATGTGTAGGCGCGTCATCACCGGAACGCTGGCCGACGTGAAGATCTTGTGATGTTCGCCGCACTCGGCCGCCCACGAGACCTTGCGGAGAAAGGTTTCCTGAGCCCGATGTGCGACGGCGATCCGGTGCTCGCGCGTGTCCTCACGAAAAGCGTCGATCCGTGCCCTCGCCGCAACGGAGGCGTCGTCGGTCGCGGCTACCTTCGGCTCAGGCAGCCGGCCGGTGACCACGATCTCATCGCGGTCGAACAAGACGGTCGGAGGGTCGGTGAACCAGTCGTCGGGAAGATTCCCGGCAAACCACGCACCCAACTCGGCCGTCGATGTGGCCGGTGGTTCCATCTGTCGACGCCCTCGCCGACCACGTCTCTTCTGATCGTCAACCATGGTTTTCTCCGTTCGGTTCTTGGATAGTTACAAGATTACACCGTTACAACATGGATAACTACAGCCGATCGCGAAGAACGTTTCTCACCGCCTCCCACGGCTCGGACCCCGGATCGATCGGCAAGAAGTGGTTCCCCGGATGTCTGATGACGATCGCTCGCTCGAAGGCGCTGTACGCGGCAGGCACGATCTGGTCGGCCGAGCCCACCACGACCACCACCTCCGCTGACCCGATCACGGGCTGCGCCACGCGGTACCGGTCGCGCACCTCCGCCGGCGTGCCTCCGAGAAGATCCACGACCGCTCCGTTCCCAAGAAGGTCGGCGGCGGACGCGTCGAGATCGAGGACAGGCGCGAGACCAACCACAAGCACCGGTTCGACGGCCGGTGATCCGCCAGGATCATCGGCTTCCAACAGGCTCCGGCCGCCGGACCACACGGCCAGCTGGCCGCCCGCCGAATGCCCGACCACGGCCACTCGCGCGAGATCGATTGGATGAGTCTCGGCGAGCGACACGAGGTGATCGATGGCGGTTCCCACGTGATCGAACGTGTGGGGCCAGCCGCCGAACCGCTCGCCGACTCGTCCGTACTCGATGTTCCACACCGCATATCCATCTGCATGGAGGTCGCGGGCCAGAGGGTCCATGAGGGTCGAGTCACCCGCCCGCACCCGCCAGAACCCACCATGCACCAGGATCACCACCGGGGAATCGCCCCGGACTTCAGGAATCCACAACCGACCGAACTCACTCGGATCGTCCCCGTACCGAACGAGCTCGTTCTCGGTCGTGGGATCGGCGTCGGTCAATGAGACAACCGCCACGAGAATTGCACCGACGACCGCCGCCATCCGGGCAGCCACCATCGCTCGGTTCGGTCGTCCCACCGAATCGTTCTACCCCTCCGCCGCCACTCCTCGCGACAAGGCGAGACTGGATTGGTGACGAGCAACGGCTTCTTCGACAGCGCCGGCAACCCACTCACCGGGTCGGGACGGGGGGTCCTCCTGCGCCAGACGTCCCCAACCACCTTCGAACTCGGAGAGGCCTTTTCGTACCGCAAAGACGAAACAACGTGGAATGTGACGCCGACCGAACTGAGCGACACCGACCTCGCATCGGTTCCGTGGCCAATGCTCTGGTTTCTTCCCACCTACGGGCGTCACACTCTCGCAGCGCTGCTGCACGACCAGTTGGTGCGGGGTGACCACGCCTCCTTCGACCGCCGAGGCACAGCCGATCGAATCTTCTTCGATGCGCTCGGCGAACTCGAGGTGCCCCTGCTCCGCCGGCTCACCATGTGGAGCGCCGTCACCGTCAAGACCCGCTGGGACACTCCGAGCCCGACACTCTGGCTTCGCCAGCTCGGCATGGCGATGTGGGCCATTGCGGCGCTATGGGGCATCTCGAATGCGATCGCCACCGTCGCCTGGTGGGACACCGGGCCCGTCGGCGACTTCATCAAGGCGGTTCCCCCGTTTGGATGGTCGGGGCTATGGGTCAGCGTGACGCTGCCCGCTCTGGCCGCCGGGTTGTGGGGTCGTGATGCGTGGCCTCAGGGGGTTGCCGCCATCGTTCCGGGTCTCTTCGTGGTTCCGATGTCGTTTCTCACCGCCGTCTCCTACGGCATCTACTACGCGTTCGAAATTGTGATGTCCACGGTGTGGTCCTGGTGGATCGCGCGCGGCTCGACGGCTCGTAGGCGACCCGACTCGTCGAGAAAAAAGAAAATCGCCGGCCCCCCGGGGCCCAGGGAAACCCTGAGCTGAGGGGCCGGCGACCCCGCCGGCGCTCGTCCGTCCCGATGAAGCGGGTCCCCGGGCCGGACGAGATCTCGTTCTCTTAACTCCAGGTACCGCCCGACCAGGTCGCTCCCGACCATGTGGCTCCGGACCAGGTGGCGCCATTCCAGGTGGCAC
>JBPCTR010000283.1:0-9953 GCA_051011575.1 Acidimicrobiales bacterium | reverse complement strand
TGGATTGGCCCGAGGACGAGCTGGTGATCGGTGTCGAGTTCGACGGCGAGGCGCGGGCCTATCCCGTGGGGTTCCTCACGTGGAGGGAGATCGTCATCGACAATCATCGAGGGATACCAACACTCGTCACCTGGTGACCGCTCTGCGGCACGGCGATGGTTCATCGCCGAGAGGTTGACGGCGAGGAACTCGTCTTCGGTAACCAGGGCGACCTGTGGCAGAACGCGATGACCTGGTTCGACCACGGCACCGGCAGCGTGTGGAGTCAGCCACTCGGTGAGGCGATCATGGGGCAACGCAAGGGTCAGACGCTCGAGCTGCTGCCCTCGGCAATCGCAAGCTGGGCGGACTGGAAGGAACGGTTCCCCGAGACGCTCGCGCTCGATGCGTTCACGAACAACTTTCGATTCTCGGTTGATCAGATGGCCGTGGTCGCCAGCGTGGGCCAGGATTCGCTCGCGGTCCCAATCGATGAGCTGCGCGATCTGCGGAGCGTGTCGGTCGAGGTCGGTGGTGAGCCGATCATCATCATCCTCGATCCCGATATCGACCGCTGGGGTGCCTACTCGCGGCTTCGCGATGGCCGGGTTCTGGATCTGACCTACGACGGTGGGGAGCTGATCGACGCGGCGACCGGTGAACGTTGGAACGCCGCGTTCGCCAACTCACTGGACGGAGGTGAACCGCTCGAGCGGGTCTCGGTGTTTTCGTCGTTTCCGGCCGACTACGTGCGAATCTTCCCGGACGGAGGAGTGCTGATGGGTGGCGAGATTCATCCGGCCAGTGACTTCGCCGACCGCTGTACGAGCCGGACGGTCACGCCGACCGGGTGCCCATAGAGATGAGAATCAGGGCAGGATCGAGCGGCTCCCGCATTGATGGTTGAGTACGCGTAGCACCCGGTCGTCCCGCTTCACGCCAAGCACGGTGACGGTTGCGGTCTCCAGGACGAAGCGCCTTCCCTCGGTCGCCGGTAGCCCGAGCCAGCGCGCGATGAGAATTGCGAGCAGATGGCCATGGGCGAAGACGATCAACGGCCCCTCGCCAGACGCCGTGACCAACCGCTCGATCGCTCGGTCAGCCCGATCGCCCACGTCTTCCACCCGCTCGCCATCCGGAATGGGGTCGGTCCACTTCGACCAACCGGGTTCGTCCACGAGGATGTCGACCGTGCGCCGACCCTCGTACACTCCGTAGTCCCACTCGACCAGGTCGTCGTCGATCGTGATGGCTGAACCCACCCGGGCCAACTTCGCCGTTTCGCTTGCCCTCACGAGTGGCGACGAGAACCGGCCGACGAAATCCCATCCATCCAGGGTCGGAGCGACGAGTGACGCTTCCCGCCGACCTCGCGCGGTGAGCGGAATGTCGGTGCGGCCAGTGTGTTTGTCGTCTCGGCTCCACTCGGTCTCGCCGTGACGCACGAGCACGATCTGGCTGGTCATGCTCCCAGTGAACACGGCTGGCCAGTTGCAGGGTCCGATGGTGGTTCGCAATCGTTTGTGGGGAGTTGACCCGTTTGACTGGCGGGCACCGACCTCCGGGGCCTACGTTGACGAATGTCACCTCTCGCTGCGGGCGGTGGCGGGGGACAACACAGGGGGCAACCATATGGCCATCGAGTCATCGGGGATGAGCGCCGGTAATCCGCGCCTGTTCGAACTCATCGCCGACTCTCCGAAGGAGGGCGACAGCCCCACGGTTTGGGCGTGGCCACACCTCATCGACCACCTGAAGGTGGCCGGTCAGCCGGTTCAGGGCCCGTGGCCACCGCACCAGGAGAAGCGGGCCGATCCCGATCCCGACTCCCTTCCCCGCGCCGTACCCGACCCCGAGGGTGGCGCGTCCTAGCGCCGTCTGTATCCGACCACGAGACGAAGAGCCCGTACATGTACCCATCCCGCTTCAACTACGAGGCGCCCACGTCCATCGAGGACGCCATCGCGCTCTTGTCCGCCGGCAACGGCGAGGCAAAGGTCCTGGCCGGCGGCCAGAGCCTCATACCGATGATGAAACTCCGCTTCGCAGACCCCACGATGTTGGTCGACATCAACAACATCCCAGGCCTCGACTTTCACCGGCAGGAGGCTGACGGGACCTACAGCATCGGCGCCCTCTGCCGCCATGCCGACCTCGAGAAGTCGACCACGCTGCCCGACCACCAACCCTTGATCGCCTCGGCCGCCCACCTTGTGGCCGATCCAATCGTTCGCACGAGGGGTACGTTCGTGGGCTCGGTCTGCCACGCCGACCCGCAGGGTGACTGGGCATCGTGCATGATCGCGCTCGACGGCTCGATCGTTGCGCAGGGCCCGAACGGCAAGCGTGCGATCCAGGTGAAGGACTTCGTTGCCGGGCCGTTCCAGACCGTGCTCGCCCACGACGAGATCGCAATAGAGGCCGCGATTCCTGCCGCGAAGGGAGCGAGGGCCGGCGGCTATCTGAAGCTGGAGCGTCGGGTGGGCGACTTCGCCACCGCCGGTGTTGCGCTGGCGCTCGACATGTCGGGCCCCACCGTCAACAACGCCGGCATCGGACTCACCGGAGTCGGAGCCCAGACGATCGATGCCCACGAAGCGGCTGCCGCACTGGTGGGGTCGTCGCTCGAACCCGAGGCCGTCGCCAACGCCGCCCGCCTCGCAGCGGAGGCGGCTCAGCCCAGATCCGATCACCGAGGCAGCGCCTCCTACAAGCGCCATATCATCTCGACGTTCGTGACGCGTCTCGCAGCCAATGTCCAACGAGCCGAAACGCAGGTGGCCTGACATGACGTCACTCTTCGAAGAAGTGCAGCCCACGCCCAGCGACGACATCCCGGTCACCCGGGTCGAGCTGCGGGTCAATGGCGAGCCCCGGGCGGCCCAGATCGAACCTCGATTGTTGCTGGCCCACCTGCTGCGCAACGGCTTCAAGCTCACTGGCACTCACACCGGTTGCGACACGACGAACTGCGGTGCGTGCACGGTCTTGTTCGACGGCACGCCCGTGAAGAGCTGCACGATGTTCGCCGTGCAGGCGAATGGGCACGACGTCACGACGGTCGAGGGTCTGGCCACGTCGAGCGAACTCCATCCGATTCAGGAAGGGTTCAAGGACGAGCACGGCCTTCAGTGCGGGTTCTGCACGCCGGGCATGATGCTGTCGGCGAAGGCGCTTCTCGACGAGAACCCGAACCCCACCGAGGACGAGATCCGGTGGGCACTGTCGGGCAACCTGTGCCGCTGCACCGGCTACCAGAACATCGTCAAGGCGGTCCTGTGGGCCGCGAGCAAGATGGGTGGGAATGCTCCCGCCGAAGCAGAGGAGAACTGATCGTGGCGCTCGATGAAGTCAAGATCGGTGGCCTCGGTGCCAGCCGGCGCCGGGTCGAAGACAACCGTTTCATCCGGGGCAAGGGCAACTACGTGGACGACGTGGTCTTGCCCGGGATGTTGCACATGGAGATCCTCCGCAGCCCGCTGGCTCACGCCCGCATCACGTCGATCGACACCAGTGCTGCCTATGCGATCCCTGGTGTTCGTATGGTGCTGACCGGCGAGATGATGGCCGCTCGCAACCTGGCGTGGATGCCCACGTTGTCGTACGACACTCAGGCAGTGCTCGCCACCGACAAGGTGCGCTTTCAGGGCCAGGAAGTCGCAGCGGTGATCGCCGACGATCCCTACATCGCCAAGGACGGCTGCGAGGCGATCGTCGTCGACTATGAACCGCTCGCCCCGATCGTCAACCCCGAGCAGGCCATGGCGCCGGACGCGCCTCGGATTCGCGACGACAAGGTGGGCCAGAACGACAATGTGATCTTTGACTGGGAGGTCGGTGACAGCGAGGGAACCAACCGGGCATTCGCCGAGGCCGATCTGGTCTCGGAGATATCGATGCATTACCCGCGTTCGCATCCGTCGCCGATCGAGGCGTGTGGGTCGATCGCCGACTACGACCGGTCGACCTCGAAGCTCACGGTGTACATGACCACCCAGGCGCCGCACATCATCCGCGCGGCGGTGTCACTCGTGGCCGAGATTCCCGAGCACATGATCCGGATCATCTCGCCCGACCTGGGCGGTGGGTTCGGCAACAAGGTGCCCGTGTATCCGGGTTATGTCGTGTCGATCCTGGCCTCGATCCTGCTCGAGCGCCCCGTCAAGTGGATCGAGGACAAGTCGGGCAACTTGATCTCGACCGGCTTCGGTCGCGATGTCTATCTCAAGGGCCAGATGGCGGTCCGCAACGACGGCCGGATCCTTGGTGTGCGCATGCATACCGACTCCGATCACGGGGCGTTCTTCAGCGACGCACAGCCGAGCAAGTTCAAGATCGGCTTGATGCACTCCGCGTTTGCCTGTTACGACATTCCGTCGGCGCACCTGACGGCGAGGGGTGTGTACACGAACAAGGCACCTGGCGGTGTCGCCTATCGCTGTTCCTTCCGCGTGACCGAGGCGATGTACTTCCAGGAACGCATGGTGCAGGCCGCCGCCGACGACCTTGGCATGGATCAGGCCGAGTTTCGTCGAGTCAACCTTGTGCGCGACGACGACTTTCCGCACCGCACACCTTTCGGATTCCTGACCGACTCTGGGCAGTACGAGAAGTGTCTGCAGATCGGGCTCGACGCCATCGGGTACGACGACTTTCTCGCGCAGAAGGCAGAGGCCAAGAAGCGAGGGCGCCTGCTCGGTATCGGCATCTCGACCATGACCGAGCCGTTGGGTGCCGGCAACAGTCGCGAGTACGACATCTTGGGCATCAAGATGTTCGACTCCGCCGAATTACGCGTGCACATGACGGGCAAGGCGATTCTTCGAACAGGAGCGAAGAGTCAGGGTCAGGGTCACGAGACGACGTGGGCGCAGATCGTGGCCCACGAGCTGGGTATTCCTGCCGAAGACATCGTGGTCGAGGAGGGCGACACCGACACCGCCCCGTTCGGGATGGGCACGTACGCCTCCCGTTCGACGCCTGTCGCCGGTGCCGCGGTATCGATGGTGTCGCGCAAGATCCGGGCCAAGGCCCGCAAAATCGCTGCCCACCTGCTCGAGGTTTCGGACGAGGACATCGAGTGGGAACTCGGTCGGTTCTATGTGCGTGGCGCTCAGGACCGGGGCGTGACCATCCAGGAATGTGCGATGGCCGCCTACAGCAACGTGCCCGACGGCATGGAGCCGGGTCTCGAGAACAACGCGTACTACGACCCGCCCAACCTCACGTGGCCCTTTGCCTGCTACATCGCAACGGTCGAGGTCGACCCCGAGACCGGTGTGTGGGATGTGCTTCGGGTGGTCGCGGTCGACGACTGCGGTGTTCGTATCAATCCGATGATCGTCGAGGGACAGATCATGGGCGGGCTCACCGAGGCCTACGCCATGGCCAACATGCAGTTCATCACGTTCGACGAGGACGGCAACTGCGTGGGTGGCAACTACATGGACTACCTGCTTCCGACCGCGTGGGAGACCCCTGGGTTCGAACTCCATGAAGTGGTCACGCCCTGCCCGCACCACCCGATTGGGGCCAAGGGAATCGGTGAGTGCGCAACGGTGGGCGGTCCCGCCGCCTTCGTGAACGCAGTCATGGACGCCCTGAAGGGCACCGGCGTGCGCAACATCGATATGCCGCTCCTGCCCGATCGGGTGTACGACGCGTTGCAGACCGGAAACGACATCTCCGGAATGCCGCCGGTGAAGACCGACTCGTGAGGTGCCACCGGTGAAATTGGGCCGCGCCGTCGAGGGTTGGGGCGTGCTCGAGCGCGCCGTCGACCTGGCGAGGAGCGGCGAAGCGTTTGTGCTCGCCACCGTGGTGTGGCGCGAGGGGCCGTCGTCGGGCCAGCACGGGTCGCGGGCGATCTACACCGCGTCTGGCGAGATTCACGGCTGGATCGGTGGGGCCTGTGCCGAGCCGGTGTTCAAGCGCGAGGCGGTGAAGACCCTCGAAGCCGGAGTCCCTCGGCTGCTCGCGCTCGGTGCGAGCGAGCGCTTCGGCGATCTGCCGCAGGGCACGACCGCGGTCGAGATGTCGTGTCAGAGCGAGGGAGCCCTGCAGATCTATCTGGAGCCGGTGATGTCCATGCCACATCTCGTCGTCGTAGGCGATTCGCCGATGGCCCAGACCCTGGCCGAGCAGGCCAGCCAACTCGACTGGAACGTGGAACTCGTCGACGGTGCTGCGTTCAGTGAGGGTCTGTTGTCCGAGCGGTCGATCGTTGTCGTGGCCACGCAAGGGCATGGGGATGAAGACGTGCTTCTCTCCGCAATGAAGGCAACACCCGCTTATCTGGGTGTGGTGGCGTCGGCGAAACGGGGCGAGGCGCTGCGATCGTTCCTTCAAACACAGTCGATCGACTCGGCGCAGCTTGATGCGCTGCGCATACCGGCCGGGCTCGATCTCGGCAGCACGACGCACAAGGAGATGGCGGTGGCCATCCTGGCCGAGCTCGTTCAGCGCCGGGCGTCGGGGGAGTTCGGTGGTTCGGTCGAACTCGATGCACCGCAACCCGAGACCGCCATCGACCCGGTCTGTGGGATGACGGTCGATGCCGTGCCCACGAGTCATCCGCTCGAGGTCGGCGACGAGACCTACTACTTCTGCTGCCCGGGTTGCCGAGCGGCGTTCGAAAGCAAGACGGGGGCCTGATGCTTATAACCGACGAGTTCGAAGTCGACCATCCGATCGACAGGGTCTGGGAGTTCTTCGGTGACATCCCGGGAGTCGCCAAGTGCCTTCCGGGAACCGAGCTGAACGAGGAGCTGGGACCCGATCACTACGGGGGCGGGGTCGAGATCGGCCTGGGGCCGGTCAAGCTGTCGTTCGACGGCAACGCAAAGATCCTCGAACGAAACGATGGCGATCACACGCTGAAAATCGATGCAGCCGGGGCGGAGAAGAAGGGCCGGGGCCAGGCGGCGATGCTGGTCGACGCGGCACTGAACGAGACGCCGGGAGGGACCAAGGTCGGCGTCTCGATGGATCTGAACCTGTCCGGCGCCGCGGCCCAGTACGGCCGAGGTCTGGTCGGCGATGTCACGGCCGTCCTGTTGAAAGATTTCGCGACGAACGCCGAGGCGCGCCTCGACGCGATCGCTGCGGGTCGAAACCCCGACGAGGTCAGCTCCGTGGCGTCGAGCCCGAGCGGTTTCGCCATCGGCATTCAGGCCGCCAAGCTGGCGCTCGCCCGTGTGTTCCGTCGATTCTTCTTGCCGTATTCGCCCGAGGCTGTGTAGGAGGCGCTCATGTTGTGGTGGATTGGAAACATCCTGTTGTTGGTGGCGGCGCTGGTCGCTGTCGCCCTGCTCAGCCGACTGCTCGGCGCGGTCGAGCGCATTCGGAAGGCCAGCGACGACATCCTCGCTGGGGGGGTCGGGGCGATCGGCCAACTCGACAGCACACCGGACCTGTTGGCCAAGACCGATACGACCGTCGCCGAGGTGGCCGACGGTGCCGTTCGTTACGCCGGCTCGGTCGCCAAGTTGCTACCGCCAGGGGGAGACTGAAATGCCATTTGTTGCGTGGGTGACGGTGATAATCGCCTTCTTGATCATCTTCTTTGCCGCCCTCGGCCTGTTCCGGGTGGTAATGCATCTGTGGTCGGTCGACAAGACCCTGGAGGCCCTCACCGGAGGAGTTGGTGTGATCGCCGACAAGACGTCGACCGTGCCGTCGGTGGTCGATTCGGTGAACGCAAGTCTGAAGCCGGTTCGAGACTTCGCAGAGGGGATCTAGACATGTTGATTGCCACTGGATGGACGATCGGGTTCTGGATCGGAAGCATCGTCGTGTTGGCCGTCGTGGCCCTCGTCGTGCCGATCCTTCTGCTCGCCCGCTCGATCGGGAATCGGGCCTCCGACATCAATACCTCGTTGGAACAGTCGGTGAAGAACACCGCGGCACTTTCGGGCCTGCAGACCACGATCGACTCGGCGAGTGCGATCACCGACGGACTGGCTCGAGGCCGAGCCAAATTGGGGGGTTGATCATGCTTCTTGCACTGACCGACAGGCAAGAGGATCTGTGGTGGATCGCCATCGTCCTCGGGGTCGTCGTCATCGTCGCCGTCGTGGCGCTGCTCTCGTTGCTGGTGATGTTCGTTCGAACGATCGAGCAGCGGGTCACCATCATCAAGGCCACCCTCGAGGCCGCCGCCGCGAACACTGGCGACACGGCGCTCATCGGCCAAACGGCTGACGGGGTCGAAGGCGTGCTCAACGAAGGCCTGGAGCACCACCTGTTCCTGGGCCGTGTCCTCGAAAAGGTGCGCTCATGACCACCCTCGTGACCCTCAGCGTCATCGCCATCACCGTGCTCATCGCGGGCCTGGCCTTCTTCCTCTTCGTGCTCGGCAGTCAGCTCGGGCGGGTGGCCACGCTGCTCGAAGAGTGCGGCGAGCTCGTGTGGAAGATCAAGGGCGACACCGAGGCCATTGGCCCCGGCCTCGAGCACATCAACCACACCGGCGGCGTCGTCGCCGGCGCGCTGCCCCTGCTCTACGGCTTCGCCGAAGGCATCGTCACCGGCGCCACCTACGAACCCGAGCCCGAGGGGGCGGAGCGCCCGCCTGCTGCCCCAGCCATGGGCTCGCGGCGGTCGCGTCTGATGGAGGGCGTGGGGTATCAGCCGGAGTAGAGACGCGTCCCGCAGGACCCAAGCTCGCGCGCCGAACGACAGCCGCTCAGGATCGGGGAGATTGCCCCGGCTGTGCAAGAAATGCCGGGGCGCTCGAGCCCGCGGTCGCGCCCGGGACGTTTTCAGGCGTGACGACGAGAACGCCCTCGTAGGCGTCATCTGCGATGGCCGCATCAGTCACGAACGATTCCCCGATCCGTACACCGGTTCGTCCGAGCAGTTCCTGATGGCACGGGAACGCGTTCCCACTGGTCACCGAAGGATCGAGCACTTCCAGCCCCCAGGTGTCGGTCGCAACGATGGACACGCGTCGGTCGATGAGGTAGCGGGCTTCCGCGAGGTAGATGCCCGGTTCCTGTGACAGATAGCGACCCGGATCGTTCCGGAGGATGTGGGTCCAGCCCGTGTGCAGGATGGGTACGTCTCCAGGCCCGATCGGCTTGTGAATCCGCTGGCGATGGAGTGAATTCTCGATGTCGTCAATGGTGATCCTGTAGCTGTCGTTGAGAACCGCATGACCATTTGGAGCCATGAAGTAATCAGCGGTCGCGCCGGTCGCCACCTTGAGCCCGACAACATCGACGATTACCCCCCGGGTGGCGATCGGCCCCATCGACTCGTTGCCCAGTGCGGTTGTTCCGGTGGGCGTGATGAAGTCCGTGGCGAAGTTGTCGTTGTAGAACCGGCCGCCGCGGCCGGATGCTGCGATTCCAACGTGGTTCAGGCCGTCGACCTGACTCCCGATCTGGAAGGTGAAGTTCTCAGCGAAGCGCTCCTCGTGGCCGACCACCAGGTTTGGGCCGAAGGGGAAGTCGAGGTCCTGAATGCCTCCGCCGTCCACGAAGGCCTGGCCGGCGTTGTAACCGAACACGAGCAGGGCCATTTCGTGAAGCCGCGGAGGGCTTGACGGGAAGGCGGGGAAGCCGTTGAACATCTCTTCGCCCAGTTGATAGGTGTTGACCGGGCTGCCACGGGTGAGCGTCTTCAAGGCGTCGCGGGTGCGTTCGGGAGTGACCTCGTTGAGCGTGCCTCGCTGGTCGGCCGCGCCATAGGGACTCATCCAGACGCCGCCCTCGGCGACTGCCTCGGCATCGAAGATGTCGTCGGTGTACGGCCCGCCATCTGGCGGTGGTCCGGGTGGAGCTGCACCCGCTGCTTCGACGCTGAGAATGCTCCCGGCTGCGACGGCGGCAGCGCCCGCGGCTCCCAGCCGCAATGCGTCCCGCCGACAGAAATGGTCATGTGCGAAATCGAGTCGCATGATCTGCCTCCCGCTCTGGTGCGACTCAGAGTAGTGACGAAGTGCGGCGAGGTCACGAGAAGATCCTCCGCTG
>JBPCTR010000282.1:0-20106 GCA_051011575.1 Acidimicrobiales bacterium | reverse complement strand
CGTAGGCTCTGAAATGGCACGGGAAACCGAGAGTGCGACGAGCTCGGTTCCGCTTCCCGTCAAGATCGTTATCGCCGGCGGCTACGCCGTAGGCAAGACGACGTTCGTCGGCTCGATCTCCGAGATCGACCCACTCACGACCGAGGCCGCACTCACCACGGTGAGTCGTGATGTGGACAACGAGGGTGACGCATCCTCGAAGACCTCGACCACGGTCGCGATGGACTTCGGACGAGTTGGGCTCGGCGACGAGCTCGTGCTTTACCTGTTTGGTACGCCGGGCCAGGATCGCTTCCGATTCATGTGGGACGAGCTCACGCGAGGCGCAATTGGTGCCGTGGTGCTGCTCGATACCCGTCGATTCGAGGACAGCTTCGGCGCCGTCGAGTACTTCGAGAGGGCGAACGTGCCCTTCGTCGTGGCTGTAAATGCCTTCCATGGTCAGCTTCATCACAGCCTCGAGGCTGTGCGCGAAGGGTTGGACCTTCCGGACGACATTCCGATTGTTGCCACCGATGCGCGTGATCGCGATCGAACCAAGGCGACCCTGCTCGAGTTGGTGGAACATGCCCTCGTTCGAGCGCAGGGCTGATCTTCCAGCAAGCTGCGGGACCTTTAGGGAAGCCGAGCCATGTCTCCTCGTTCGATCGCGGAGAGTTCTGGTCTGATCTTCCAGAGGTACCAGCTCGCGAGGCCGACTCCCACCGGTACGACGGCGACACCCAGGAGCAACATCGCCATCCAGACCACCTGGGTGCGGCTCGAGAACGCCCACACCCACTGGGGTACGCGCGCCGCGTGAAGAAAGGCCACCATCACGAAGACCATCGGGATCGAGCCGATTGCGATCACGATCGCGATCTCCGCGAACGATCCTGGGTCGATCAGCATCGAACTCGAAGGTCCGGCATGGAATCGACGTTACTCCCGCGCGGTCACCACCGACATGCGCAATCGGTGGCGCTATTCTGACCATTCGATGGAGACGACGACCCACGACTCAACCGAATCCGAGCGCAGTCCCGCGCCCGATACCTGCCCGCGTTGTGGCGGCAGTCGCTCCGAGGACGAGTACTACGGCGTGTGTCCGAATTGCCGAGTCGAACTGCGCTCGGTCTTCGACGGATCGTCGCGCGACGTCGCCGAAGTCGAGTACGAGCCGAAGATGAACGTCACGCCGAACGCAGTGGCCTCGAAGGAATAGTTCGCTCAGTCGGTGGTCCAGAGGCCCCGGTCGATCATCACGTCGCGAAGCGCCTGCGGTCGATCGGTCATGATTCCGTCGACACCCATGTCGAACAGGTCGTGCATCTCCTCGGGTTCGTCGATCGTCCATGCGTGCACATGGAGCCCGTCGGCGTGGGCGGCGCGGACGAACGCGGCCGTCAGGACAGGAATACCCATGAATGTGATCGGTACCTGCATCACATGAGCGTCGTTCGCCCGAATGCCAAGACCGCGCGAACGAGCCATATGGCGCACGACCTGACCGACACCCGCCGAGATGCAGAGCCGATCGCCGGCGATCTTGCGGGCGCGTCTGATGCGGCGGTCGAAGAATGAGGCGAAACACACGCGATTCCACGTGTCGGTGCGCTCGAAGAGTTCGATCAAAGGCGTGACCGCGGCGTCGGCCTTGGCGTCGATGTTGAACGACGTGTCGGGAAACCGTTCGAGGAGCTGCTCCATGCTCGCGATCCGACCACTGCCTTCCACCCGCATTTCGCCGATCTCGGCGAAGGAACGTTTTGCGATGGCTCCTCCCGCGTCGGTCACGCGGTCGAGCGTCGAATCGTGGAAGGCGACGAGAATTCCGTCGGCGGTGAGGTGTACGTCGGTCTCGAGATGGCGAAACCCGAGGTCGTGCGCCATCTCGAAGGCCTCGAGGCTGTTCTCGGGCGCGTCGATGGCTCCTCCGCGGTGAGCGAACGCCATGGGACCGTCGTGATCGAGGTACGGGTGAGGCGCCACGGAATCAAGGTTAGACCGCCACCCTGAGTAAGCTTTCCGGATGCGTAGAACCAAGATCGTTGCCAGCCTCGGCCCCGCAACCGACGATGATGAGATCCTTCGGGGCATCATCCGGGCGGGTGTTGATGTGGCGCGTGTGAACCTGTCACACGGCTCGGTCGACGAGGGCATGGCCCGCTACAACGCCGTTCGCCGCGTCTCGGCCGAGGAGGGGCGCCACGTGGGCATCCTCGCCGATCTTCCCGGGCCGAAGGTGCGCACGGCACCGTTCGCGGGCGTCGAGTTCGAGGACGGCGACCAGGTGCGTCTGGTGGTGGGAAGCACCGAGTCGACTCGTGAGGTGATCGAGATCGACTACGAGTCGCTGCCACAGTCGTTCACGCCGGGTGACCGCGTCATCATTGGTGATGGCCGGCTCGTGATCGAGGTCATGAGCGCCGACCTCGACAAGCTCGCCGGACACGTGGTGCACGCTGGCAAGCTCACCGGACAGCCCGGTGTGCACATTCCGGCCGACAAGCTGCAGATGCCCACCCCAACGCCGCACGATCTCGACATGCTCGATGTGTTCGTGGACGCCGGCGTCGACATGGTGGCGGTGAGCTTCGTCCGCTCGGCCCACGACATACGCCGGGTCGGAACCGAGCCGCATCCACGCGGGCCGCTCCTGGTCGCGAAGATCGAGACCCGCGCCGCCGTCGAGAATCTCGACGGCCTCATCGAAGCGTCCGGAGCGATCATGGTGGCGCGAGGCGACCTCGGGAACGAGCTTCCGATCGAAGATCTGCCCATCACGCAGAAGAAGATCATCGAGCGATGCATCGCCGGCGGTAAGCCGGTGATCACGGCAACTCAAATGCTCGAGTCGATGATCACCGCACCAGCGCCCACCAGGGCCGAGGCTTCCGACGTGGCAAACGCCGTCTGGGACGGCACGAGCGCGGTGATGTTGTCGGGGGAGACCGCGGTTGGCATCGATCCCGTGAACGTGGTTCGGACGATGGGGCGCATCGCACGCAAGGCCGACGAGGTCTTCGACCACGAGGCGTGGGCCCGCAACGTCACGGCTCTGCGCATGACCGAGTCGGGATCGGGAACCGAGGTCACCGACGCGATGACCGTGGCTGCATGGCGAGCGAGTCGCGAACTCGATGTGGCCGCGATCATGTGTATCTCAGGTACGGGATTCACGGTTCGCCAGATGGCCCGCTTCCGGCCCGAAGCGATGATTCTCGGACTCAGCACGGACGAACGCACACTCAGCCAGCTCTCGATGAGTTGGGGAACAACACCGCTGCTGCTGACCGTCGGCGGTACGCGCGAGCAGATGATGGACGAGGCACTGCGCCTCGCGTCGACGGAAGGGATCGTGCGTTCCGGCGATCAGGTGGCGCTGCTCGGCGGCGATGGTGTGAGTGCGAAGGTCACGAACAACCTGCGCGTCGTTCGGGTGCCATGAGCAGCCACGACGTGCGATTCGGCGGCACGGGGATTCCCAGAACCGTGCTGGAACCTGAACCGGCGGAGCGGATGGCGGCTCTCCAGGCCACCCGAGCCATCGAAGGGCCGGCTCGGCGGGAGGCGGTGGCCGCGATCGTTGCATCGGCGCCGCGTTCGCTCTTTGCCTGGGCCGAGTTGGGGGATCTTGGGCGCGACACGATCGAGAAGTACTCGGCCTACCGGATCGGATACCACCGAGGGCTCGATGCGCTTCGTCAGAGCGGTTGGCGCGGCAGCGGCTATGTGACGTGGGAGGCCGAATCGAACCGCGGCTTTCTGCGATGCCTGTCAGGGCTCCAGGCATGTGCCACCGAGATCGCCGAGATCGACGAGGCCGAGCGATGTGACCTCTTCCTCAGGCAGCTCGACCCGAGTTGGCCGCCCTCCGACACCTGAGCCGATGATCCGCTACGACGGCGCGGTCCTGGCGGGTGGACGCAGCTCGCGCATGGGCACCGACAAGGCGTTCCTCCCACTCGACGACGGGGTTCTGCTCGACCGACCCCTGGCCGCATTGTCCGGCGCCGAACGTCGGTTGCTGGTCGGGGTCGACGCCGATCGATTCGCGATGCTCGACCGCGCCGGGTGGACGGCCATCGCCGACGACGAACCCGGCGAGGGTCCGTTGGGCGGCGTGCTCACCGCGATGCGGGCCGCCGATCACGACATCTGCGTGATGCTCGCGTGCGATCTTCCTCACATCACCTCGACGGCCGTCGAACACCTGGTCGCATCGTTGGGTTCGGCCGACGTGGCCGTCCCCATCGTCGGTGGGCGGGCGCAGTGGGTGGCTGCGGCCTGGCATCGCCGCAGCCTGCCTCGACTTGTTGCCGCGTGGGAGGCGGGGGAGCGTTCCATCCGCCGCGCCGTAGGCCCTCGTCGGGTCGTCCATGTGCTCCATGCCGACGCCCGAGCCTTCGTCGACGTGGACACTCCGGGTGATCTGCTGACCATCGAGCCTGGCTCGGGTACGCCTTCACCAGCCCGGTAGCATCACCCCTCATGGCCATCAGCGAAATCGGCGTTCAGGATCTGTCTGCTCTGCTCGACGAAGGCGAGGTGGCACTGATCGACGTACGCGAAGCCGACGAGTACCACGAGGCTCATGTCGCCGGTGCCGTCCTCATCCCCCTGTCGGAATTCGCTGGCCGTACCGACGAACTTCCTGCTGGGCAGCTGCACCTCATCTGTGCAGCGGGTGGCCGATCGATGAAGGCGTGTGAGTTTCTTGATTCACCGGACCGCGATCTGGTGAACATCGCTGGCGGCACGAAAGGATGGGTCGCTGCTGGCCTTCCGTTCGTGACCGGAGATCAGCCGAGGTGACCGATTCGTACACCGTCGTCGACAACGACGAGGATTTCGAGGCCTTCGTCGATCGCACGATTGGTGTCGAGGCGTATGCCATCGACACCGAGTTCCATCGGGAACGGTCGTACTTTCCGCAGGTGGCGTTGATCCAGATCAACAATGCGTCCGAGGTGGCGCTCATCGACCCGTTGAAGGTGAGCCCGGCGCCGCTGAAGCGACTGTTCGAGACCGATGCGGTCGCGGTGCTGCACGCGGCAAGCCAGGACCTCGAGGTGTTTCAACACTGGGCGAAAAGCATGCCCAAGCGGATCTTCGACACGCAGCTCGCCGCGGGCTTCACCGGCCTGAGCACGCCGTCGTTGGCCGCGTTGCACGATCGGGTTCTGCGTATCTCGCTCCCCAAGACGTCGCGGCTCACCGATTGGTTGGCCAGGCCACTCACCGAGGAACAGCTCGAGTACGCGGCGAGCGATGTGGCCCATCTGCTCGACCTTCGATCGAAGCTGTCGCAGGAATTGGAGGCCGACGGTCGGCTCGAGTGGGCTGAGGCCGAGTTCGAACTCATGCGGGTTCAACCGCGAGGGCGGCGCGATCCCGAGGAGGCCTGGCGCCGCATCAAGGCCGTTCGTCAGCTCAAGGGTCCGGCCCTCGGCGCCGCCCGCAAGCTGGCCGAGTGGCGCGAGGACAAGGCCGCCGAACTCGATCAGCCGGTCCGCTTCATTCTCTCCGACCTGGCGCTCGTTGGAATTGCTCAGCGGAAGCCCAAGAACGCCGATGATCTGCGTTCGGTCCGGGGCGTCGACGATCGGTTGGCGCGGGGCGATACGGGCCGCATCATGCTCGAGCTGGTGGAAGCCGGAAAGGAACTGCCCGCGCCGAAATCGCTCGGCAATCCGATTCGAGAGAACCGTCAGGATCTGCGCCCCGCCGTCGCCCTCGTTGCCGCGTGGGTCGCACAGCTCGCTTCCGAACTTCGGCTCGACCCGGCGCTGCTCGGAACCCGGGCCGACATCGAGGCTTTTGTACGGGGTGACGACGGCGCTCGGCTCGACGAGGGGTGGCGGGCAGAGCTGGCCGGCGAGCCCATTCGGCGGTTGATGAGTGGTGAAGCCGCGCTGGCTTTCGACGGAAACGGCGGGCTCGTCCTCGAGGAACGGTCCCGAAAGCCGGTCGGCCCGGCGTAGTTGAGCCTCAACCTCAGGGCTAGTATTGGAAGTCGGTATCGCCGGTCACCCTGGAGGTTTCAGTGAAAAAGGGTCGCCATCGCAGGTTCGAAGAAGCACGAGCGCTCAAGCGCTCGCAGGACGTCGACCTCGAAAATCTTTTTGAGAGCATCGCCGGTGATTCCGACGACAGCCACAAGCCCGAGCACGATGCGTGGGCTGACGTCGCCGAGGAATGGCAGAGTCGTGACAGCGACGAGGATGCCGCCGACGACGAAGAAGACGGGGCGGAGTTCGAGTCGAACCCCGAGGTCGAAGCCAACCCCGAGGTCTGATCCTCGGGAGCCATGTCGCCGCAACCAACTCCGAGGGTGTACCGCGTTAGCGCCTGACGGGGTCGGGCAGTCCCACAACGGTCGCACGCTCGCCCGCATGAGCGATGAGCGCATCGGCCACCCGCTCACCCGCGAACGCAGCCACTTCGGCACGCAGATAGCTGGCAACGCTGTCGGTGCCGACGTAGGACTCCGCCGCTTCTGAACACCACCACGCAAGGTCGGCGCCCGCTTCGCCCCAGTCGGCGCGGGTCCACTGCCGTACCAAATGGGTCTGCTGGTCGTGATCGTCGAGATGATGCTCGACCCGAATCGGGAGCTGCCAGCAGACTTCGGGCTTCCACGCGAGAGGTTCCACGCCAGTCCGGGCCGCCGCGATATGAAGGGCACAGCCGGCTCCGGCACCGAAACCGGGTCGGTTCAGGAACACACAACCGCCGTCGACCGTGATCGTCTTGCGGTCGCCGTCGTCGTCGACCTCGGTGAGCGCATCCACCAGAGCGCTCATGTTGCTCTTTGGGTCCGGCCGGTGGACATGGTGCTGCCAGAGGTCGGCGGGCAGGGCGCGGGCGATGTCCATGACGCGACCGAGGTCGGCGTCGTCGGCGAAGTGAGCTCCGTAACTACAACAGCCGCGTTGACCCTCGACGTCGGGCGTCTCTTCGATTCCCGCGCAGCCGGCGCCGTAGATGCACTTCCAGTTCGAGCGAAAGAACGAGAGGTCGAAGAGCCAGGTCTCGCCCTTCTCGTCGAGGAACGAGACCCATTCGACGGGTGCAGGAGCCGAGGGCGTTGTCGCATCGGACATGGGCGACGACGCTATCGTCTGCGGTGCACGGAACGCCCGTGGGAGGTTGGATGGCTGGTGAATTCGACGACATTCGAGAGCGGCTCGAGGCGATCGCGGAGGAGCTGACCGATCTGAGCATCGAGCGGCTACGGCAGTCGATCGACGCCGGCGGTCACGAGTTGCCGGTCGACGAGAAGCGGCTGAATCGGGCTCGACGAGCCGTCGAGAAGGCCGCCCACATCCTCAGCGAACCGGATGACTTCTGACGCCCGCTCGTTCCTCGCTCGAGGGCTCGGATCCAGCCGCAGGGGCGGCCTCGTGGTTCTCTGTTTGCCGCCGACGTGTTGCCGTGTCGAGAATCAGACCGCGTTGAGGTGGTCGATCATCTTGCGAAGCCGGGCGTAGCCATGTCGGTTGAAGCGGAAGGCGATCCGGTGCAGATCGAGGTTGTCGTTGTCACGGATCTCGGAGTCGGTGGCATCGATGCGCTCGATACGGCCCTCCTCGATGATGTCGGCGAACTCGGAGTTGAGACCACCGAGCTCGACGTCGGAGATTTGCTGCTTCGTCCGGATGACGAGGCGTTGCCCGACCGCGCGGCTCGAGTGGTAGTTCCGGTAGAAATTGCTCACGTGGTCGGCCGCGTCTTCCACGCTGTTCGTGATGTGTACCAGACCCATGTCGGCTTCCGAGATCAGGCCGTCGCCGAGTAGCTCGTCAACCACGAACGCTCGCCAGCGCTCCCAGTACGTGGAGCCCACGGGGTCGAGCAGCACGACCGGAGCCAGGAAGGTCTTGCCCGTCTGCATGAGCGTGAGCAGCTCGAAGGCCTCGTCCATCGTGCCGAAGCCGCCGGGGAGGATCGCATAACCGGTCGACTCCTTCATGAAGGTCACCTTGCGGGTGAAGAAGTACCGGAAATTGATGAGCTTGGGATCGTCGGCGATGATCTCGTTCGCCGAGGCTTCGAACGGCAACATGATGTTGATTCCGAAGCTGTTCTCGGCGCCCGCCCCCTCGAGTCCAGCGGCCATGATCCCCGGACCGGCGCCGGTCATGACCATCCAGTCGCGGTCGGCCATCTCGCGGCCGAACTCCTTTGCGGATTCGTAGGCAGGGTCGCCGGGTTTGATGCGAGCCGATCCGAAGATCGTGCACTTGGGGATGCCGCGGTATGGGCCAAAGACGTGGAAGGCGTATCTGAGCTCTTTGAGGGCGGCGTTCACCAGTTTCAGGTCGGCGCGTCCGGCATCTTCGAGCCCCATGCGCAGCGACGAGACGACCATCTCGAACACGAGGTCGGGGTCTTCGCGGAGGTCGGCTGTGTCGACAAGCGCGGCGATGGCATCGTCGAGGTCAGGCTTGCCGGTGCGATATCGGGGGAGTCGTTCCACCGCGGGGACAGTACTCGGGTTCAGCCCACCGGGAGCGCTACTGGATCGTCGATCAGGTCGTACTGCGTGTTGCGCTGACGGAGTACTCGGCCGAGCGGAGCGACGGCGTCCTCGAAGTCCGTGCGGGTCAGTGCGGTGCCGTGGCTCGCTCCAGCGGCGCGGCTGATGTTCTCGTCGATCAGCGTGCCACCGAGGTCGTTCACGCCGGCGTGTAGGAGTTGGGTCACGCCGTGCAGGCCGATCTTGGGCCACGACGCTTGAATGTTGTGGATGTCGCCGTGATACACGATTCGACCTACCGCGTGCATGAGCAGGTTTTCCCGGAAGGTGGGGCCGCGGCGGGCGCGCTTTCGGAGGTAAATGGGCGATGCCATGTGCACAAAGGGAAGCGTGACGAACTCGGTGAAACCGCCGGTTTCGCGTTGCAGCGCCCGCGTGCGAAGCATGTGGCGGGCCCAGTGAACGGGTTGCTCGACCGCGCCGAACATGATCGTGACGTTGGAGCTGAGACCCACCTCGTGCGCGAGGCGGTGGGCTTCGAGCCATTCTTCGGTGTTGACCTTGTCGGGGCAGAGGATTTCTCGAACCTCGTCGTCGAGGATCTCGGCGGCGGTACCGGGAAGTGATTTGAGGCCCACATCGCGGAGACGGGCCAGGTAGTCGCGCAGGGGTTCGCCCAGCCGCTTGGCGCCCTCGGTGACCTCGAGCGCGGTGAAGCCGTGGATGTGAATGTCGGGAACGGCGTCGTGCACGGCCCGGATGACGTCCACGTAGTAGTCGCCGTCGAAGTTGGGATGGATGCCGCCCTGGAGGCAGACCTCGGTGGCACCCATGCCGTACGCCTCGGCGGTGCGTTCAGCGATGTCGTCGAGGGTGAGCAGGTAGGGGGCGCCGCGCAGATTGAGCGAGAGAGGACCCTTCGAGAAGCCGCAGAACTGGCACTTGAAGGTGCAGACGTTCGTGTAGTTGATGTTGCGGTTGGCCACGTAGGTGACCACGTCGCCGTTGACCTCTGCCCGGAGTTCGTTGGCCACTTCGGCCACGGCGGCGACCTCAGGTCCGCGAGCCGAGAACAGGGTGACGATCTCGTTCTCTCCCAGTTCCTGGCCGGCGCGGGCACCGGCGAGGACTTCGCCCACCGCGCCCCGGGCCGAACCGGCCGAGGGCAGGAGCACGGGCGGAGCTTGCTCGGCACCCGAGTACCACGCGGTGCTGCGGTCGCCGATGAGCACGACTTCGGCGCCGTCGTTCACCTTGCCGGCTTCCATCGTGCGCTCGGGGAAGACGGCGCCGGGGTCGTCGCGGCCCATGCCCTCGCTGTCGCTGCGATCCATGACCGCGAAGTGCAGGTCGGGGTGGATCCAGCGGTCGGGGTCGAGCACGTACGCCGGGTGGGCGGTGAGGCGGGGGGCGAGCACGAAGCCGTGGTCGGCCAGGGTGGCGGCGATGCTGTCGACGTGGGGCCAGGGCCGTTCGGGGTTCACGTGGTCGGGGGTCAGGGGCGAGATTCCGCCCAGGTCGTCGATGCCAGCCTCGACGAGTTGGTCGATGCGGTCGGTGAGATTGGGCGGAGCCTGTACATGCACGTCGGGTGGCAGGATCACGCGGGCGAGCGAGATGGCATCGAGGTGGTCGGAGGTGGGGCAGGGGTCGGCGCGATGCATGCGGGTGTCGGGCTTGGGGAGGAAGTTCTGCACGATCACCTCTTGGACGTGACCATGCCGACGATGGCTCTCGGCGATCGCTTCGAGCGCCACGATGCGGTCGTCCCGGCTTTCACCGATGCCCACGAGGATCCCGGTGGTGAAGGGGATGGCGAGGGCGCCGGCAGCTTCGAGGGTTGCGAGGCGGCGCTGGGGGGTCTTGTCGGGGGAGCCCTTGTGGGAATCGAGGTCGGGGTTGAGCGACTCGATCATCATTCCCTGCGATGGCGACACGCGGCGGAGCTGACGTAGTTCGTCGGCCGTGAGGGCGCCGGCGTTGGCATGAGGGAGGAGGCCGGTCTCCACGAGGACCAGTTCGGCCATGGCTTCGACATAGTCGATGGTCGAGCCGTATCCGTGTTCGTCGAGCCACTGGCGAGCAACCGGGTACCGGAGTTCCGGGCGTTCGCCGAGGGTGAAGAGCGCTTCGTGGCAGCCGGCGCGGGCGCCACCGCGGGCGATCTTGAGGACTTCTGCCGAGCTCATGTAGGGGGCTTCGACGCGGGCCGGTGGTTCGGCGAAGGTGCAGTAGCCGCACCGGTCCTGGCACAACTTGGTGAGGGGGATGAACACCTTGGGCGAGTAGGTGATGCGGGTACCGGTGGCCGCATCGCGGATGCGGGCAGCTTCGGTCTGCAGGTCGGCGCCGGAAGGGTACTGGCTCATCTGGTTGCGGCTCTCTTCGTCTGGTGGACGGTCATGTCGGGCTGGTCGGTTTTTGGAGGTGATCGTCGGTGCTGCGGATGTCGTGGGGTTCAACATCTGTGTCGCAGGCGCTGCAGCGGGTCGTGTTGACCACGGGGGCGCCGCAGGCGGCGTGCACGAGGGTGGTGTCGGAGCTGCCACCGAGTCGGTGGCGGTCGCCCCATTGCATGATCGAGATGAGAACGGGGCTGAGGTCGCGTCCGGCATCGGTGAGGCGGTACTCGTGGCGCACCGGACGGTCCTGATAGGGGATCCGGTCGAGGACACCTTCGGCCACGAGTTTCTCGAGTCGGGTCGTGAGGAGATTCGACGCGATGCCCAGGTCGTCGCGGAGTTCGGCGAAGCGGTGAAGCCCCCGAAACACGCCCCGAAGCACGAGGAGCGACCACCGATCGCCGATGATCTCGACCGCGGCCGTGATTGCGTCGTTTTCGTGACTGGCGCGTGGGTCCGCGGCGGCGTGGTGGGGCATCGCTCGCCGATACTACGCGTAGTAGGTTGCAATATGCAACCAACTCCAGCTCGGTTACTCCCGGGCCGGGGCTTCTCGGTGATGGGGCCGGGGAGGCGGGGACTCTGCTCGCGTTGCCGGTCGAAGCTTCCAGGTGCCGCCGGTGGGGTCGTGGCAGAGGGTTTGGCGGGTGTCGTGGATGCGGTGGTGGCAGTCGACGCACACGAGGGCGAGGCCATCGATGTTGGTTTGGCCCTTGGCCGGTGCGTTCCACGGAATCAGGTGATGGCCTTCGCACCGGTTGGCGCGCGCACCGCACAGGACGCAGCCTTTGTCGCGCACGACGAGCGCCTTCCATTGGGCGGGAGTGGCGTGGCGGTGGGTGCGGCCGTGCCAGAGGATCTCGCCGTCGGCGCCGAACACGAGGCCGGCCCAGTCGGAGGTGCAGGCCAGGTGTTCGAGAACTGTTTTCGGGATGCGGCCGGTGCCGATGAGCTCCCCCGTGAGGCGGGCCAACTCGGCAGGGTCGGAGGAGAGGTCGCGAATGTCGAAGGTGGCGACCACCGATGACCGGCCGGATCCGCTCGAGCCTCTTGTTCGGCCGCCGGTTTCGTTGGTGGCTCGACTGCGACCGAGCACATGATGCGCGGCGTCGAACAACCGTTGGACATGGGTTCGCGGGTGTTTCTCTCCGGCGAGATCGCGGCCTCCGTCGTTGCGGTACAGCTGGTCGGCGTCGGAGACAAGCCGCCCCCACATGAGGTCGATGGTCGATTGGGGGCCTTCGAGTTGAAGGACCTTGGTTCCGGCGTGGGTTTGGTACCTCCTGGCGTTTCGCAATACCTGTTGGCGGTCGTGTTCGGATTGTGTCTTGTTCTGTTCGGCCTGATGGTCGGAGACATGGCTGCGGCCGAGCATGTGGGCAAGATCGGGGTTCGCAGCCTTCACTCGCGCGATAAACCTCGGGTCCGTCGCCGCGGCGCTGTCGGTCCGGGAAGAGGCCCACGCGATTGCGTCCAACTGTTCGGTCGACAATTCGCCCTCTTCGTGCGACGAGCCGAGTTCCTTGTTCTTCGCGACGGTGCTCGCTCGCTGCGACCGCTTCCTCGTCTCGCTCTTTGTGAGCTTGCCCGAGTTGTGGATCAGTCGCTCGTTCGAGTGGTCGGAGTGCCCGGCATCGGTGCGGGCCGCGAGCAGTTTTGTTTCGACCGCTGAGAGCCTCTCCTGGTAGTTGTGGATCAGGATGATGGCAGTAGCAGCGGCGGTTTCTTCGAGAATGGCGGTGGCGATGTCGATCGACATGTCGGCGAGCATCAGATCGGTGACACCGTCGTTGACCCACACCCAATCCCGGGGGTGCACCGGTTCGAAATCCTCCGCTATCGCCATGGACCACACCGTACGAAGGAGGTGTGACAGGCCCGTCGGCTCCCAGACCGAGCAGTTCTACTCGTCGCGTAGCCATCCCTCGACGACCTCAGCGAACCGGTTCGGTTCGGTGGCGTGGATGTAATGCCCCGCAGGAATCGTGATCATCGTGCAGTCGGGAATTCGCTCGGCGACGTCGCGGAGCTTGTCCGGCGGCACATGACTCTCCGGGCCGCCACCGATGAGGAGCGTGGGTGCGCCGATGGTGTCCAGGTCATCCCACATCTTGGGAGCTCCCGCGAACACCTCGGCCACGATCCCTCGGACGACCTCCCAGTCGAAGTCGAGCGACTCGATGTCGGCGGGCTTCTCGGGGAGGGAGCGATTGAGCGCATACGGCGGCGGCACGTCCTCGATGATCAGTCGTTCGACGAGGTCGGGCCGCTGCATCGCCACGAGGTATGCGATGTTCCCACCCATCGAGTGGCCGAGAAGTACGACGGAGGTCAGGCCGAGTGCGTCGATTAGCCCCGTCACGTCGTCACACATCGTCTGGAACGTGTAGGGCCCTGCCCAATCACTGTCGCCGTGGCCTCGGAGATCGGGGGCGAAGACCTCATAGGTGTCGGCAAACAATTTGGCGACCCGGTCCCACTCGCTGCCCCGGTCACGCATCCCGTGCAGCAGGACCATCTTGGGAGCCTCGGCTGGACCGCGGACGTCGACCGCCAGCCGGACCTCGTTCACGACAACGCGCACGGCCCGGGTCAGGCCTGCAGCTCGGCGGCCTTGATTTCCAGGCTGTTGATCAGCGTGCTGAAGGCCTTCTCGAACGAGATCACACCTTCGTCTTCGAGCTGCTGCGCGACCTCTTCGATGTCGATGCCCATGGCGGCGATCTCCGCGATCACGGTGCGCGCCTCGTCGACATCGGCGTCGAGGGTGCGGGCCACGGTGCCGTGGTCGCGGAACACATCGAAAGTGGCATCGGGGATGGTGTTCACCGTGTCGGGGCCGATGAGCGTGTCGACGTAGAGCGTGTCCGGGTACGCCTCGTTCTTGGTGGACGTCGAAGCCCAGAGCGGCCGCTGCACGCGGGCACCGCGGGCGGTGAGAGCTTCCCAGCGGGGGCCGGTGAAGGTGTCGAGGAACGCGGCGTAGGCGAGTTTGCCGTTGGCCACGGCGGCCTTGCCGCGCAAGGCGAGAGCCTGGTCGGTGCCGATGGCCTCGAGGCGCTTGTCGACCTCGACGTCGACTCGCGAGATGAAGAACGAGGCCACGCTCGAGATTGCGGAGAGGTCACCCTCGGCGACTTCGAGACCACTGATGTAGGCCTCCATCACATCGCGGTAGCGCTCGACCGAGAAGAGGAGGGTCACGTTGATGCTGCGTTTCTCGGCGGTCATCTGCCGGATGGCCGGAACGCCTTCGGCAGTGCCGGGAATCTTGATGTACACGTTGGGTTCGTCGATCGTGTCCCACAGCTGGCGGGCGGCGGCCTCGGTGCCGGCCTCGTCGCGAGCGAGGCCGGGGTCGACCTCTACCGACACGTAGCCGTCGAGTCCGTCGGTCGCGTCGTAGATGGGTCGGGTGAGAGCGAGGGCGTCTTCGATATCGGTGATCACGAGGCCCCAGTAGCTCTCCTCGATGCTCTTTCCGTCGGCGAGGAGCGATTGAAACTGCTCGGTGTAGTCGTCGGAACCCTCGATCGCCTTCTGGAAAATGCTGGGGTTCGAGGTGATGCCGAGCACACCCTTGTCGAGCCACGCCTGCAGTTCGCCGTTGTGGATCCAGCTGCGGCGGAGGTTGTCGAGCCAGGGGCTCTGTCCCTGCTCGGCGAAGAGGGAGTGGAGGCGGTTGGGTTCGGTCACGGCGAATCCTCAGGAGTCGTGGCGGTTGTTTCGAAGACTAGGGCAGGCCGGTGTCGCGATCGGGTTCAACCCAACCGTGGCTCACAGCAGCGCGCGGGCCGCCTGCTCGACCGCGTCAGCGGTGATGCCGAGTTTCTCCATCACGGTGTCGCCCGGAGCGGAGGCACCAAAGCGGTCGATGCCGAGGGGCGAGTCCGCGTAGCGGTGCCACCCCATCGTCGAGCCGGCCTCGATGGACACCGAGGGAACACCGGCCGGAATGACCGCCGACTTGTAGCCATCGTCCTGTTGGTCGAACACCTCCCAGCAGGGGAGCGACACGACCTGGGCGGCGATGCCGTCGGCGGCGAGCGCATCGGCGGCGGCCACGCAGTGCTGGACCTCGGTACCGGTGCCCATGAGCACGACGGCGGGATCGCCCTCGGTGTCGCGTAGCACGTAACCACCGCGCGCAACATCGGCGTTGTCGGCCGTGCCCGCGAGTACGGGGGCACCCTGGCGGGAGAGGATCATGGCGGTTGGGCCGTCGAGGTCGATCGCGGCCTTCCATGCAGAGGCGGTCTCGTTGGCGTCGGCGGGGCGCCAGACGGCCAGGCCGGGCATCGCACGCAACGATGCCACGTGTTCGACGGGCTGGTGCGTTGGGCCGTCTTCGCCCACGCCGACCGAGTCATGGGTCCACACGAATACACAACGCTGGTTGGAGAGCGCCGCAAGCCTCACGGCTCCGCGCATGTAATCGGAGAACACGAGGAACGTACCGCCGGCGGGGAGGATGCCGCCGTGGGCAGCCATGCCAACCATGGCCGACCCCATGCCATGTTCGCGGATACCGAAGTAGAGCTGGCGACCCGATGGGTCATCGGCGCTGAATACGCCCATGCCCTTGAGCGTCGTGCCCGTATTGCCGGTGAGGTCGGCGCCGCCGGCGAGAACCGACGGCATACCTTCGGCGAGGGCCTGAAGCACGGCGCCCGAGGCCTTGCGGGTGGCGACCGACGAGCCCTCTTCCCACGAGAGGCCGGCATCCCAGCCGGCGACGGGTGAGGTGGTGAGGATGGCGTCGAGGAGCGCGCGGTCGCCGCTGTACGAGTCGACGCGGCCTTCCCAGTCGGTGCGGGCCGAGCCTCCGCGGATGCCGAGGGCTCGACACGAGGCGAGCACGTCGGCGGGCACGTGGAAGGTCTGGTCGGCGGGAAGACCGAGTACCTCCTTGGTGGCGGCGATCTCGTCGTCGAACATGGCGTAGCCGTGAGCTTCATGGGAACCGGCCGACTCGGTGGCGGGCACGCCGATCACGGTCTTGAGCACGATGATCGACGGCTTGTTGGTCACGGCCATGCCCGCGCGGATGGCGGCTTCGAGGGCATCGACATCTTCGCCGATCGCGCCCACTTCCTGCACGTCCCAGCCGTAGGCACGGAAGCGGGCGGCGGTGTCGTCGCTGAAGCTGATCGACGTGGGTCCATCGATCGAGATGTCGTTGTCGTCGTACACGAACACGATGCGGCCGAGTCCCAGGTGGCCGGCCAGAGAGGCGGCCTCGTGGCTGATGCCTTCTTCGAGGTCGCCGTCGGAGCACAAGCCGAACACGTGGTGGTCGCACACTTCGGCACCTGCGCGGGCCCGGATGCTCTCTTCGGCAATGGCCATGCCCACCGCGTTTGCGAAGCCCTGACCCAGAGGTCCCGTGGTCACTTCGACTCCTGCGGTATGGCCAGCTTCGGGGTGACCCGGAGTAGCCGAACCCCATTGCCGGAAGTCGCGAAGGTCCTGTTCGGTCAGGCCAAAGCCGTAGAGGTGGAGAAGCGCGTACTGAAGGATCGACGCATGACCGGGGGAGAGGACGAAGCGGTCGCGGTCGAACCAGTCGGGGGCGCTGGCGTCGAAGTTCATGATGCGGCTGAAGAGCACGTGGGAGACCGGGGCGAGCGACATGGCGGTGCCCTGGTGACCCGAGCGAGCGGCGTGAGGGCCGTCCATGCTGATGCCGCGGATCGTGGCGATCGTGCGGGTGTCGAGATCGGTCATCGTGGTTCCTTCGCGGGAGGTTTCGACGCACGTCCTAGCACGTCGGGGTCGGCGATCGCGTGTTCAGAAACCCTCGGTCGATCAGTCCGATGCAGGCGGCAGGTGATTGAACGGGACGACCATCACGGGACCGTCGTCCAGTCGCACATGGGCCTCGACGCTGGTGGGTGCAGTGACCTCGATTTCGGCCCGAACCAGGCGGTATCCGAAACGGCCCTGTTCCACACCGAAGGGCTGCACGCTGCGAGCCGCCTGCTCTCCATCCATCAGGAATTTGGTTTCAAGAACGCCGTTGCCATCGGCGTCGTCGGGGCCGCGCACGATGACCACGAGGTGAGGTGCCCATGCGAAGGCGTCTTCGCTCGGCGCAGCGGCCGAGAACTGAACGCCGCCGAGGTCGATGCGGGTGGAGGGGCCGTCGACCGGCCGGAGATCGATGTCGTCGATGTAGAGCGCCGCGAGGATTTGCATGCCGGCGCCGGTTTGGGATTCGGTCATGCGGCGCGTGGCGTGGCGAACACGGGGACGTCGTGTCTGATGGTCGCAAGGCCGAGCTTGCGCGCGGCGCGTATGACCAGCCAGCCCGGGTCCATCTGGCCTTCGTCGAGGGAGAAGCGGGCCGACGTTGGGGCGGCGTGGTGGTTGTTGTGCAGTCCTTCACCGCAGGTGAGCCAGGCCAGCCACTGAAGGTTGGTGGCCGAGTTCTCGAATGGGCGTTTTCCGAACGTGTGTGCCACCGCGTTCACAGCCGCCGACAGGCTGAGATACAGGACGAAATGGAATCCCACAGCCACGAGGCCACCCACCCAGCCCATGAACAGGATGAGGACGATGGTGGTGAGGCCGAGACCGAGAAGCGCGTGATCGAGGAACCAGCGGTCCGCCCAGGTCGGCGGTAGGTCGCGGGCGAACTTGGCGACTTGCTCGCGGTCCTGCGCGACCTTTCGGTACAGCGCCACATTGGTGAGTTGAACCCGAACCCACCCCAGCTGCAGCGGGGAGTGGGGGTCGGCATCTTCGTCGGTGAAGGCGTGATGCTTGCGGTGCACGGCTGCCCATTGGCGGGGACGGATGCCGGTGAGGAGCCAGATGATGCCTCGGAACGTACCCACGAGCGGTTCGGACAGCGTGACTGCCTTGTGGGCCAATGCTCGGTGGAGGTACACCGTGGTGGCGACGTTCGCGATCTGGGTAAGGACGAATCCAACGAGAATTCCCCAGAGAACGGTTGAGAACACGCGATATCCCTTCGCAACTCGGCGGCGGGGTCACGTTACCTGTTGATCTCCGGGCCATACATTCGGCCAGGCGCTTACCCGCAGGTAAGTTTCCGCCTGCGATGAATGCGGCGGCGGGAGGCCACTTCGCAATGGCGGGCGGGCCTCCCTATGCTTCCCCCGCATGCGCCGCTGGATTCTCCCAATCGTGCTGCTCGTGGTGGCAGCCGTGGCCGCATGGCAAGCCGTCAGCACCGATGCTGCGCTGGCCGAGGAGACGACCGCGCCTCCCGGCTCGTCGGCGCCCGCTGCCCGCACGCCCCTGCTCTCGGTTCGACGGGTCCCCGAATTCCTCCGCCTACCCGTGCTGCGCGAGAACCTGCAGAACAGTCTCCAAGCATTGGTCGCCGACTTTCCGGCTCAGAGCTGTCTGGTCGTGAACCTGGACGGCGAGCAGGTGTTCGCCGAGAATGCATCGCTCCCGCTGGTGCCAGCGTCGGCGCAAAAGCTGCTCACGGCTTTCGCTGTCTACGAGCTGGTCGGCGCCGAACACACCTGGCAGACCCGTTTGGTCACCGACGCCGAGGTGATCGACGGCGTGGTTCAAGGTGATGTGTGGCTGATCGGCGGTGGCGACCCCCTCCTGGCGGTCTCCGAGTACGCCAACCGCTATGACCCCCCTCACGCCTACAGCGACATCGAGCGACTCGCCGATGCCGTGGTCGCGTTGGGCATCACCGAGATCGCCGGCGCGGTGATGGGCGACGAGACGCGGTTCGACGATGTCCGGTACGTGCCCGATTGGCCCGAACGGTTCACCGATGCCGAACAGAACCAGACCGGGCCGCTGTCGGCGCTCACGGTGAACGACGGTTTCACGAGTTGGGATCCGGAGAACACCGCCAACTCGTTGTCGCGGGCGGCGTCCGACCCCGCCCAGTTTGCGGCCGCCTTTTTTGACGACCTGCTCGAGGCGCGGGAGGTCGTGATCCGACAGAGTGCGGCCTCAGGCGAGGCACCGGTCGGTGCCGGTGACCTGGTGGAGCCCCTGGTGAGCGATGTGGCACAGGTGGTCACCGACCAGATGATGTCGGTGAGCGACAACATGGCGGCCGAGCTGCTGCTGAAGGAGATCGGCCTCGAAGACAGCGGAACGGGCACGACGCTCGCTGGCGCGGCGGCGGTCGAGTCATTGCTGCGAGCCGAGGGGTTCAGCACGGCCGAGACCGACGTGGTCGACGGTTCAGGTCTTGCATCGGAGAACCGGGTGTCGTGCCAGCTACTCGTCGAGGTCCTCGAGGCCAGCGCCGGAACACCGGTGCACGATGGTCTGGCGGTTGCCGGCGAGTCGGGCACCCTCGAAGAGCGGCTGGTCAACACGATCGCCGAGGGAAAGGTGCGGGCCAAGACGGGCCGCCTCAACGAGGTCGGCGCACTCGCCGGCACCGCTGAAACAGGCGATGGATCGACGATCACATTCGCATGGATCGGTAACACGACCGACTTCTATCCGGTAGACGACATGATCGACATCCAGGACCGGCTCGCGATCGAGTTGGTCGAATATCCCGAAGGACCCACCGCGGCGGTGCTCGGTCCGCTTTAGTGGGCTCATGGCCGAACTGGTTATGCCCATGTTCCCGTTGGGGAGCACCGTGTTCCCCGGCCAGCTCGTACCCCTCCACGTTTTCGAGGAGCGGTATCGAGCACTGATCGAGCACGTGACGAGTGACGGCACCGATCCCGTCTTCGGCACGGTGCTCATCGATCGCGGGCACGAGGTCGGCGGCGGCGATCATCGGGTGAGTGTCGGGTGCACGCTACGTGTCATGGAGTCTCAGCGGTTCGACGACGGCAGGTGGGCTGTCGCCACGGTGGGCGAGGAGCGCATCGAGGTGGTCGAGTGGCTTGGTGAGGAGCCCTACCCGGAGGCGATGGTTCGACCAATCGTGCGAGAGGACACCGGCGGCTCACTCGACGGTGTCCAGTCACTTCTCGACGACCTGATGGCGATCGCGGTCGAGCGCTCGGGGCAGGAGGTGCCGGACGAGTGGGGTTTCTCGAACGATCCGTCCACCAAGCTCGATCAGATGGCGGCACTCGCCCCCATCGCCACCATCGACCGACAGCGGGTCCTGGAGGCGCGCAACACGGCCGACCAGATCGTGCGGTTGGAGAAGGGTCTGACCGATCGGCTCGAGCTGCTCCGGCTCGACCTCGGGCAAAGCTGAACGTTTGAGCGGCCCTCCGTCAGCCCGCAGATCCGGGTAGCGTGTTGCCACCCGATCGACAGAAG
>JBPCTR010000281.1:0-11073 GCA_051011575.1 Acidimicrobiales bacterium | reverse complement strand
CGGCCGCGCTCATCCCAGACGAGTTCCTTGCTTCGATCAGCCTCGTGGGCACCGAAGGGTTCGTGAAGGACCGGCTCGCCGCCTACGCCGCTGCCGGAGTCACCAGCCTCACGGTCACGCCGCTCGGAGATGACCCCCTCGGTGTTGTCTCCAAGATCAAGGAGTGGGCGAACTAGCGGATTCCCCCCGCACCGACTCGCGCAGCTGGTAGCGCTTGATCTTGCCAGTCGCAGTCTTCGGGAGCTCTTCGACCACGTGGATCACCCGTGGACGCTTGAATGCAGCCATCCGGTCGCGGCAATGCTGGTCCAACGCGCCCGAATCAGGCGTCGCTCCCGAGGCGGGGACGACGAAGGCGACTGCGGTTTCGAGGCCCGTCTGGTCGCGAGAACCCACGACCGCCGCCTCCAGCACGTCGGCGTGTTCGATCAGTACGCTCTCGACCTCGGCCGGCGACACCCAGATTCCTCCAGCCTTGATCATGTCGTTGTTCCGACCGAGGAATGTCCAGTAGCCGTCGATCGATCGGGTGTACACATCGCCGGCGCGCACCCAACCGTCATGAAAGGCAGCGGCGGTTTCATCAGGGCGCTGCCAGTACCCGAGCGCTGCCGAGGGCCCCCTCACATGGAGGAATCCCGCCGTGTCGGGATCGTCGATCACGTTGTCGTTGTCGTCACGAAGCTGGGCCTCGTATCCCGGCACCAGGGATCCACTCGATCCGGGCGTCTGCGCTTCGAGCGTGTTCGAGATGAAGATGTGCAGCAGTTCGGTCGAGCCAATCCCGTCGAGAACCGGTCTTTCGGTGAGAACGGAGAATCGCGTCTGAACGTTCGCGGGCAACGATTCGCCCGCCGTCACGGTCGCTCGAAGCGGCGCGAACACATTGGGATCCGGATCGATGTCGAGAACGGCGGCGGCGAATCCGGGGCTGGCGAAGAACAGTGTCGGTTGCTCGGACGTGATGAGATCGACCATTCCCTGAGGCGTCGGCGCAGCGGGTTCGAGAATTGCGGTGGCCCCCACGGCAAACGGAAAGGTGAGGGAGTTACCGAGTCCGTAGGCGAAGAACAGCTTCGCGATCGAGAGAAAACGGTCGTCCTCAGTTATTTCGAGTACGCCCTTCGCATACGTTTCGACCGTGGCAGGCACATTCCCGTGCCGATGCATGACACCCTTGGGTACGCCCGTCGTTCCGCTGCTGTACAGCCAGAACGCAGGCGAGTCTGCCGTCGTCTCGGCGAGCGGCATCTCGCCGGCCGGAGGAGCATCTGCCCACGCATGCGTCATCCCAGCGGGTGCCGATCCGAATTCGGTGTCACCGCTCACGATCACGCGCCGAACGACAGGTGCGCCGGAGAGGACATCGGGGATCGCGGCGGCGAACGTCGATGAGATCGCAAGGGTTTCAGCGCCCGAGTCGGCGACGATGGCGGCGATCTCGGGTCCCTTGAGCATCGTCGATATGGCCACGGGCACGATGCCCGAACGTTGCGCTCCCAGGAAGAGCGCGGGGAACGTCTCGTCATCCTGCAGCACGAGGGCCACCCGATCACCCGCCGAAACGTTCAAGCTGCTCAGCAGTGCCTGGGCCCGCCAGATCTCTGCCTGGAGTTCCGCGTACGTGGTCGTGCGGCCCTGGCATCGAATTGCAACCCGCTGTCCGCGGCCCGAGTCGACATGGCGGTCGACCAGCCACTGCGCGGTGTTGAAGCTGCTCATGATTCCGACTTCCCCCAAGTGATGTGCGACCTACATCCGTACGTATTCGTAGTCGATCGGCTTCTGATGGATTCCTCGAGAAGGGGGAGCGACCCAACTCGCCATCCTTCCTGGCTCGGTCACACCGACCATCAGTGATTGCACATGCGCTCGGTCGGTGTCCGAGGGAAGCCAACGATCGCGATGGTCGGTCCATTCGGTATCGGTGACGATCCGCCCATCGGGCGACACGTGGTGATCGCGGAAAGTCCCGACCTGTCGATGGAATCCGATGTGTGGGAGCTCGAGCACCGTACCGATACCGATCTCCGCGAGTGTCCGGTTCCAGCGGTCGAGCCCCTTCTGACAATCCTCGACGTAGTCGTCGCGCAGGGTTTCGTTCAGCGCCGCGAGCTGGGTCACCTCGCGTGTTCCGATTCCGTGGGCAGTGGCCTCAGGCACCGTCCGGTAGCTCTCCTTGAGTCGGTGATCGTCCGTTCGAGACTCTTCCTGGAAACGCCCCTTGATCCCGGCCGCGAAGTAGTTCGCCGCGTTGGTCGACGTCTCTGCGCCGAAGAGATCGAGCGACACCGAATAGTGGAAGTTGATGTATTTCTGGAGCAGATCGAGGTTGACGCCGCCGTGGGGATGGACGTCGTCGGTGTCGTGCTCGCGCATCAGCTCGGCGGTGCGTTGTACCACCCGGCCTACACCCGAGGCGCCCACGAACATGTGGTGGGCCTCCTCCTTCAGCATGAAGTCACAGGTTCGAGACAACGGATCGAAGGCTGACTCCCGGAGTGAGGCGAGCTGGTACTTGCCGTCGCGATCGGTGAAGTAGGTGAACATGAAAAAGGACAGCCAGTCCGGCGTCTCCTCGTTGAAGGCGCCGAGAATGCGTGGCTTGTCGACATCTCCCGAATGGCGCTCGAGCATCTCGTCGGCTTCATCGCGCCCATCGCGACCGAAGTACGCGTGCAGCAGGTAGACCATCGCCCACAGGTGGCGACCCTCTTCCACATTGACCTGGAACAGGTTCCGCATGTCGTAGAGCGACGGTGCGATCAGGCTCAACCTTCGTTGCTGCTCCACCGACGCGGGCTCCGTGTCGCCTTGGACGACGATCAAGCGCCGTAGCTCCGAGCGATACTCACCGGGCACCTCCTGCCACACCGGCTCGCCTTTGTGGTCGCCGAAAGCGATCCTTCGATCGGGTTCGCGATCGGCGAGGAATATCCCCCAGCGATAATCGGGCATCGATACGTGGTCGAAGTTCGCCCAGCCATCGCGGCCCACGTCGATCGCCGTACGAAGGTACACGGGGTTCTGTTTGAAGGCGGCCGGGCCCAACTCCTCCCACCAGCGGATGAACTTCGGCTGCCACTGCTCCAGCGCCCGTTGCAGGCGGCGGTCGCCCTTGAGGTCCACGTTGTTCGGGATTCGTGCATCGATATCGACCGCTGTCATCGGTTCACACCCTCCGTTTGTCGAAGTCCGGCCTCGACCCCGTACCGAACCGTTTGAGAGCTCCCTCGTCGCCGACGGCGTTCGGCCGTTGGAAGATCCAGTTCTGCCATGCACTAAGCCTCGCGAAGATCTTGGTCTCCATCGTCTCGGGGCCCACGAAGCGGTAGTTCGCCTCCATACCCGTGAGCGCATCGGGGGAGAAGCTGTTCCGCTCTTCGAGCATCAGGCGGATCTCGTCGTCCCAGTCGAGGTCGTCGGGGATGAACGTGACCAGCCCGCGCTGGGCGGCCAGGTCGGCCGCCAGATCCTCGCCGACCACCTCGCGCGCAGCGGCCAGCGAGTGGTCGTTCCGCCAGAACCGAGTCTGCAGCCGCGACAGGTCGTTCGACATCGGGTAGGTGCCCAGATTGCTGTCGGTGAGCCGGACCGTTGCCGGCAGAGGTGGGTCGTCGGCGTCCTCCCAGGTCCCGTCGAGCATGAACGAGCGATCGGCCACGAGGAGAAGCTCGCAGAGGACACCCGCGAAACAGCTGCCGGGCTCGACGAGTGTGATCAGACTTCGCGACGACACGTCGAGTCGTTTGAGCGTGCGCGTCCAGAACAGCCGGGTCTCTCGGGCCAACCAGTGGTGAGGATGCGAAAGCAGTATCGATTCCGCGGCGGTGACGACGTCAGGATCGCCTTCGGTTCGGAACACCCACGTCCCGATCGTCGGCTCGTTGAAGCGGAGGTGCAGGATGGCGTCGTCGAGCTCGCGTACCGTGGCAAGAATCCAGGCAGCCGCCCCGCGCTGTTCGAGTTCGGTCGGATCCGTTGGCTCGGTGGCCCGCGGTCCGCTGATGGTGATTGTGGCCGTTCCGAGCGTGCGATCTATCTCGGCTCCCACGTATGCGTAACGAACCGAGTCGTCGCCAATGGTTCGATCGAGCGGTGACAGTTCGATGCCCGATGCGGACTCCGGCCGGTCGGATTCGGCGGCTCGCTGTTTCACACGCTCCATGATCAGCTCGTCGAACGCACTGGCCGGAGCGATCTGATCGACAAGTCCCCACTCGGCGGCCGTCTGACCACGTAGTCCTTCGGTTCGGGTCGAGAACGCGTCCGCCAGGTCGCGCCGTACCCCGCGCTTTTCGACCACTCGGGTCAATCCACCTGTGCCGGGAAGCACGGCCAGCAGCGGAATCTCGGGCAGCGACACGCTCGATGACCGATCGTCGACGAGGAGGATCTCGTCGCACGCGAGGGCCAACTCGTACCCGCCCCCGGCCGCAGTGCCGTTCACCGCGGCGATCCAGACCTGTCCCGAGTTCGCGCTCGCATCCTCGATCGCGTTGCGCGTCTCGTTCGTGAACTTGCAGAAGTTCACCTTGTGGCCATGCGATGCAGCGGCGAGCATCTGGATGTTCGCGCCTGCACAAAAGATCCGATCGAGGCCTCCGGTGAGCACCACGACCCGCACCTCGGGGTGTTCAAATCTGAGCCGCTGCGTGATGTCGTACAGCTCGATGTCGACGCCGAGGTCGTAGCTGTTCGTCTTCAGCTCGTAGTCGGCGAACAGTCCGCCGCTGGGGTCAACCGTCATACGAAGCGTCGCGAGCGGGGATGCGATCTCGAGCGTCCAGTGTCGGTACTCGGCGGGACCGGTCGCAAAGTCGACATTCAGCTCGGTCACGACGCCCCCCTTTCGGTCCCCGGGCGCATTCTACGAAGACCCATCGTCCTCGATCCGAGTCGCGAACTGCGCCACCAGCTCGGCGACGACCTCCGGGTGGTCGTGGTGAAGGAGATGACCACCCGGGACGAGTCGGTGGTCGGCGTTGTCGCCGATGGCGCGTGCGGTCTCGACGGCTTGGGCGTCGGTGGCGTACTCGTCGTCGGAACCCTGCACGACGAGCACCGGTACGTCGATTGCCGCGAGGGTCGGTCGGAGGTCCCAGGTTCGAAACGCGTCGCTCGTCCACACGCCGCTCCACGCATCGAACACCGCGCGTGCGTCCTTGTGGTGCACGCTGAGACCAGCGATCACCGCAGCCGGCGCGCCACGAAGTCCGGCGATGTGATCGACTGCCGCGTCCTCCACCCACGAATGGGCCGCTATGGCCACAACTCCCGCCGCCCGGTGAAACCTCATGGCGTGAATGAGCGCGATGGAACCACCATCGGAGTGTCCGACGAGTATTGGCCGTTCGATGCCGAGCAGGTCGAGAAGCTGCTCGAGCACGTCGGCTTCTCGCTCGAGCCAGTCGGCCGGCCACGGCCCGTCCGGAGTTGGTCGCGATGAACCGTGGCCCGATCGGTCGTATGCGAAGACCTCACTTCCGGTGTGGTCGGCCACGAGCTGGGGGACCGATCGCCACTGTGCAATCGACCCGAGGCCGTCGTGGAGGAGCACGATCGTCGGTCGCCCCCCGAGCATCGTCGATGTCGAGAGCGATCGATCGCCGATCTCGACCGACGATCGCGATGGCTCGGTCACCGGGGAGCGAGCTCGTCGATGATTTCGGCCGCGATGACCGAGGGGGCCTCCAGTGGACCAAAGTGACCGAGGTCGTCGTGTCGGCGAAGTACTGCGTTGGGCATGGCCCTCGCGGTGTGTATGGCGAACTCCGCAGGACCGGGGCCGTCACTCGTCCGCCCACACGCGGTCGCGACCTGGAGCTCGAGATCGCGGACGAGATCGATCGTCATCTTGTCGTCGGCCTCGAACGTGCGAGCCTCGTTCTCCGGGGTGCACGCAAGCGTGACCATCCCGTCGTCTGTTGGAACGAAACCGAATTCGACGTAGGCGGCGAGCGCTTCGGGGTGGAGCGCATCGAGGGGCGGGCGACCCGCATAACGCTCATGAGCCTCCGCCTTCGACGCGAACGTGGAACGCCGCCTGCGAGCCATGGCCGCCATCGAGTTGTCGCCTCGCCCGACGATGAAGCCTTCGGGGAAAACAATCGGTTCAAAGAGGTACGTGGCGATGATCGCGCCCGGCCGGGCGAGCTCCGCGAGGAGGATCGCAGCGCCGCCCATCGAGTGTCCCACCGCATAGACGCTCGACCCCCCGAGGTCGTCGATGCACGCGAGCACGTCGGCGGCCATGCCTTCCCAGCTGAAGTCGCCCGATCGGGGTTCCGTCGAAGAGCCGTGACCGCGAAAGTCGAGCGCCCACACATCGAATCGTTCGGCGAGATGGCCGGCGAGAGGTGCATATGCTCGTCCGTGAAACCCGGTGGCGTGACAGATCAGCAGCCGTTGGCCGGCGCCGCCGCCGAGGTGATGGAGATGGAGCCCGACGCCATCGTTCGACTCGATGATGCGTTCCATCAGACCCGCTCGTAGGTCCAACTCTTCGGCACATCGCTGTCGTAGGGCATGGTGCCATGAAAGGCTCGCTGGTCGTCGTCGAACACGAGGGGCACGAAGTGCCGGTCGCCCTCCCACATCGGGAGGTTCGCCGCCTCCCGCTCCGGCTCGTCTGCGCTGCAGGCCTGCAGCAGGCGGCTCCGCTCGATCCACACGAGCGATCCCTCGGCATTCGACTCCGGCGGCACGCCGCTCCAACCGGTGACCAGGAACACAAAACCCAGCCATTCTTCGCGCCTCGGGCCGAAGTTGGTCCACGTGATCGTGCCCCGCAGTTCGATGTCGGTGAGCTCGAGCCCGGTCTCCTCATCGACCTCGCGGCGAAGGCCCTCGACGATTCCCTCGTCGGGTTCCAGCTTGCCCCCGACGCCGTTGATCTTGCCGAAGTGGTCGTCGTCGGGTCGGGCGTTGCGCTGGATCATGAGCACCTGATCGGTGTGACGATCCCAGAGGTAGGCGAGGGTCCCCACGATCGGGGTGAACGGCATGGGCGGACTCAGTTGATGTGAACGTCGGCGGTCATGCCGGCCGGCGCCACACCTGGCACGCGCGACTCGCGGGAGAAGAGCTCTTCCATCATCGGGATGAACGCCTCGATCGGCAGCGTGTCGTAGTCGGGATCGAAGCAGTTCTGGTCGTATTTCTCGCAGAAGTCCGCGCAGGCCTGATAGTGCTCGTGACCGCTGTGGACCTCGCGGGCGTCGCGATCGCCGCCCAGATGATGGAAGTAGTAGTAGCCCTGAAAGAGGCCGTGGTGGAGTACGACCCAGTGGGTCTGTTCGTCGATGTAGGGGCGCAACAGGGCGGCTGCGGTGGCGCTGTGGTTGTACGGAGCGATCGAGTCACCGATGTCGTGGAGCAGGGCGGCGACGACGAGGTCGAGGCTTTCGTCGGCTCGCAAGGCCCTCGTGGCCGACTGCAGGCAGTGCTGGTACCGGTCGATCTGGTAGCCGAGCTTGGGTCCTTCCATCACGCGCAGGAGCTTCACGAGGTTTTCGATCAGTTCGCCTTGCGCGTGGGCGTTGTACCGCTCACCGAGGAATGCGTAGTCCTCGACCGTTCCGTGCTTCATCTCTGTCCAGGACACGTGTTCCATCGACCGAAACGTTGGACCAACGCGGCGGCGGTGTCAATCAATCGCCGTCGGGATCCGCGATCAGATCAGTGCGTGGTCGCCGCGGCGGCCGATAATCAACAGGACGACCGTGGTGAGCAGCATCAACAACACACTCAACGCCATCGCCTGCGCCCGGATCACATCGCCGGGCTGACCCAGGAGTCGCGCGATCGCAAGAGGTACCGTCATCAGGTCAGGTCGGCGGCCGACGAACGAGGTCGCACCGAACTCACCGAGAGAGATGGCGAACGCGAATCCTGCCCCCACGGACAGTGCGCGCCGAGCGATCGGCGCGTCGATGTCTCGCCGTACTTTCGCGGGGTTGGCGCCCATACTTGCGGCCGCGTCGCGGAGATGCGGATCGATCGAGCGCAGAACCGGTACCACCGCTCGGGTCACGAACGGGATGCCGATCAGCGCCTGCGCCAGCGGAACGATCAGCCACGACTGACGCAGGTCGGCGACGCCGGTGTCGAAGGTGATGAGAATCCCGAAGCCGAGCGTTACCGCGGAGGTCCCGAGAGGAAGGAGATATCCGAGCTCGAGAAGGCGCGACGTGATCTTCGATCCGTACACGATGACGAGCGAGGTCCAACCTCCGACAACCGTGGCAATCGTGGCGGCCACGACCGCGAATCCGAGTGAATTGGCGATGGCTCGTAGTGGGGTGACGGTCAGGAACGGTGGGCGTTTGTCGAGTGACCGGTAGTGATCGAGCGTCCATCCCGACTCGGCGGCGAGCGACTGCTCTATCAGTGCCGCGATCGGCACGGCCAGAACCGTCACGGTTCCGAGGACGATCGCCGCCACACCCGCTCGCGCAGCGCGCGAGCGCGGTCGTATGGCCCGATCGATCGTGATGCGGTCGCTCTTGGGGAGTGAGCGGCGCAGGCGGATGTTCACGGTGACGAGAACCACGACGGCGACGAGCTGCACGACCGACAGCGCGGCCGCAGTGCCGAAGTCCGTGCGGCTGACGGCGTGCCGGAAGATCTCGGTCTCGATCGTTCTGTGCCGAGCACCACCGAGTATCAGGACGATGCCGAACGACGTGAACGTGAAGAGGAACACGATTGAGCCCGCCGCGAGAAGGGCCGGTCGAAGCCGACGCAGCGTGATGCGCACGAATACTGCGATAGGTGACGTCCCCAGCACGCGGGCGGCATTTTCGTCGACGCGGCTGAGTTGGCTCCAGTATCCGCCGACCGTCCGCACGACGACGGCGACGTTGAAGAAGATGTGCGCAACGAGGATGGCGAACACCGACTTCGAGAGCGCGAAGGTGCCTTCGGTGAGGCCGAGTCGATCCCCGGTGGCGAGCAAGGCGCCTGCGACCACCACGGTCGGAAGCACGAAGGGCACCGTCACGAGTGCGTGGACGAGCCGGCGGCCACGGAACCGGACGTTGGCAACGGCCCACGTCAGTGGCATCGCGAGCGCCATTGTGAGTGCAGTCGACGCCATTGCCTGCCACAGCGTGAACCACGCCACCGATCGAAACGACCCGGACCCGAGCAGTCGGCCGAGGGCACCGCTGTCGTCGGCGAATCCGCGCTGGATGAGCGTGGCTACCGGCCATGCGAAGAAGATCGCCAGGAAGGCAGCGGGCGCCGCAGCGAACGCGCGCCGACTCATGCTCAGCCGGCCACGATCTCGTTCCAGCGTTCGGTCCAGTCGTCACGATTCGCCTCGATGACCGCGGGGTCGAGGACGAGCGCGTCGTCGACGAGCGGGCCGAACTCGACGAAGGCAGTTGGCAGCGCCGCATTGGTGTTGGCGGGGTACACGAACATGTTGAGCGGCACGTCCTCCTGATAGGTGGTGCTCAACATGAAGTCGATCAGCGCGGCCGCCGCGGCGGGCTGGGCGGTGCCGGTGAGGATTCCGGCGAACTCGATCTGACGAAAGCAGCTGTCCGACAGCACGCCCGTCGGAGGAGCCTCGACCGGCGGATCGGCGAACAGAAATTCGGCGGACGGGCTCGATGCATAGCTGGTGACGATCGAGCGCGGGCCGCCTCCAGCCGCGAACTCTCCGTAGTAGGCGTCGTTCCACCCGGCGGTGACCGACACGTCGTTCTCGACGAGCGAGCGCCAGAAGTCCTCCCAGCCGGGGTCGCCGTACTCGGCGATCGTGGCGAGCAGGAAAGCGAATCCGGGCGACGAGGTCTCGGGATTCTCGGTCACGAACTGACCGACATTTGCCGGATCGATGAGATCGTCGAGCGAGGTGGGAGCGTCGCCGGGCAGGGCCTCGGTCCAGTAGTTCACACAGACGTCGCCGTAGCTGATCGGGGTGACGCGGTTGTGAGGATCCAGCTCGAGCGCGTCGTCGACCGAGGCGAGAGCGGGGGAGGCGTAGGGGGTGAAGATGCTGGCTTCGAGACCCCGACAAAGGAAGGTGTTGTCGATGCCGAACAGCACATCGGCGGTCGGATTCTCGGCGGTGAGAATCGACTGGCTCACGAGCTGGCCGGCGTCGCCCACCGCGATCTGTTCGACGGTGATCCCGGTGTCATCCGTGAAGGCATCCAACGTGCCCTCACTGAGAAAGAAGGAGTCGTGCGTGGCGAGTGTGAGCGTCGAACCGCTGAGGTCGCCGTCCGGAGCGGCGATCGCCTCGAGCCCCGGGTCCTCGAAGCATTCGGCCGACGTGGTGACTTCGGAGCTGCCACAGGCTCCGGCGGTGATAGCGAGCACCGCGAGGATGGCGAACGATCGAACGAGGGGGGTGAGTCTGATGGACATGGCTTCCTCCGCTGGCATTACCCAGTTCAGGTTGTGCGGGTCGGCGACGCGGTGGTCACCCTCTCAGCCCGGCTGTCCCGAGCTCCCCGGATGTATGAGGTGAACTCTACCTCTTCAGTGTGAGTTCGATTCGCTGGGCGGTGGGAGTGATGGCAAGGCCGCCGAGTCCGGTGCAGCGCAGTTCGCGCGCCATCATCTCGCTCACTTGGCGATGAGCGTCGACGACCTCATCGAAGGGGATCACGTGGTCGTACCCCGCGAGTGCCATGTTGGCGCAGCTGAGCGCGTTGGCGGCGCCGCTCACATTACGTCCCAGACACGGCGCCTCGACCCGGTTCCCGACTGGATCGCAGATCAGGCCCAGAACGTTCTGGAGCGACTGGCTTGCCGCCGACAACGACCGAGCTGCAGAACCCCCAGCCAGCTCGACCAGCGCCGCGGCGGCCATCGCGGCGCCCGCACCTGTCTCGGCCTGACAGCCGCCGACCTCGGCCGCAAAGCTCGAGCGATTCGTGATGAACACGCCGATCAACCCGCCGGTGAGAAGCGCCCGGGCCGACATCTCGTCGGACGCACCGACCTCGTCGATCGCGGCGAGCAATGCACCCGGGAACGTCGCACACGCTCCCGCCGTCGGGGCGGCGACGATGACCTCCATCGCGCTCTTGGCCTCCATCAACGCTGTGACGT